>JAFGJH010000032.1 GCA_016929255.1 Candidatus Woesearchaeota archaeon
ATGCGGAAGGCGCCAGCCTCTTGTAGCTGAAGATTTGATTTCCTGCCGGCAACGCAATCTAGCAGCGTGGCAGCTGCCGCCGCTCTTTCAAGCCTTCTGGAAAGCCCGCAACACGCAGTGTTGTGCTGTCTGCGTCGGTCAAGATATAGCAGCAGAAAGAGCCTCGCACATTCATGGTGCCACTGCTTATGCTGCGATTAACTGGCTAAGAAAAAGCACTTACGGCACCTTGACTATGAACTGCAGCGGGTTGTCGTATGGCTCTAGCGCGGGTATGGGCGGCTCTGCTGACAGGTCTCCCTTGTAGTCCACGCGCACATTGAACAGGTATGTGCCCTTCTCCGCTGTCTTGGGAACTGACACGCCGATAAGGAACTTGCCTTTCTCGTTCTTCTTGAGGGTCTGCTTTGTCAGCGGGACCTGTAGCCAGTCGTTTGCGTTCGCGCTTATCGGTGACTTGTCTGCCTTGTACGCCTCGGAGTACTGCACTATCATCTCATAAACCCCGTTGTTCTTCGCCAGCACTCCCACTCCGAACGTGTCGAACTTGTTGCGGAATATCTCTTTGGTGCTCAGGGGTATCACGACAGGGCTTCCTGAGTCGAGGAGCTTCTCTATCTGCTTCTCTGTCTGCGCGTCAAGGCTGCCCCTTATCTGCTCTGCCTGGCCGAAGAACTTGGCTGCGAACATGAGTCCGCCTGCGAAGACTGCCACTGCCAGTATGAGCATGACTATGAAGTTGATGGAAAGTTCAATGCCCTTCTTGTTGTGGAGAATCCCCATTTTGAAGAAAAGAAAAAAATTGTGCGCCTACCTGAGTATCTCATACTCGCGCACTATGAGCATCATGAAGAGCACCAGTATGATGATTCCGGAGATGCCCCATGCTATCGCAGGGCCCCATTCGTCATGTATTGTCCCCAGGAAGATAGCGTAGCCGAGCACGACGAATCCCATCCAGAGGAACTTGTCCAGGACAAGCTTCATTATCTGGAATTCCTGGTCCTGCGTGAGCCTTTTCTTTATTTTCTTTGCAGCCATCGAGTATCACCTTTTATTTGATCGAGACCACTATCTGCTTTGACTCTTCGCCTGCGGTCTCTCCTTTGAATGACAGTGTGCATACCCTGGTGGATGACTGTGTCACGACATCCTTTGCGACGATGAACTTGAAGCCCTTGTCCTCGCCGGGCGGTATGTCCTGCGGGCCTGATATGACTGTGTTGGGAGGGATGGCCGCTGCTGTTCCCTGCTGCGGGCATGTCAGCTCTCCCTTCACAGGCCCTGTGAAGTCATCGTTGTATACGTTGACGCTGAATATGAACTCCTTGTTCTTGGTTATGACCAGCTCCTCTGACGGCAGGACTATCTTGTCATCTGCTGTCGCAGGGATGTCTGGTTCCGGCACTGACAGCTTGCTTGACAGCTTGCCGAACATCCCTTTCGTGAACGCAAGGCCCAGGCCCAGCATTGTGATGGCAAGGACCAGGATGACGATTGCGTTTATAGAAAGACTCAAGCTTGCTCTTTTGTTCATCCTATTTCACCTCTTTCCCCAACAAACGGTTATCATGAACGATTTGGGTAGTCCCGACATTGAGACTATTTTAGTTTCGTTTAAGAGGGTAATGACTATATGTATTTATAAATGTTTTGGTGCGATAGGCTAAGTAGAAAGTGATGGTGCCGCCAATCTGCGAGCTCAATCCGTTAAATACGCGCACCGGCAAGGATGGTTGGCTCCTAAGGGGGAACGTCAAATGAGGCAATTATTTGACATGCCAAAGCAGAAGGCTTTGAGCATGCCATGTTTCACCAATTCACCTCAAGGCGAGCCGGCGGCACCCGCCGCTGGCGATACTTTCTAATGAGCCGTGCTTAGAACGCTTCACTTCTTCACATGCACGGTCGTTGTCGGGAAGGGTATGCCTATCTTGTGCTTGTTGAGCAGCTTGTATATCCTTATGGTCACCTCTTCCTTTTTAGGGAATGCCTTTGAGACATCATCCACCCAGAAGAAAGCCTTCATGTTAAGCGAGAAGTCAGCCATCTCAGAGAACCTGACATCGGGCGCAGGGTCATTCATGATATCCTTCATCTTCTTGATCTCGGCCAGCACGAGCTTCTTTACCTTCTCAGGGTCTGAGCCGTACTCCACTCCGAAAAGGACGGTGACGCGCTGCTTGAGGTCTGGCCTGTTGAAGTTCTTTATGGTCATGGTCGACATCGAGCCGTTCGGCACTATGACAAACTCGTTGTCGTATGTCCTTATGCTCGTCGCCCTGATGCCCACATCTTCGACCACGCCGAGCGTGCCGTCAGAGAGCTGGACCTTGTCACCCACGTGGATCGTCTTGTCGAGTATTATGGATATGCCGCCGAATATGTTCGCCAGGCTGTCCTTGACGGCGAACCCTATGGCGATGCCTGCTATTCCCACTCCTGCAAGGAGCCCTGTGATGTTCACTCCCCAGAGGTCGAGGACCATTATCGCAAGGATTATCAGCAGCACTACGCGCGTGGTCCTCCTGAACAGGGGTATGAGCGCGTCATCCATCGTCGACTTTGTCTTCTTGGCTATGCGCCTGCCCCAGTGGTTTATCATCACGACGACTATGGCTATGACCACAATGCCTATGCCTATGTAGATGAGGGATGTGGCTGTCTTGTTGAGGAATCTCGCGACACCGTTCTGGAATGCGAGGTATTCAAGCGCTATCTTGAATCCTATGAATATCAGCAGCCAGGATATCGGGCCGTGTGTCTTCTCCACAAGGTCATCGTCTATCTTTGTCTTTGTTTTCCTTGTCAGGGCCAGCACGACCTTCTCGATGATGTACACTGTGAGCCTTGAGAGTATGAAGAACGCGAGGAATATTGTGGCTGCGAAAAGGTATCTGTTGTGCAGGTATTCCGGGAGGTAGTATGTCAGCATCTCTTCTATCATTGTATCTCCGCTGGAATGGCTCAACTTTAAAAAGAATTACAATCATCTGTTAGTGGTGATTGAAAAAGGATTGGTCTGGTCAATCACGGCAGCTGCCGCCGCTTTCTGCGTGTCCTCACACAATCATCGCGGTACGGGTTGCACTTTGGCTTCTTCAGCAGTGCTTGTGTAGCAA
>JAFGJH010000033.1 GCA_016929255.1 Candidatus Woesearchaeota archaeon
AAATCAGAGAAAACTGGTTTGAAGGACGGCCGGTCAAATGCCCCCAAGCTTTAGCTGGGGGATAGGCCGTCCGGCTTTCTTACTTTTCTTTTTTTTATCTTTCATTCTTTTTCTGATGACCCCAGAACCCGTATCTACTCAGAATTTTAAGTGGAAAAGGGCTGTAAACAAAGTTTAAAACAGAAATCTTTATAAAGTTCGGTGCCTGTTTTTCCATTATAAATCATTTTTAATTTTGCTTGCAAAAAAGAAAAAGGGGTGTTTGATTTGGATGAGGAAGAATATGCGATAGTTTCTAAGAAGGAGTTCTTGGCCCTGAAGAGGGAGCTTGACCGTTTCAAGAAGAATCCTCTGGAGGGCTCCGAGTCTGGCGAGAACCTGCAGGCCAGCATCGACAATCTCAACAAGAGCCTCAATGTCATGCTTGAGGTGTTCAAGCAGGCTGCTGAGGACATGAAGCTTGAGGAGCACGACACTGAGATGGTGGCCAAGCAGATAGGCCCCATCAATGACAAGATTGAGACGCTCATCGACCAGAATCAGAAGATAGCGAAGGGCATAGTCGCAATTGCTGACATGGTGAAGGAGAAGCTTGAGGAGATCAGCGAGAAGGCTGCGTCAAGGCCCAGCCTGCCTCCGTTGTCTGGGGGTCCTGCTCCGCGGCCCGGGCCTATGTCTGCGAGGCCGTCTGCTCCGCCGAGTTTCGGCCCTGCTCCGCCTCCGCGGCCAGCGCCTCCCGGTCCTGGTGGTCCGCCCGGCTTTGGTGGTGGTCTGCCTCCGTTAGGTGCCCCTGATGGCATGGAAGATGAGGAGCTTCCTCCGTTGGGTCCTCCTGGCGCGCCTCCCGGCCCGGGCAGGAGGGATATCATGGGCGGGTTGATGAAGTGATTAGCTATGGCAGACAAGCCAGATGATTATACGGAGCTGAAGTCTGATGTCCCTTCCGGCAAGAAGGCTGAGTTCCATCCTGTGAGGATGAGGCGTTTTGTCACGCATCTTTCTGCTGCTGCCAAGCAGGCTGAGGAACGTTCCAATAAGAAGCAGAAGGTCAAGGAGAAGATAGAGAGCATCAAGGCTGTCTCTCTCAACAAGCGCAGCACAAAGCAGATGATAGAGCATGAGCTGGGCTCTTTTGAGGATGTTGTGCATGAGATAATCCACGACGAGGAGAAGATACTCGAGGAGCAGAGGAAGGAGACGCGCCAGATAACCGAGCTCAGGTCCATGGTAGAGGATCTTTCCCGGAAGCTGATAGACATCGGCAGGGAGTATGCCAAGGAGCTTGAGGAGAAGGACGGCAAGATCCTGGAGCTCCGCGAGGCGCTTGCAGCTGCGCACATCCGCATCTCAGAGTCCGGCGAGGACAGGCAGAGGAAGATTGAGGACATTGAGCGCAGGATAAAGCAGAAGAAGGATGCGCCTTCCACGACGCCGTTCGTGCCTAAGACAAAGGAGCAGCACATGGCTGATGTTGAGTCGCATCTCAGGTCTCTTGAGGAGAGGCATAAGGACCTGAGGAGGCTGGGTGTGCACAGCAAGGAGGAGCTTGACCGCGTCCAGCAGATCATTGATAAGCACAAGACGACTCTTGCAAGGGCAAGGGGGCTTGAGCTGCCTGCGCCGAAAGTCGCTGTTCTGAAGCCAGCTGCTGCAAAGCCGGCGCCCGGGCAGTTTGCGAAGCCGAAGCCCAAAGCAAAGCTTAAGGCACCTGTCAGGAAGACTGCTCCTAAGAAGCCGAAAGCCAAGCCGAAGAGGAAATGATTTGATGTTCTGTTTGTTGTTTTCTTTCTGCTATTTTCTCAACCACGCACCAGGCTGCTGCAGAGTGCATCATGTATCTTTTTGCCGAAGGCAGGAATGATCATTGATTTCTTGTAAGGACCGCAAATGGCATATAGGGTTGCAGCCTGCGTTCTAAGCTTTGCATACGGTGGATGAGAAAAATATGATTAAAAAATAAAGAAAAAAAGACCTTTACAGGTCCTTTGCCATCACAGTCTTTCTCTGGTTGGACTCGGCCCTTTCGCATGCTGCTTTGAGCAGCTGGTGCGCGAGGCAGTTCAGGTTCTCTGCGAGGTCGCCTGCGACATTGTTGCCCTTCGCGGCTTCCTTGAGCTTTGCCTTGACTATGAGGTTCTCGATGTTCTTCGCTGTGCACCCGAAGCTGAAAGGCACGTCCTTGCCCATGACTGTCTTCCTGCCGTTGGCATCCGCCCTCTTGACAGCGTCGTCGATAGCTGCGCTGACCTTTGCGCTGAGCGCTTCCGCGAGGTCGCCTGCGACATTGAATCCTTTGCAGACTTCCTTGAGCTTTGCCTTAACAACCAATATTTCTCCCATTAATACTCACCCCATTTGTTATTTTATGATAATGCGCCTTAAACCTCTCGATTTAAGCCCTACGAGCGGTTTAGAAAGGCTGCTTCTATTTAAAGGTTTTGATTTGGAATCTTGGAATTCTGGGTTTTTAGGCGCTCTAAGTGGTGAATTTCAATTGTCATTTAAGAAGGCTTTCAAAACATATTTAAAGCCGCTTCCAAAACGCTGAGCCATGCTCAGGGAGATATTGGGATTGGTCATAATAACCTTCCTGCCCTTGCTGGAGCTGAGGGCGTCCATACCATATGGTATCCTGCAGACGGGTCTGGGCTGGGTAAATGTCTTCATTGTCTGCGTGGTCACAAACATCCTGCTCGGAATCCTGGTCTATTTTCTTCTTGATAAGTTCGTCCACCTGGTCGTGAAGGTCAAGGCCATCGGCAGGGTCTACAACAGGTTTGTCGAGCGGACCCAGAAGAAGATAACACCTTATGTGGATAAGTACGGCACCCTTGGTGTTGCGCTTTTCATCGGAGTGCCTCTGCCGGGCTCTGGCGTCTATACAGGCGCGCTTGGCTCTTACCTTCTCGGCCTTGGCTATAAGAGGTTCTTCATCGCCTGCGTCGTAGGGGTCATCATCGCGGGCGTGGCAGTCACGCTCATCACGCTGTTCGGCTCAGGAGCCTGGAATTTCTTCATAAAGCAGATTTAGCAGGCACCAGTACAGCTGGCGCGTTCTTTTTTCTTCCTCTTGGTAAGAAGGATTACTGGTGTCGTCGGCAGGTTGAGCTCGGCGACGCCTCTGCAGTACAGGAGGTGCATTGCCACTGACCTGCACTCCTCTCCGCTCTTCTTTAGGATGGTCAGTCCTGCGTTTGCGAGTAGCCTTGCCTGGTAGTATTCTTCTGCCCTGTTGGCTGCGTGGGCTGCGCATCCGAGGTACATGGCCTGCCTTACAGAGTCCTGCTCCTCCAGTGCCAGCTGGGTGTACGCATCCTTTGCCTTTTCGAAACGCCCCTCATCCTGATATCTGTAGGCCCTGTTCCTGAGGCGGCTGTGCTCTATGGTTTGCACTATCTCTGTGACTCCTTCTGAGATTCCATCCATGATTGCTTCGAGCATCTCCCTTCACCTTATACGCCTTAATACGAAGATGTATTTAAGGCTATTTGTGACTTTTTTCGGAATTTGAGGGCCTATTTAAGCTTTTCTGTTTGTAGTCACTAAATAGTAATAAAAAACGAAACATTTATAAATAACCCTTTTTTTCTATTGATATTAGGTGTTGAGAGATGTCAAAATACGACCCCAAAGGATACAGCAGCAGGACTGAATATCTTGCGGTTCTACAGGCAAGGCTGGACGCCTATTTTGCTGAGAACAACGTGACCCCTGAAACAAACCAGCAGAGATATGTTCCTGAAGTTGTATATCAGGATGACGGGAGAGGCCAGACAGTCAAGCTCGTGGCTGACAGCAATGATTCACATGTCGCTGCCAGCGCAAGCGAGAGGGACAGGTTCCTGGCTAAGCATGCTGAAGCTGTCGAAGAGGCGGGCGGAATCGTCCAGGTAGTCGACTGATCCTATCTGCTTAGCGCAATATTTTTCAGTCTCTTCTTTTCAGAATAAGTGTAAGGCACGTGTATCTTCTTTCCGCTTTTTGGATCCAGCCCTGTGTAGTACATGCATGTCGATATTGTCATGGGCATTGGTGTGAACAGCTGCACCTGTCTTGTGCGTATCCTGTTCCTCTTGATGAACTGCGCCAGCTCTGCAGACTCCTTGTCCCCGCTGCCCGGGTGCGCGACTATGAAGTAAGGCACCAGGTACTGCTCTTTCCCGAGCTTATTGTTTATTTTCTCATACTCCGCGACAAACTTCTCATATGCTTTTATGTCTGGCTTGTTCATCAGCTCCAGGACTTTCCTGCTTGCGTGCTCCGGCGCCACCTTCAGCTGTCCTGATATGTGGTGCGCAGCAATCTCTTCGATGAATGATGGGTCTGATATCGCAAGATCATACCTTACTCCGCTTCTTATGAACGCTTTCTTCACTCCCGGCACTGCCCGTATCTCGCGCAGCAGCGCGACCAGTTCCTTGTGGTCGTGGTCGAGGTTCCTGCAGGGGCCTGGCAGGCAGGTTTTCTGGCAGTCGAATCCCCGGATGTGGCGGAACACCACCTCCTTTCCGTCAATGATGGAAGGCACGCGCACTTCTTCTTCTCCTTTGCCGTAGCTCCTGCAGTTCATGCAGTACATGTTTGCTGTCGGCCCTCCTATGTCATAGATGAATCCCTTGAACTCGGGATGCTTTGTGATCTTCCTGACTTCATCGAGCACTGATTCCCTGCTCCTGCTCTGGATGTACCTTCCTTGGTGGAAGTTGATTGCGCAGAAACTGCATCCTCCGAAGCATCCCCTGTGCGTCACGACTGAGAAAAGTATGGGTTCAAGCATCTTGACAGGGAAGCTGTACTTGGGGTGCTGCGCCCTTGCGAACGGGAGTGCGTAGATATGGTCCAGCTCTGGAGTGGACAGCGGATAGGCAGGAGGGTACTGCACGACATAGCTGCTGTCGTACCTCTCTGCGAGGGGTTTTGCCGTGAACGGATCTAAGTTGCTTGTCTGTGTGTTGAATGACCTGACGAATTTCTGCTTGTCTTTCTTTATCTCGTCGAATCCTGGCAGCAGGACTGCGTCTTTCGGCAGTTCTTTCTGCTTCACCGCTGTTCCGCGTATGCCCTCGAGCCCTTTTTTTGCCCTGAGCCTCCCGCATACATCTGTTATCTGGCGTTCTCCCATGCCGTACACGAGCACGTCTGCGCGTGAGTCCAGCAGTATGCTTCTTCTTACGTCATTGTCGAAGAAGTCGTAGTGCCCGAGCCTTCTGAGCGATGCCTCCACCCCTCCTATGACAAGAGGCACGTCCTTGTATGCCTGGCGCAGCATGTTGCAGTAGACGACGACAGCCCTTCCCGGACGTCCCTTGTCTCCTGCGTATGCCTTGTCCACTTCGCGTTTCTTCTTCAGCGGAGTGTAGTTGGCGAGCGAGCTGTCCATGTGCCCGCCTGTGACGCAGAAGCAGAGTCGTGGCTTCCCTAAGCGGATGAAGTCTTTGGTAGAATTCCAGTCCGGCTGGTCTATCACTCCCACCTTGTATCCGTGCGACTCCAGCAGCCTGCCGATGAGCGCAGTGCCGCTCATGGGGTGGTCTATGTACGCGTCTCCGGAGACGATTATGACGTCAAGCTCTTTCCATCCGATAGCGTCGAGCTCTTTCTTTGTTGTCGGCAGGAACTTCAGCATGCTCTCTTGCAGGATTGTTTTGTTTATAAAGTTTAGTAGTAGAGCTGCACAGGGGGTTTCTTCTCAGGTCTCTTGTCTGGGAGGATGTCCTCTATGTCGTCTTCTTTCGGCGCAGGCTTTTTCTTGGCTGCGTCCTTCACCAGTTTGCAGAACTTGCCGTATTGGCACACGCCAGGGCAGAACTCTGCCCTTCCTTTCGCGCCGCACGGGAATACTGTTTCCATGTTCTCACATATATCCTTGTTTCCCGTCTATTTAAAGCTTTTTGTCAGAATTTCGGTTTCTTTTCATATTACTTGAGCACCGCTGATACCTGCCTCACAAAGCGGCTACACCACTGACCTGTGAGCCCAGCGGAACCAAAAACGGATAAGCAACCCTTGGAAAAACAGTTGACAACATATGCGGTGCGAACGTCGTGGTGTAGCCGCGCTAGTGCCTGCGCCGCCACCAGAGCGCTAGCTCCACATCATCCGTTGACTGTGCTGCCGAGTGTTGTTCAACCGCGTATCTTTCCGCCAGCTCGCTAGGCGCTGGTGGCGGCGCTGCTAGAATTTCAGTTATGCGTGTACCAGAACACCATCTTTACGTCGCCGGTGTTGGTCTTGCCCACCTTGTCGAGCCTGCAGAAACCGAAGCGTTCGAACTGCACGACTTCGCCTTCTTTCACATTGCCCAGGCCCATTTCTGCAAGCCCTGTCACTGTCTTCTTGTCAGGCATCATAACTTCTACATCCATGAGTTTCTCAGACTTCGGCAGCCAGTGGATTATCTTCTCTCCGTGCTTCTTGTAATTCGCCACCTCGAGTGAGTCGAACTCGAATCCGTCCTTCTGCTTCCTGAAGTTGAGGCAGTCCATGAGCCTGTACATCTTCCCCTCTTCCATCATGTCGAAGTCATCTTTGGTGACGTAGAACAGGTCGTATGTCTCGAACTTCCTGCCGCCTTTGCGGTGCGTCGGGTGGAGGTGCAGCTCGACCTTCTGCTTCGGGGCGCCTTTCACCCAGAGCTCGACAGGGTCCTTGACGAATGAGCGCCTGTCTGCCTCTGCGTCGAGCAGGCGCTTGTTGTGCATTATGATGTCATCCCAAGTAAGCTTTGCCTCTGCTTTCGAGACCCCTGTGGATATTAGGAAGTCGCGTATTGCCTTCGGCTGGAATCCTCTTCGTCTCAGCGCGACGATGGTGGTAAGCGAAGGGTCGTCCCAACCGAGGAACTCTCCGCGCTCTATGCCTTCGCGTATCCTCCTTCCGCTGCTTTCCACGCCGACGAAGTTGAACCTTCCTATCTCGTACGTGGATGTCTCCCTTATTCCGAGCGTGTTCTGTATGTATCTCTGCAGCTCGTTGCGGAGCTCGAACTCCTTGCTCCTTATGCGGTGCGTGACTCCTGTCTCGCTGTCTATGATCGCGTTCTGCCAGTCGTAGTTCGGCCACACCCTGTATTTATTTCCGTGCCTTGCGTGGGGCTGGTCGATTATCCTGAATATAGTCGGGTCGCGCATGGTCGTGTTCTGGTGCTTGAGGTCTATCTTGAGCCTGACTGTCGCGTGGCCTTCTGGCAGGTTGGGCATGTTCTTCCAGAGCTCGAGGTTCTCTGCTGTGCTCCTGTCCCTGCATGCGCATGCATTTCCTTTCTCCCTTGACAGCTTTATCTTTTCTGCGTCGCAGCTGCACACGTATGCGTCCCCTTCATTGAGAACCTTCTCGCAGTTATTGTAGAACAGCTCCATGCGGTCTGATGCGTACATGAGCTCGTCCCATTCGACACCGAGCCACTTGAGGTTCTCCTGTATTATGTCGTAGAATATGTCCTGAACGAGCTTGGGGTTTGTGTCCTCAAACCTGAGTATGAACTTTCCGCCGTACTGCTTTGCGAGAAGGTAGTTCAGCAGCGATGCTTTTGCGTGTCCCATGTGCGGGTACTTCTCAGGTCCTGGCGGGAACGCGGTCACCACTTTGTCGCCTTCTTTTATCCCCAGGAATGCGAACATATCTCTTTCTTTCTTCTCTTTCTTCCCGAGCATCTCCGGCGCTTCCTGCTCGAGCGCCTTTGTCTGATCCTCTATGCTGAGCCTGTTGACCTCGTTGACTATCATATCTATCTTCTTGGCAAGCTCTGCGCGCTTGTCGCGCCATTCTGCGTGCTCTCCGAGTATCTTGCCCAGCAGGGCTTTAGGGTTTGCCCTGCCCTTGTAGTCCAGCGCGTTCTTGAGCGCAAGCCGCCTGATTATGTGGTCTATCTCCATCCCCTGTCCAGAAATCGCGGTTATTTAAAAAACTATTCACTGCTCCAGCTCATAAACATATGCGTAGTCGTCCTCGTATCTGAGTGTGAACCCTTTGACAGGCCAGCCGTCTGCCATCTTGAAGAGCACTTTCTGCAGGACTGTCGCTTTCGGCTCGTTGAGGTCGTCGAGGTAGTTGCTCACGTCCTCCCCGAGGAGCATGGTCATGCCTGCTATCTTCTGCTGGTCGATCCTCGCGACATATGCCCATCTTGCGCCGTACCGCTTCATCATGCCCTGCGTTATCGTCGGGCTGTCTGCGAGCAGCGCGTATGCCACATTGGTGAGGTCTTCCTTGCTTGAGAACGGCCCGAGCTCTTCCTCGTCCCATTTGCCTCCTGCGACTGTCTCGAGCAGGTCATAGTTGGGTGTGTATACTATCGGCTCTCTTCTTACGTATCCTCTTATAAGGTGGCCGTTGTCCCACCAGGTGAGCACCTTGTCGCTCGGCTTTGAGTGTGTCCTGAGCCAGTCGAGCGAGGGCCTGAGGCTCTGGCTGAACCAGACGGTGTACATCTGGCCGTCCTTGATGTATTCCAGCTCTGATGCGCTGTAATTGGTCTCTTCGCCGACCTCTGTGTATGTGATTATCCTTGTGGACTGGTCTACATCCTCGACGCTCTTGACTATGTTGCTCTCTGCGAAGCATCCTGTAAGAAGCAGCATGACTGCAAGCAGCAAAAATATCAGCCTCTTTTTCATGCGGCAGATACCGGCAGGTTTTGTTTATAAATGTTGTGCTGTCTTCACACCCTATTCCTGTTATCCTGGTAGTATTTTATCGCCTTGATGAAATCCTTCTCCTTGAACTCTATCCAGAGCACGCCTGAGAAATAGACCAGCGCGTGCGATGAGTCCCAGAGGAGGAATCCGTGCAGCCTCTTTCCCGTGCCTGTCTTTACCATGAGGTCCGGCGGCAGGAAGTATGATGAGTATATGTTGTCCTTTATCATCTCTGTGTCTATGGTGTCGACGTCCATCTTCTCGAGCATGGCTTTCCTGACTATTATCCTGCACGCGTCGACTATCTCCTCCTGCCCGTCGTAGTTTATGCAGAGGTTGAGGAAGAAGCTGTCGTAGTCCTTGGTCTCGTCTATTATGCGCTTCATGGGCTCGACCACCCTGCTGGGAAGGTCGTACCACTTGCCGAGTATCGAGACTTTTATCTTGTGCCTGAATACGTCCTGGTTCTGTGTCAGCTCCTTGAAGAATTCCGCGAGCGCGTCCATGATCTCTGTGAAGTCCTTTGCCTGGCTGACCTTTGAGTTTATCAGGTAGAGTGTTATGATCGGTATGTCGAATGCGGGCTGGTACCTTATTATCTCCTCGACCTTCCTGAGCGCCTTCTTGTGCGCCTCCTTGAGGTCTTCGCCTGTCTTCCTTGACCATCTTCCCAGCCCGCCGACTGTCATGGCTATGTGTTTCGGCATCCTTGCCTTCTCAGGATTGACTCCTTTCTTCTTGAGCTGGTTGGCTATGAATTCTAGCAAGAAACGACCCCCATTCAGCTTGTTTGTTTGCTTGTTCAGCAGCGCAGCCGTAAACATCTATGGCAGTGGCGCCGTGATTATGCGAGGCTTTATCGGCAAGCACATCGCGGGCGTTGCAGGGGACGCCTCCGAGCGGAAGCGAGCGAGGTGCCAAACGGACCGAAGGGAGTTTGAGCATCCCCTGCGGGACGCAGCCCCTTCAACAATTTATGCGTAAGCCGAGCTTCACGCGTCACTGCCTGGCCTCACGCGGCGCTGCGGAATCCGCCGGACAATGCTGTTTTTTCTATTCGCGAATAATAACACTATTATTTATATACTTTGTTGTTTTGGTGTCCTGCATGGTCGCGGAAACTATACTCTTCATGATCGTCTTTATCGCGCTCCTGATAGGCTCGTATACTGATTTTAAGGTGCGGGAGGTGCCTGACTGGCTGAACTACGGGCTCATCTTTGTGGGTTTTGGCCTTAGGCTGATATTCTCCATAACATATCATGATTCTGATTACATAATACATGGACTGCTGGGTTTCGGCGCATTCTTCATCATAGCTCTTGTGATGTTCTACGGAGGCCAGTGGGGCGGCGGCGATTCCAAGATGGTGATGGGACTCGGCGCACTGCTTGGGCTTGAGCTGAGCACAGATTCTTTCATGGTCGGTTTCATCATAAACATCGTGGTTTTCGGCGCAATGTTCGGCCTGCTGTTCAGCGTCTACCTTGCTGCCGTGAACTTCAGGGCTTTTGCCAGGGAATTCAGCAGGAGGTTTTCTGATAGGAAGAGGGAGAAGTGGGCTGTCTGGATCGGCACTGTGCTCCTGCTGGTGGTCTCTGCTTTCCTGCCTTACTATGTTCGGGTCCCTGTTGTGGTGCTCGCTGGCATCGTGCTCCTGTCTTTCTATGTGTTCGTCTACCTCAAGGCTGTTGAGGGCTCTTCGATGATAAAGTGGGTCGAGCCTGAGAGGCTGACAGAGGGTGACTGGGTTGTTGAGGATGTTGTCGTGGGCAGGAAGCGCATCTGCGGCCCCAAGGACCTGGGTCTCGAGATGTCACAGATAAAGAGGCTCATCCGCCTGAAGAGGCAGGGAAAAGTGAAGAAGGTCCTGATAAAGTATGGCATACCTTTTGTTCCCAGCTTTCTCATAGCTTTTGTAGTCACTTATCTCTGGGGCAACATTGTCTTCATTCTGATAGGGATTTGACAATATTTAAATACAGGTTTTGTTCTCACTGGTGACCAAGATGGTTTTTTGTTCAAAAAAAGGTTTGTCTCCGCTCATAGCGAGCGTACTTCTCATAGTTGTGGTTGTCGGCATAGGTGCTGTAGTGACTGGCATCGTCAGGAATTACATATCTGAGAACAAGCAGGTCATAGAGAAGACGTCCACAGACACTGACTGCTCGACCCAGGTGGAGGTAGAAGTGCCTAGAATCAATGATGATTTCCTGATATGCTTGGGGGTCAACACCGTCAATTTCACGATTGAGAATACTGGTTCCATGTTTGTGGATGAGTTCCAGGTCAAGGTTTTTGGTGACGCCGGCTTTGATGATGCTGATGGTGTTCTGCCTGAGGGGCTGGCGCCAGGGCAGGTGAATTCCAGCGTGATTGTCAGTCATGCTGCTGTAGGCAACGTCCAAGAGGTATACATCATCCCGAAGAAGAAGGTCACAGGCTCTGCGAACAAGATATACTGCTCTGATGCCCAGCTTAGGTTCGCTGACATAGCTGACTGCTGATTTGCCTTTTAATGCTTATTTCTGCGCTTCAAACCAATAATTTTAAATATTAAGACTTCAATAATCCCCTTATTATTACTCCAAACCGCCTAAAAAAGAGGGATTCAATGTTGTTGAGAAGCAAGAGGGCAATTTCTCCGATTATAGCAGCGGTGCTGCTTGTCGTGATAGTGGTCAGTCTTGGCGCTGCTGTCATGTCTCTTGTGAGGAACTATCTGACAGAGGGTGAGAAGCAGGTGACTATTGAGAAGGAGGCCATAAAGTGCGGCAGGGATACCAGCATAGAATGGGTCATGGTGAATGACAACTACCAGATATGCAACGGCACGCATGAGACTGAAAATGACCTTGCTTCTTTGAATTTCATGGTTGAGAACACCGGCACGACAGAGGTCCTGAACCTCCAGGTCAGGGTTGTGGGTGACAAGGGGATAATCCAGAACAACTCTGTGCTTAATGACACTTTTACACTCAAGCCTGGCGGTGTGGTGCTTGTCAACATGTCTTATGATCCTGATGGAGTGGGCGAGTTCAGGCAGGTGAAGGTGGTGCCCAGGATAAACCTGCCGGGGATTGTGGAGCATGCTTACTGCTCTGACTCGGGCATAACTGTTTCGGCAGTGCCCAATAATTGTACAACCTATCAATGAGGAGGTGTATTAGATGGATATGTGGATTTCGAAAAGAGGACTTTCACCGCTGATTGCGGCAGTGCTGCTGATCGTGGTCGTGGTGGGAATCGGTGCAGTGGTCACAGGCATAGTCAGGAACTACGTCACCGAGAACAAGCAGACGATAACAGAGAAGGCTTCAGACATGAAGTGCGGAGTGGAAGTGATGATCAACGTGCCCGTTGTTGCAGATGAGTTCAGGATTTGCAATGACACTGTTGCAGGCAACATTACATTCACTTTGGAGAACAGCGGTTCTGCAACGATTGATGAGCTGCAGGTCAAGTTCTTCGGCGGT
>JAFGJH010000034.1 GCA_016929255.1 Candidatus Woesearchaeota archaeon
AGTTCTTTCACTTGAACTTAGGTTCGCGCATATTGAAGACAGGTTTACGCTTGTTAAACTTGAGATTGTTTTATACAGCTAATCCTTGCCACTCGCCAACAGCAAAAGAACCCAGAAAATGAGTCAATCTCGCAAAACAGGGAAAGGGCTTAAATACCTGTTTGACGATCTTAATAAACACCGAATGAGTTGGCTACACTAACACACCAACTCATCCGAAAACAAACAACTCATTTCAGAAATTCCAGGACACAAGCCCTGAAAGCCAATGAGTCACCGTGCTTTATAATTATTATCTGATAATCATTATCTAATCATATAATTCATCCACATACCATAATCAAGCGATCTGTCTTTATTGAACCTGCATTGAGCCTGCTCAAAAAAACCTGTATTTATAAACCCTTAAAAAAAACCAGCACCAACCTTATTTTCCTCTGGAAAAAAAGAACCATCTCGCACCGCCTAACCACGGAAAACACACTTACATTTATAAGGCAGGCCCTCATTTACAATTAAAATAATAGTACAAGACCGGTACTCGCATACACTTCAAGAAACCACTGTTTTCAGCATACCACCAAAGATTAGCTATTATACAATAGTGAAAGCTCATACATAGAAAATTCGTAAAGCACATAGCCTTACGTGATTTTGACGGCATCTTCTATCGACGGACTTACGAAAGTTTTATAAAACAGATTTGTAATCATCCAACCCAATTAGCATAGACTAGCAACTTACAACAACGACGTCTTAAGCGGCTACAAGAGCGACACGAACAACTGGTTGCCTAAACCACAACCTGTAAAGAGGTGAACTAACTTCTTTACACCAAAAAACAACCTGAAATAACACAAATAGCCTATTCCGTAGACACGGAGGTGTTTAGGTAATGAATGTAAAGAAAGCGATTAAGAAGGTTGTTGCTTTGGGTGTAGGCGTTTCTATGTTGGGAGCCACACTTATCGGAGCAACAGCAAGCCCGTACGACCTGAGCGAATATCCCGCCCCGTACATCCAGGACGGCATGTTCAACGGCTTGATGGTCGTGGGCGACGACGCAGCTCCTGCGGACATCATAGGTGTCACAGACATCGCGATGAGCCTGCAGTACAGCTCTACCGTCAAGGAGACTATAAAGGTCTCTGGTGAGGCGGGAGTGATGCTCGGCGGCGACTCTGTCAAGATACAGAGGTCCGGCGACGTCCTTGAGCTCAACGAGTTACTGGGAGACGTCACAGAGACGCTCGACTCAGCGGACGCAGAAGCCCTGAAGAGCTTCACAGTGTCGAACGACAAGGGAACAACTGACGTGAACCAGTATCTGAGGTTCGCATGGGACGACCCCACGATCGGCACCAAGGCAGCAGCCAAGGTCCTGTACACAGAGGATGATGACGACAATGTCGGCGATTTCCTCTGGTTCGACGACGGCGAGGAGGTCTTCAAGTACGAGCTTGAGTTCGTCGAGGGCTTTGAGTCGGACGTGAACACAGTAGACTGGAGCCTTGATGACCTTGAGGACGAGACACTGCACATCCTCGGTGAGGATTTCGCGGTCGTCAGCGCCAAGCTCTCCAATTCGGGAGCCACGCTGACCATGAACCTCATGGGCGGAGCGATCCACGACACGATCGAGGAAGGCGAGACCAAGACATACACCCTGAAGGGCAAGGAGTATGAGGTCACTGCTCTGATCATCTCAGACTGGGCCGGCGCAGCTGGAAACGCGAAGGTCAAGCTGAAGGTGAACGGCGAGGTCACAAAGGAGATGCAGGAGGGCTCTACAGAGATCCTGAACGACGGCACGACCATCGGAATCAGGGAAGTCCTGCCCAACGAAGCGGGCGAGACAGCCGGCGGTGATATCCTGGAGTTCTATCTTGGAGCATTCAAGATACAGCTGACAGACGCAACAGGCGCTGCGACAGCTTCCTATGACGGGACTGTCAAGGTCAACGAGGAGAACATCGAGGACTCTGACCTGTCGATGGCCTTCACCAACACCGCGAACGAGACAGTAAGGGTTAGCAAGATCAGCTACATACTGTTCACTGACGGTGTCGGCGGAGACGAGCCTTACGCATCCCCCGGACAGGGGCTGAGGGAGAAGCTCGACGAGCCTGAAGGCATGCTGGCGGACACCTGGGACATCAGGTACGAAGGCCTGTCTGACCCTGGAAGCTCTGAGCTGAAGGTTAAGGCGAGCGGTGATGATGAGTACAGGCTCAGCTTCACCAACACGCAGGGCATCGACTACAGCAATGTCAGGCTGTTCTACACAAACAGCAGCTGCACTACCGCAGGCGATGTTTACTATGGTGATGAGGATGACGCATTTGTCTTCGCCATGAACTACACAGTCGGAGACGGCACAAAGTACACCATCTGCAGGAACGACTACTTTGTCGTAGGCCACAACACGCACCTGGACACAGGAGTCTCACGAATCCTCCGCTTTGACTCGGTGGATACGTCCAACGACCTTGTCCAGCTGACTGACATAGGTACAGGCGCGGCAGTCAACTCGCAGTACACTGCTAGTTGCGACCTGGGCACAGCAGGAAACTGCGTCGGTCAGATAAACATCGGAGGGTACACCTTCGACTTCGCTGTTGCTAACTCCACAGCAGCGACTGGTTGCGCAGACTATGGCATCGCAGTTGACCTGAACGACAGCAACGCAGCCGGCCTTGCCGAGACAGGCCTTGTCATCAAGGGAGGCGGGATTGTCGACCTTGGTACGCAGACCACGTACAGGGCAATAGTTGTTGATGCGGACAACGACCTGAACCTGACGACAAAGGCAAAGAACTTCGACGAAGCCACAACTGATGAAGTTATAACAATCAACATAACTTCAGCAAGCGGCGAAGTTGACCTGAGCGTTGTCCAGTCTGCAAGCCTGAACCTGTTCACGCCTGAGGACAATGACAACCTGAAGGTTGGCATGAGCAACTACGGCATCCTCGTGAAGGAGCAGGATGAGGACAATGACCCTGACAGCGTGACCATAACCTATCCGCTGGCGCAGGTGCTGCCTCAGGTCTTCGTGACTTTCGAGAAGACTGTCACGATGGAAGGCGGCGCAGGCACCATAACAGTGGAGAGGCCTCAGAGGATCGAGATCGGATCCGCTGTGCTGGCAAGCCAGGTCTCAGACCCGACAGCAGCGAATGTCGTCACAGTGGGCGGCCCGTGCATCAACTCAGTTACTGCTGAGATAATGGGCCTGACCTACCCGGCATGCGGTGCTGACTCAGGACTCGGCGAAGGCGAGGGCATCGTCAAGCTCTACGAGAGCGGCGAGAAGGTTGCCATCGTTGTCGCTGGCTGGGAAGCTGAGGACACCACAAGGGCCACTAGGGTCTTGGCTGACTACAAGACTTACCAGGAAGCTGGCAAGCTCGTAGGAACAGAAGTCAAGGTCGCTGGAACCTCTGCGACAGAGTTCACAGTGACACCTGTGTCTGAAGAATAAATAGGGTATATACCCTAATTTTTTCTTTTTTTTTCTTTCTTCCCTTTCTATGGCTTTCAATCATCAGCAGCGCCACCGCCTGTTGGACGGCAGCTGCCGCCGCTTTCTGCGTGTCTTTAGGCAAGCATTACGGACATGGTTGCGCTTGAAGTTTGTTCATCAGTGTTTGCGCAGCAACCAGCAGAATAATAATTCAGATAGCAACCGACTTGACCGATAGCAGCGCAGCAGCTGCCGCCGCGACGTGTATTTATCCCCGCTTGCCGTGCCTCCGGTAGTCCTTTATCGGCTCGCGTGTCAGTTCATCGAGCATCCTTGGAGGAAAAAGAAGAAGCTTGCCTTTCTCGCACCTGTTGCTATGGTAATTGAACGATGGGATGTGAGCCTTGTTGTATTCCTTTATAATCTTCGCGTATCGTGCAGAGCCGCTGAACCTTCTTGAGATATCCTGGTATGTCTCTCCCTGGCACTCTATCAGCGCGGGGTTGGTCTGGAGGATGTCTGCAGGTATCTCTGCGAGGGCAATCTCAGTCGGTGTTAGCGGTGCAGGCGGCTTTGCTTCAGCAGGAGGCGTTACGTGCAATGGCTCTGGCGCGGTCAGTGGAATGACAGCGGCGCTGGCCGCGCGCGGTCTGCGGTGTGTGCTCTCTGAAGTCATGCCCCAGTATATCACTCCAAGAGTAAGAGCTGTGACCAGGCAGAGCCCTGCGAACTCTATCTTATTCCTGTGGCTCCGCCTGTAAGGGGTGGCCTTGGGGTTTATGCTTATGAGCTCTTCCCTGATGAATTCCAATACGTGAGGTTCAACGTCAGTGACTGGCTGACCTTCAAGAAGGTTCATAGGGCGGTTCTTGTCAGCGAACTTTCTTATGAACTTCCGGCGCTCGCCGACGGTCATCTGGTCATATCTCTCCTGGAAGACATCGATGAATGTCACCGGTCCCTTATGCGCATGCTTGTAGTATGAGGGGGCGCGGCCGTCATGTCCGTAAGAACTGATGCCTGCGTCAACAGGCCAGAACTCTCTCGGTATGTCCTCCCAGCCCGTCGGCTTGACCTTGTTCCTGCCAGTCGGTATGTCTCGCGTGAAGAGATCTATGACTCCCCTTCTCCATTCTTCTGATGCTACGACGCCTGATACAGAAGGGTCCTCCCACAGATGGTTGGGCTCGAGCTTGCCCATGAAGCTGTTGTCCTTCAGCGCATGGTATGCTGTTTCCCTAACCTCATCTTCAAGAGTTTTTCTTTTGGGCATTTTTGTCAGTGCTGGCGGCAGTTCGCTTCAGCCTTTGTCAAAAGCCCTGGCTCCGCACAGGTACAGTTCCCTGTTAAGGTTGTCAAGCACCCTGGGCATACCCTGGTCTGGCTGCAGGGTGGGCATCTCATGGTATATCCTTGCGAGCATGCTCGGGTTCTCGAACTTTGACTCTATCTGCCTTGCCTGCTCGAAAGCTGTGCCTAACGCATCGTTGACCTCCCTGAAAGTCGAGAAATACTTGAATAGGTTGCGTATGGTGCTGAACGCAGGCCACGCCTTCAGGAACTCTGCAGCCACCTCGTACGTCCCGCCGAGATTGTGGACAGTGTGTGTCCCTGTTATGAGTATCTGGAGGCCGAGGTCCAGGCGTGTAGCGAACATGTTCACGTTCCTGGCATACAGGTCGTTGTAATCGATGGCATGGGCTGCCTCAGCAACGGCATTCCTTGCCCATCTTGCCTGCGACCTTGCCAGGCCGAAGCCAGGCGTGCCTGCCTGGACTCCTGAGAGGTATCTCATGGACCTGTCAAACTCATCTTTTGTATCGCTGAGCGTGTGTATCCTGCTGGGCCTTGCTGCTGCTATCTCGTCGAGCTTATGGTCTGCCATGTCAAGGAATGAGTTGAGGCTTGCCTGGTTCTGGGTGCAGAGCAGGTAGATGTTTGAGAGGGCTGAGTGTGTCTCCTGGACCAGCTGCTGTTCCTCCTCGAACAGGTCCTCGAGTGTCCGCACCTTGATGCCTAGTCTTTTTTTTGTCTCGTTCACCAAGTTGTTGGCCCACCTGGCAAGACCGCCCGCTTCGTCATAGCCTAGCTCACGTTCTATTTTCCGCTGCAGGCTGCGGACTTCTGCTGTCTTTTTCTTGAGGATCACGAACTTCGCTGTGCCGTCTAGATCCCTGTTCGGAAGTATGAGCTGCCTCGCCCTGTTTCCATATCCCTGGTCAGCAGGGGGATAGCCTGGCGCGATATCTATTATCTCTGGTGTCCAGCTCAGCTCCTTTTTCTGCGGTATCACCAACGGCGACATGCCGTTGTCCTCTCTCAGGTCAGATATCTTGGCCAGGACCTGCGGCCTAAGCACCAGCAATGCTTTTCCATTATAATCATCCATTTCACACCCTCCTTTGTTTTGTTCACCTGGTAAGCGCCCTGTATGCGTCTTCTATCCTTTCAGAGATGTCCCTTGAGGCAGGGCAGATCTCATCGCCGCTTCGTGATGGCGAAGAGCGTATGTCGAAGTCACGGTCCACTTCTGCCATCATGCCGGTCCCTTTATGTTTGACATAAAGTTCGCCGCAGTGCTCTACCACCTCGTATTTCCTGTCGACACAGGATAAATAGCACGCGCCCATGCCAAGGGCGAATATCCCTCCGTAAAGCAACGCCTTTCTTATGAGTCCCATATCATCATCCTCCCTGAGTTTTAGGATATGTATGCTGTATAGATACGCCTTCGGGCTAAATAATGGTTTGCGAGAAAAAGGTGCAATACCTCCGACGAGAGCAGAAAGAATACGGACAGAATATAAGATTGTCCGGAATAAGGCGGTCTGGGCGCAAGTATTGCGCTGAAGATAGAAGAAATTTGGAAATATTTCCGGCTTTTGTCAAATCCGGAACTGAATATTCAACCGGATTATCTATTGGTCCTGTTCCTCAGCTTCCTCTCGCTGTACTTGATGTACTTCCACAGCTTTGATGAGAAGATGTTCAGCTTGGAATTTAGGTCCAGGAATTGCTCTGTCGGTACATGATTCAGGTCGTGGCAGATGAGCAGCAATGTCTCAAGCTGCTTTGTGGAGACGAACGCTCCCCTCAAGTGCCGTATGTATTGCCTTCCCAGCCTGTAGCTTGCGCTCTTGGAAAGGTTCAAAGGTATCAGTGTCGCGGCAGACTTGAGCTGCTGTATCAGCGCATTGTTCTTTTCGCTGCTCTGGTCAACAGTCCTGCAGACATCGATGCAGATGTTGTAGCCCCCCTCCCAAACTGCCATGTTGCGGAACGCTGACGCGCCAGAACCCGAGACTTCCATTTTCTTGCTCACCACAACAGACATCATAGGATATATCATGTCCGGATGGTTTTTAAATATTAGTCAGGCTTTTTTTATTAAAACCGTGCATTCAGCATTATTTGCGCTTTTTTATATAAAATATATACCCTCTCTTTTTTTAAGCCCCGGAACAAAACCTTTAAATGCGCAAGGGGTTTGATGATCCCCCACAATCATGATTGATTAAGATTGATTAAGGGGTGGTACGATGGATAAGAGACTGATGCTAATTTCTTTGGTCATTGTTTCAATGCTTGTTTTAGGCTGTGCGCAGCAGCAGGCTCCGCAGGTCAAGGGAGAACAGCAGGAGCAGCAAGAACAGCAGCTGGAAGAGGCGCAGGAAGAGGCCGAACCCGTCGAAGTGAGTGAACAGGAGACTGCTCCTCCTGAAGCGGAGGAAGAGCGAGAGCCTGCGGCAGAGGAAGAGCCCGCGCCATATAACTTGGAGGCCCTGCCCAAGGTCGAGCAGACAAAGATAAAGGCTATCAGGACGCTGCTTGACAATGCAAGGAAGGCCGAGGAGAATTATTTCTTCAGGTATACTGCGCCGGGTGTAGCGCAGACCGATGTCTGGGTGAGAGGAGACCTGGTGAAGCGCTCGATAATACGGGCCGATAAGGTTGACATATTCAACAAGTACAATATGGTCTATCTGAACAGGGCGACTCTCGATGCAAAGGGATATTGCGAGACCACCAAGGCCTCCTGCCCTGACGGCAAAGGCCCGTTCACAGAGAACTTCGCAAGGAGGGATAATATCAAGATGCCGAAGGACTGGCTGCTTGAGCTCAACAACAACTTCCGATGGGCGCTTGACAACAAGATAGGAGACCAGCTCTACCACATCATAGACTACAACATGGAAGGCAAGGTAATCAGGGTCTATGTCAATAACTATAAGGGCTGGCCTGCGCGCGTCGAGATCTACAACGGCAGGACAAAGGTGGACAGCGTGATAACCAACACAGCGGATTCGCAGTACATCTATGATGACATGGACATCGGTGGAGTCTCCGATGATGATGTGACGCCGGGATAGAACAGTCTCAGTGCTTTTTTCTTTTCTTCTTTTTTTCTTTTCTTTTCCAGTCTTATTCCTTGACCAGCCGTATGAGCGTTATCTCGCTTCTCGAGCCTATCCTCATGGGCGGGCCCCAGGTGCCTGTGCCCGGCGAGACATACAGGTAGGCGCCGTCCTTCTCGTACAGTCCGCCGGTGTAGCGGTAGAACATGCGTGTGAATAGACTGAAAGGGAATATCTGGCCCGCATGGGTATGGCCTGAGAGCTGGAGGTCAATCCCCGCTTCTGCAGCGTCGGCAAACCCGAGCGGCGGGTGGTACATGAGCACTGCAGGCTTGTCTCTGTCGAACTTGATGTGTTTCAAGTTGATGTTCTGGTCACTTATCCCCTCTCCAGGGTTGTCCATCCCGACTATCTGGATGCCCTTGTGATGCACTACCTGATTCCTGAGGACATGCACATTTGTCTTGTTGAGGAGGCCTATCATGAAGTCAATCCCTTCATATGTCTCATGGTTGCCTGTGGAAAAGAACATCTTCGCTTTCATGTCCTTGAACGGAGCAAGGCTTTTGCCATCAATCCTTCCGCTTCCGTCGACCAGGTCTCCTGTGATGAGGACCAAGTCAGGCTCGAGCGCGTTGGTCTTATCGACTATTGTCCTGAGGTAATTCGCATCGTGTATCGTCCCGAGGTGTATGTCTGAAAGCTGGACGAGGGTCATCTCTTCGTCAAGACCTGACATGGGCACCTCTACCTCATTGACTTTTATGAAAGCGGCATTCAGTATGCCATACACCACCAGGACGAGAGTGATTGAGAGCACTGCTATCCCTGCTGCAGGCGACGGCAGCCGGACAAATACTCTCACAGCCTCATATATGACAAGGAGACAGAGCATGAGGAATATCGCTCCCAGCCAGGTTGCTGCAAGCGTGTAGAACAGCCTGCATACCGGGCCGTCAAGGAACCTTTCTATCAGGCTTGTGACTGGGAAAGAGAGTGCTAATGCGGCCATGACAGCATAGAACCAGATGTTCCTGCTGATTCCCAAGAGCAGGCTCATGCGCCAGAACACATAGAAGTGCATTGCAAGGTATACTGTGAAGAATACCGAGAAGAACAGTATGAAAGATAATATTCGGTTCATGGTGGTAAAAAAAAAGAATTCATTATATAAAACTAACTGAATTGATTCGGTAAGCGCACATAGCTCACGCTGACCTGTGCTTTCAGATGCGATAAAAGAAAAATAAATAATGAAAGCCGCGCATAGGAAGTATATTACGAACGGTTAGTACACGCATGCTCAATACGTCGCCGAGGCTTCGTACTTACACACCGTGCCTATCAAACGAGTCTTCTTCTCGAGTTCAAGGTGTCTCTTTTTGCGGGGGGTTTCGTGCTTAGATGCTTTCAGCACTTATCCCGTAAGGCGTAGCTGCCCTGCATACCTTGTCAGATAACAGGTCGACCAGAGGCCTCGAATCCCCGTTCCTCTCGTACTAGAGGATCCTTCCACTCAGACACCAAGCATTCCCAGTAGATATCAAACAAACTGCCTCACAGCGTTCTGAACCCAGCTCACGATCCCTTTTGATGGGTGAACACCCCCACCCTTGG
>JAFGJH010000035.1 GCA_016929255.1 Candidatus Woesearchaeota archaeon
AACCCTGAGCGCTTCGGCTACCTTATCGTGAAAGGGAAGAAGTCTGTCGTGGATTCCATCGATGCGAGGGTGACAGAGAGGTTTCCCGGCATAGACAGGCACGTCACAGAGACAGAAACAGAGTGAGCAGGTTGATCGTTTGATTATGACTCGTTCCTCACAGCTCCAGGCTTGAAATCTAGGCATTTCTTCTGCATCTTGTTGAGCGACTCTATGTATCCTGCGTGCGTGCCGTATGCCCTAAGCCTTGACCTGTCGTCCTTGAGCCGGCCGAGGAAGCTTCTCATCTTGTCCATGACCTCCTCCTCATTCTCGAGGAGCACGCTCACGAAGGTGTCCAGTATGTCGTCTGCGTCGAGCACCCTGTTCTGTGACTTCTCGTAGACCTGGATCTTCAGGATTATGTTCTTTACGTCTTCATTGACGTTGTCGAGCTTGGTGGAGTACTTCAGGCATTTCTTCCCGCCGTCATCGAAGTGTATGCTGAGGTCTGCCCCGTCGCGCGTCGAGAACTTCTCGACCTCTATCTTCTTCATGTTGATCCTGATGCATTTCATGTCTATTACCCTCTGCTGAGAGGTATTTAAGTTTTTGGTTTTATTTTAAAAGAATTAAAAACCTACTCAGGTATCTGCCTTTTGCCGACTGAATTCAGCAGGTCCTGCGCTGTCTCTGCAGGCCTTATTGACGGAGAAGAGCAGAAAGGGCACCTGTTAGGCGGCCTTGCTGTCTTCGGCTGGAACTTGTAGCCGCAGTCCAAGCATCTGTATCTCATGTCATCACCTCTTGGGTCTCTTGGGTTATGTCCTGCATTTATTCAGCGCAGCATTTATTTAAATCTTGCGTTGGCTGGTTGGCTGTTTTAAGCGGATAGCATTGATAAAAAGAAAGAAAAAGAAAGATGAAAGATTACTTGGCCAGCCTTTCCTTCGCCCTTTGGCTGGGCCTCACTTTCTCCGCGCCCTTGCCTTTCCTGCGCAGGCCGCGGGTCTTCCTGCCCGCTGATGTCAGTCCCCTGAACACCCTTCCCTTATGCTCGGGCTTTGTCATCCAGCTGAGCTGCTTGTCAGCGGCTATCTGAGGGTGCTCCTTGTCCACGAGTATGACCTCATACCAGTAGTTGATGCCGTCCTGCGCCACCCAGTATGAGTTGAGGACTTCGCAGTTAGGGTACTTCACCTGCGCCCTCTGCTCTGCGATCTGCTGGTAGTTCATGTTGAGTATCTTGGTGACTCTCCTGGTCTTGCTTCTCCTTCCGCCTGCCACCTTCTCGCGTTTCCTTCCGCCTCTCTTGACCCTCTGCCTTACGATGACAAACCCTGGTTTTGCCCTGTAGCCTAGGGATCTTGCCCTGTCTATCCTTGTGGGTCTCTCTATCCTGACTGTAACAGGCTCTCTCCTGAACTTAAGAAGTCTTTCACGCCAGATTTCTGGCATGTTTTCCTTGGGCGCTTTCCACGCCCGCCTTATGTACTTCAGATATCCCATTTTCAGGCCTCCATTGTTGTGTTGATCCAGCCAAATTCAGGCAAGCCATCGCCCACATCTTTGGCTGCATACCTGGAGAAAGAGGTCATTTATAAAGGTGTTGGAAAAAGCTTTTAAAACAGATGCCTTACAGGGAATAGGAATAAGGTTTGCAATACCGCCTTGAGAAGGCTTCTAACAATGGAAAAGAAGAACATCGCTGTCATCGCCTCGCGTCTGAAGTGCGTTGATGCAGTCAGTGTAGAGGCTGAGAAATGGATTGACAAGTATTCTAAGCTGGGCTATGATGTCCACCTGGTCGCCGGCAAGTTCGGCGAGCCTGTGGATCTCCCTCATTTCGAGCTGCCTGAGATGGACTACAAGCATCCTGAGGTGAGGGGTGTCAAGCGCATCGTATTCAGCGCCAAGCTGGACAAGGATGGCAAGAAGGCCGCTGAGATTCTTATGAACAGCCTTGTGAAAAGGATAAAGGGCCCGTTGAGGAACTATCTTGTGCAGAAGAAGATCCATGTGCTGAGCATCGAGGATGCGCTCTCTTCCGTGAAGAACCTGCCTCTTAACATGGCCCTGTCGCAGATAGTGGGCGAGCTGGGCATCCCGACCATAAGCCGATACCATTACCTCCCCTGGGACAACCCTTACTTCGCGAAGTTTGACAACTTCCCGAAGATAATGGCGAACATACCGCCCCAGCTGAAGAACATCGTCCACATCACCAACACAGTCAACGCAAAGGAGGCCCTCGCAGGCAGGAAGGTCATCTCGAGGATGATACCCAACACAATGGACCTTGACAAGCTCCAGAAGGTGGATGATTACAACAGGGATTTCAGGGAGTCTCTCGGCATCAGGGAGGACCAGCTCATATTCCTGCAGCCCACAAGGGTGAAGAGGAACAAGTTCGTCGAGCGCTCCATAAAGCTTGTCGCTGAGATGAATGGCATCATGAAGAGGGACAATGTCCTGCTGATAACAGGCTCTCCTGTATACTCTAGGGGGAATTATTTCGAGGAGATAGTCAAGAAGATAAGGAAGCAGGGGGTCAATGTCATCTTCGTGAATGACCGCGTGTTCCTGGGCAGGCACCAGAACCAGCAGCAGAAGTTCTATTCCATCCATGATGCGTATGTGCACGCTGATGTCGTGCTCTACCCTAACACGAGCGATGCGTTCGGCAACCCTATCATAGAGGCTGTCGCGTACAGGAAGCCTGTCGTCGTGAATTCCTTCCCCAACCTAAAGAGTTTCCTGGACAAGGGGTTCAGGTTCGTTGTGATGGACCAGAAGGTCGACGCAGAGGTCATATCTGACACTTATGAGCTCATCACGGACAAGGATAAGCTGAAGGAGACTGTCGACCATAACTTCAGGCTGCTGGAGCAGTCATACTCTTCCAATGCGCTTGACGATTCATTGATGCCTATACTGAATGAGTTTGACAGCCAGAAGAGCTTCATCTCTAAGGTGGCTGACCTCATCCCGACTTCGTTCCCGAGGTCTTTGTGGAGGAGGGGCGGGCAGAGCGGGCAAAGCAGACAGAGTGGAGAGGGCGAGCCGAAAAAGAAAAGCTTTAAAGGGCAGGGTACCAGACAGGACAGTAAGAGGAAGGCGCCTGACCTCAGGAACAGGAAAGGGGGGTACAGGGAGCCGGTCAAGAATGTTCAGGAAAAGAAAGGATAAGGATCTCGGGAAGCTGGACCTTGATGAAGGCGAGGTCATCGACTTCAGCGAGTTCGAGGAGTTTGATGAGGACTCCGCTGAGAAGAAGGGTCTCAGGCCAGAGGACATCGAGAGGAGTTTCATATTCCATGTCGAGCATGGCTGCCCTATCTGCGGCGGCGATGTGAAGGGGAATGATTATTACCGCTATTTCTGCGAGGGCTGCAATGTGCTCTTCGACAGGAAGGACATCCTGGAGAAGGAGTTCGGCAAGTCAGTCGCAGAGGCAGGCAGCATAGGGCCTGTCAGGAAGACGAAGCTGACTGACGGGGAGCGCGAGGAGCTTGACAGGAAGCGCAGGGAGCTGAAGGACAGGGTATTCAAGGAGTTCTCTGAGAAGCAGAAGAAGGCGCTTGTGGTCAAGGCAGAGGAGCGGGCTGAGGAAGAGGCTGTCGAGAGCGAGGAGAAGGAGGAGGAAGTGCTCGAGACAGAAGAGCCTGAAGGGATGGAAGAGATAGCTGAAGAGATTCCTGAAGAGGCTGGTGAGACTGGCCAGGAAGATAAGATTGAAGAAGGGCCAGAGCCTGCAGGCGAGGAGAAGGAGGAGTATGAGCTCGAGACCCCTGATAGGATAATCGCCTCGAACCAGTCGAACAAGATGCACAAGGGCGACTGCCATTTCGTGAAGAGGATCCACCCGAAGAACAGGATATACATGACTTCTATAGACGAGGGCGAGGGACAGGGCTACCAGATGTGCGTCTGCCTGAGAAGGATGAAGGCATTGCAGAGATGATTGATAATTCTGGCACGCATTCAGGAGCTGAGAAAGACCGATGCATCGTTTTTCGCCGGAGGCGTCGAATTATATCTATCATGATGGGATGTAAAGATTGTTTATTGAAAACGGCGCAAGACCTCTTCTTTCAAGCGGAGGATGAAGCGCCCATGCTGTTTTTGCCGTTTTCAATTCCGCAGACTCG
>JAFGJH010000036.1 GCA_016929255.1 Candidatus Woesearchaeota archaeon
CCAATCAGCCTTTACTTATAATGCTAAAAATAACTAAAGAAATATTTACAAAAATTGACAAAAAAGAAAAAAAATATTAAAAACCGGTTAAATTTTGAACTTGTCAGCAAACTGACCGATTATAGGTATGGGCTTCTCCTCGCCGGACAGGGCATATATCCAGCCAAGTATCCAAAGGATCAGCAAGAATATAGACCCGAGTATTGCGATTATCCACCCCAGCACTGGAATGATGCCGATAATCCACAATATCACATACGCAATGAAAAGCACAAGCCCCTGCTTTGCATAGTACATAGCATACTTGTTGTCCTTCTTAGCCAACAGCACTATGATAAATCCTATGATGGTCAAGAAAACTCCCAGAAAGGCAAATATCTTCCCATCCTCGACCTCTTTTGAGCTAGGCTTGCTAGCCGATGCATGTTTTGTAGCCATTTAATCATCCTCCTTCAGAGTTTTAGATTGGCAGCATGTAACAATTACGCATATTTAAAAGTTTTGGTCAACCCTTGTTTTATAAACCTGCTTTTTAAGGGCCTGAAAACGTCGAAAAAACAGCCCAGGGGTTGTGCGCAGCATAAGAAAACACCTGACCTTCATCTGTCGTTGACCTGCTAGAATCAGCCTTCAGCCTCAAGCCAGGCCGAGATTGCTCATCACAATGCCCTTGTCAAACTTCTGCAGGCTGTCATATGTCTGGCCAGTGCCTAAGAAAAGGATGGGTTTTCCTGTGACGTACGAGACAGATATCGCAGCGCCGCCCTTCTCATCCACATCAGCCTTGGAAAGGACTATGCCATCGATGTCCACCGCCTCGTTGAACTTCTGCGCCTGCTCTATGCAGTCATTGCCTGTGATGGACTCGCCGATGAATATCTTTATGTCAGGCTTAGCAACCCTTATTATCTTCTTCATCTCATCCATCAGGTTGGTGTTCGAGTGCAGCCTTCCCGCAGTGTCTATCAGAACAACATCAATGCCTTTCGATTCAGCGTACTTGATGCCGTCGAAAGCCACTGCCGCAGGGTCGCTCCCGTAATCATGCTTTATCAGCTTGACGCCCAGCCTGTTCGCGTGCTCCTCGAGCTGCTGTATCGCCGCTGCCCTGAATGTGTCTGAAGCGACCATCACTATCTTTAGACTGTTGTTCATGAAATACTTGGCCATCTTGGCTATCGTCGTGGTCTTGCCAGAGCCGTTTATGCCTACAAAGACAATGACATAAGGCCTTTTCTCCTCACTCTTCTCCCTGATCCTCTTGAGCATGTCAACCGGCTCTGTGCTGAGTATCTCATCCAAGCTGTCCTTCAGCGTGCTGAGCACGATGCTCTCTATCTGCGACCTCTTAAGCTTCCTGTCGACCATCCTGTCCTTAAGGTCCTTCTTTATCTTCTCTATGACCTCGACGGCGACATTGTTCTCCAGGAGCGCAAGCTCCAGCTCGAAGAATATCTCCTCAAACTTCGCCTCTGACAATCTCTTGAGCGTGAAACTTTCAGTGAGCTTCCCGAAGAAGCCCTTCTTCCCCTCTTCAGGCTCCTCTACCCCGAGCTCCTCGTCCTCTTCCTTGATCCTCTTCTCCGCGGCTTCCTTTCTCCTGTCCAGCTCCCTGAGTTCTTCTCTTAAGAGTTGCCTCTTCCCTTCTTCCGACTCTTTCTCTGGCTTCCTTACTCCAGTCTCTTCCTCAAGAGATGCTTCTTCTGCTTTCCCCTCTTCAGCCTCATCTATCCCCCCAGCCTCTTCTACGGGCGGCTTCGGCGGAGCTTCCTCTATCCTATCTTCCTCTTCTGGCGCTTTATCCCGCTCCCCTTCTTCTTTCTCTTCTTCCGCTCCCTCTTCCTTCTTCTTCCTCTTGAACAGCCTGCTGAAGAAACCCTCTTTCTTCTCTTCTTTCTCTTCTGCCTCTTCAGGCTCTGCGAGCTTTTTTCCCTCTTCCTCCACCTCTTTAAGTATCCTATCCTCTTTCTCCGCCTCTTCATCCAACCTCTCTTCTTCTGCAGTCTCTTCCTCTGCTGTTCTCTCTTCAGGCCTATCTTCTTCAAGATCACCAGCTTCCTTGATGGCCTCGAGCCTGTCCAATGCAGAAGTTATCTCGATGAGAGGCTTTGCAAGAATGCGTCTTGTCTTTTCGTCCCTGCCCGCCTTCTTCGCATCTTCAGGGAAACCCAGGATGTTCATGACAGAATCGATATCCTCTTCAGGATGCTCGTCGAGGCTCTCCTTGATGCCCTCAAGCTCTATGCTCAGCCCGGGCTCAGCAGCATCTTCTTTCTCCTCCTCAAACCTCTCCCCCCCTGCTTTCTCAGCTACAGGCGGCTTCTCCTCTTTCTTCGGCTTCTTCTTATTCTCAGGAGCAGGGCTGGTTCTTGGCTTTGGCGCCGCTTTCTTCTCAGCATCTTCTTTGCTTTTTTTCCCTTCTCTGGTCTTCTTTTCCTTCACCTTGGCGGCGGGAGCCTCTTCAGGCATCTCAGCCTGTATGTCCTCTGCCTCCTCCTCAACCACCTTGGTGAACTTTGATACTGCTTTTTTCAGCTTTTCCTTTAAGAAATTGAACATTTTCCCTGTCAATCTTCTATGAGCTTCTTCAGTTCAATCTCGAGCTCCTGATACCTTGTTATGTGCTCTGCTATCTGCTGCACGACATGGTCCTTGAACTTGTCGAGCTCCCTTGACTGGTCCTTTATGAGACCCTTAGTCCCTTCCAGGTCCTTCTCCACAACTACCCCGCTGCCCACGTTGACCAGGAATGTGCCGCTTCCGCCCACGTTGGCGTTGAAGAATATCCCCCCTGAAACAGGCACGAGAACCTCGTCACCTGCTTTCGCCTTCGCTATGTCCTCTATGCTCTGCTCGACCGCAGCGACCTCGCTGGTCTGCGCTTCAAGCTTCTCCAGCTGCTGCTGCATCTGCCTTATCTGCTGCTCTGCCATCTGGTACTCTATATACCTCTTCTGGATCTCTTTCTGCTTCTTCAACTCCTTGTCTTCAGCCATCCTGTCACCTTCCATAGGCCCTTCCAGGTCACAGTCTCTTTAATAATTTTTCTAAAAACTCCTCGTATCTCTCCTCAATAGCAGGAAATGCGGCATTGTCCTCATTTATCACAGTGTCACCTTCCTTCCTGAACTCTTCCAGCTCCTTCTGCACAAGGAGTTTCAGGAGCTTTCTCTCATCAGCCGTAATTTCCATAATATCACCTTCTTTGATGCCTATGATGCCTGGCTTCGCCGCGGGCACTTTGCCCGAGGAAGCCGAGCTCCTCTTCTATGTTGACTATCTCCGGGCCTCCGCTGAGGTCACCAACCACGAATCCGTTGTCATTGCATATGAGCCCGCTCTTGATGTACGGCGAGCCCATGTTCACCGTCGACGGGATGCACTTCAGGCCTATAAGCCCCTCAATGTACTCCTTCTCCTTTCCAGTCACATCCCTGTGGATCATGCAGCCGCGGCTGTTCAGGGCCGCCAGGCTGCCGACTGTGTTGAGCCCTGCTATCTTTCCGGGCTTCAGGCTCACGCCCAGCGCCTGCCTTATCCTCTTCTTCTGGTCAGCAGAGAAATCTGTGCTTGCGAGGCAACCCCTGTCATTGCACAAGAGATTGTTTCCGAGAGCAGTGAGCCTTGACTTTATAACCTCATAGCCTATGCCCAGCTTATCGAGATGCCTTAGCTCGTTGTCGAAGGCGATCTCAGGCACCAGCAGAACCCTGCTGTTACCTGTGACAAACACTCCCAGCAGAGGCGTCCCGCAGATGCTCATCTGGTGGACCGGAACGCCCAGCACATGCGCCAGCTCCTTGGCCCTGTGCTCAGGGACCTCCCTGCCGAGAAGGCAGTACTCATTGCTGCAGTACGCGTAAAGCCCCACATTCGGGTTCCCGTTGAAGCTTGTTTTAAGGACGTGCATGTATCTGCGTAATGGACAGGCCTTTAAATATCTTTTCAATAGAACAAGAAATTGGAGCGCTGACAAACGATAACTTATCTCTTCTCAACTTCCATCTGATATCCTTTGATTATGAGCTTGTTGCCCTCGCGCATGATGTTTATCTCCTCAAGGTCATTGATGACTATATCATTGCCCTCAAGATAGTAAGATACATTGAGCCGCCTAAGCCTGATCTTCTCTGTGTCGCTGAACTCATATGTCTTGACAGGAAACTCTGTCGTCTTGTGCGGGTTGTTCACGTTGAACATCCTTATGACTGCGGTCTTGAACTTCTTGCCCTCTTCCCTCGGAAGCCTGCCTACAAGAGCGCTCTTTGTAGCGACCTTAATCACTTTTTCCTTAGGGTCTCTTATGACATCCATGCACTGAAGTAATTATCATTACTATTTAAAGCTTACTGAGGCTGAGAAACAGCATATAAAAATCAGATCACTGCTCGTCCGGAGACTGTTCATCATCAAACTTTATGTCAGAAACATCCTTGATCTTCCCGAGCTTTTCAGCGATGTCCTTCACCGCTGACTCATCTTTCGACTCTATCTTGAACGTCAACATAATCTTCTTCTTCTTGACCCTGGTGTTCACCGATTTGACATTGACCTTCTCGGTCGCAAGCAGGTTGAGGAGGTCGGCAAGGATGCCTGGCCTCTCGCTGACATACACACGCAGCTTCCTGATGTTCTGGTCTTCAGGCTCTGCCCACGAAAGACTGACACGCTTTGACTCATTGACAGAATGAATGTTGACGCAGCCCGTTTTGTGGACGGTAATCTTACCATCTTTGGTGTAAAGCCCCACTATCGGGTCCCCGAGCCTGAGTTCACAGCACTTGGATATCCTGATTGGCGCCTTCTTCCCCTCGACAAGGATGTAGTTCTGGAGAGGCATCCTGGGCTCTTCTTTCGTCTCTTCCTTGCGCATCTCCCTGGTCCTGTAGTCAAACTCTAGCCCGAGATAAGACCTTATCTTGCTCTTCGCCTTCGAGGTCACCACGAAATTCAGCCAGTTGCGCGAAGGCTTGGCGTTGTTCTGCGTGACTATCTCGACAACATCTCCGCTGTTCAGGCGGTAGTCGAGGGGCTCTATCCTGTCGTTTACCTTGGCCTTTGAGCAGTGGTTCCCTATGCTTGTGTGGACTGCGTAGGCAAAATCGACAGTGGTCGCGCCTTCAGGCAGTGATATCGGGTCCCCCTTCGGCGTGAGGACTATTATCTCATTCTCAAAAAGGTCTATCTTCAGTGTCTCGACGAATTCTGTCGCGTTCTTGGACTTGCGCAGCCATTCGAGTATCTGCCTGAGCCACATTATCTTCCTGTCGAAAGCCTTGTCCTTCTCAGTGCCCTTATACCTCCAATGGGCTGCGACACCCTCTTCTGCTATCGCGTGCATCTCATGCGTCCTAATCTGCACCTCTACTACCTTGTTCTTATACTTGACAGAGGTGTGTATCGACTGGTATCCGTTGGCTTTCGGGTGCTGTATGTAGTCCTTGAACCTCTCCAGCTGCGGCTCGAACAGGGTGTGGATGATCTCCAGTGACCTGTAGCATTCAGGGATGGTATTGACTACAATCCTTATGGCGATGAGGTCGTGTATCTGGTCGAAGTCCTTCTGCTTCTTGATCATCTTCTTGTATATCGAGAAGAAGTACTTGGCCCTGCCGACAACCTCAGCATCTATACTTTTCTCGGCCAAGGAGCTCCTGATGGTGTCAACGACGTGGATGGTGGCCTTTTCCCTCTCAGCCCTCTTCTCGGCGATCTTCTCCTTCAGCCTCACGTAAGTGTCATAGTCGAGATACCTGAATGAAAGGTCCTCCAGCTCTCCCTTGAGCTTCCACATCCCGAACTTGTGCGCGATAGGCGCGTATATCTCCATCGTCTCCTGCGCGATCCTCCTGCGCTTGTCAGACCTGAAAGTGGCCAGTGTCCTCATGTTGTGCAGCCTGTCCGCAAGCCTTATCATGATGACGCGCACGTCCTTTGTCGTCGCAAGAAGTATCTTCCTGAGATTCTCTGCCTTATACTCTTCCTTGCTCTCGAACCACTGCCCTGTTATCTTTGTCACTCCTTCGACAAGGTCTGTGACCTCGCTGCCGAACTCTTTCCTGACCGTATCCAGCGACGTGCTGGTATCTTCCACCGTGTCGTGCAGCAGCGCAGCGCAAATGGTAGCAGTATCCGCCTTAAGCTGGATAAGTATCCTTGCGACTTCAGAAGGATGGATGAAGAAATCTTCACCTGCGGCCCTTTTCTGCCCTTTATGAGCCTTCTCAGCGAAGCGGTACGCCTTCTCAATCTTCGCAAAATCAGCATGGGGATTATGCGCCCTAACCAGGCTGACGAACTCTTCAAATGTTATGGGTTGCGATTCAAATGCCATCTTCTCTCAATACACCAGCACATACTAACTATTTGGAACAATATTTATATTCTTTTCTTTGTTTTCAGGCCAAAATGATATGTTTAGGCATCGAAAGCACAGCACACACCTTCGGGATAGGCATAATGGACAGCTCAGGCAGGATGATGGCCAATGAACGGTCAGTGTTCACCACAGACGAAGGCAAGGGGGGAATGATACCTGCAAAGGTCGCAGAGCACCACACAAACGTGTTCAAGGCGGTCATTGACAAGGCGCTCAGCAAGGCAGGGATATCGCTCGATGACATAGGCCTTGTCAGCTACTCCCAGAGCCCCGGCATAGGCAACTGCCTGAGGGTCGGAGCGATGCTCGCCAGGACCATAGCAGCAACATACGGAAAGCCCATAATCGGCGTAAACCACTGCATAGCCCATCTTGAGATAGGCAGGCTGCTCTCAGACGCGAAAGACCCTGTATTCCTTTACGCTTCAGGGGCCAACACACAGGTCATAGCATATGACGGCGGCAGGTACAGGGTGTTTGGGGAGACACTTGACATAGGCGTAGGGAACTTCCTTGATGCGTTCGCACGCCACATAGGAATAGGGTTCCCTGGCGGACCGAAGCTCTACAAGCTCTCCCTCTCCGCGAAGAAACTGATAGAACTGCCGTACGTGGTCAAGGGCATGGATGTCTCGTTCGGCGGCCTTTTGACCAACCTGAAGCAGAAATACAGTTCAGGCGATCACTCCAAGGAAGACCTTGCATTCTCGATGCAGGAGACCGCCTTTGCCATGCTCGTCGAGGTCAGCGAGAGGGCGCTCGCGCACTGCGGCAAGAAAGAGCTCCTTCTTGGAGGAGGTGTGGCATCATCCCTACGGCTGCAGGAGATGTGCAAGACGATGTGCGCGGAGAGGGGCGCGGAATGCTTCACCCTGCCTACAGAAGTCAATGTCGACAACGGCCTCATGATAGCCTGGCTCGGCCTGCTGGAATACAAAGCAGGAAAGAGGATGAGCATAAAAGAATCAGATATCAAGCCGTATCTCAGGACGGACCAGGTGGAAGTATTCTGGTGATCATATTCTCATAGCAGGTCCAATTCTGCGTATTTCTTCTCCATGTCCTGAGGCAGCTCCTCAAAGATTGAACCGCAGTCCTGGCATATGAGCTGCTCTGTCTCCGGATCAAATGTTATGTTGGCACTGCCGCAGTCAGGACAGTCCTTCCTCCTCTTTATATCTCTGGTGGCTGGCTCTTCCCCTGCCAATTCCTTCTTCACCTTCTTAGTTGATTTCTTTTTAGGCGGCATGACCATATCTACGGTTTTGGTTATATATAAAGTTTTTGCACTATCCTTAATGACTCACAGGTAGTAGAATTCAGCAGTCTGAGGGGTTTTATCAGTATTCTAATGTTTCCCGCCATTGACATTCTCAATAGCATTCAGGATGGCTGTCTTGCCCTTCCAGTCCAGCGCTTCCTTGAGCACTTCAGATATTGTCTCTACAGGGATTATATTTATACGCCTGAGCCGCTCCTTGCTGATTATGATGTCCTGCAGGTTCGACTTCGGGACAAGTATCCTCTTTATGCCTGCGTCTATCGCAGCCTCTACCTTGGCAGAGACCCCTCCCACAGGGAGGACCTCGCCCCTGACAGAAAGAGAGCCTGTCATCGCAGTGTCCTGCTTCACAGGTATGAGCTTCAACGCAGATATTATTGACGTGGCGACCGCAATGGAAGCAGAGTCTCCCTCTACACCCTCATATGTCTGCAGGAACTGGACATACACATCATACTTCTGGATGTCATCTCCAAAGTACTTCTTTATTATCGCAGAGACATTCTTCACGGCCTCCTTAGCTATCTCGCCGAGCTTCCCTGTGGCGACAAACTCCTTTTCCTTGCCGCCAGGCGTGACCTGCGATTCGATAGGAAGTATTATGCCTGAATATGATGCCTCCCCGCCGATGACCGCAAGGCCGTTGACCCTGCCGATTATCTTGCCCTGCGTGATTATGACCTCATACTCCTTCTTGCGCTCGATGAACTTGTCAGCGATCTGCTGCTCCAGAGACCTGGCAATCCTCTTCGCGCCCAGGATGTGTTCCTTGGTGACTATCTTCGCCCCTCTTTCGGCCGCAAGGTCGCCTGCCGCGCGTATGAGCCCGCCGAGATCCCTCAGCCTGAGCGTGAGATGGTTCTTCCTGTTCGCACGCCTCCTTGCCTCTTCCACTATCTCCCCGACAGCGTCCTTGGAGAAATGAGGTATCTTCTGGTCCTTGGTGACCTCCTGCGCGACAAAAACAGCGATCTTCCACCTGTTCTCAGGCGTGTCCTTTATCGTCTCATTCATGTATACCTCATAACCATAACCCCTGATCCTCGAGCGGAGCGCTGGATGCATGTGCTTGACAGTCTCAAGATTGCCTGCAGCGACAAGCACGAAGTCGCAAGGCACCGCCTCTGTCCTGACCATCGCGCCGGCGCTGCGCTCTGACTGGCCGGTGATGGAATATTTCCTCTCCTGCAGTGCCGAAAGCAGCTCCTGCTGCGTGTGCGGCTGGAGAGTCGCTATCTCGTCGATGAAAAGAACACCCTTGTTCGCCTTGTGGATCATGCCAGTGACGACACGCTCATGAGCTGGTGTGCCGAGACCGCCGCTCTGGAACGGGTCATGGAGCACGTCCCCCAGAAGGGCACCAGCGTGCGCGCCGGTGGCGTCAAGGAAAGGCACCTGATCCTTCTTGAAGTTGTCGACGATGACCTTCGGGACCCCTCCTTCCTTGCCTGCAGGGGCGCGCCTGCCGAGATTTATGAATATGACAAAAGCAGCGAGGAACATCATGCCGCCCAGGAAGAATGCCGCGAACATAATGTCCGACTTGTAATAAGAGCGCACCCACCAAGGCGCAATCATGGCAATGATCGCAAGTATGAACATGAGCAGGTTCTGGTTCTTGAACATGGACAGGGATTCGACCCTGGCCTTCCGGACTATCTCACGCCCTTCGCCAGCAGGGACTGTCCTTATCAAAGGCTGGTTCTCATCGTTGGGGTTCGCGAAGGATAGGATATCAACGAGCTTCTCTTTCGGAAGCAGCTCTGCCAAAGCCAGACCCAGCATGGACTTGCCGGTGCCCGGCTCACCGATCAGGAATACGTGCCTCCTCTGCTTTGCAGCTTTCCTGATGACCTCGACAGCCGACTCCTGGCCGATGACCTGGCCCACTATCTGCTTGGAGACAGTTATCTCGCTGGTGTCATTCAGCCTCTCCAGCTTCTTCTCAGGAGATTCAGAAGCGGCAGTCCTCTTGGCCGCTTTAGCAGCCTTCCTGTCCGGCCTGACTATCTCCAACTTTTTACCTTTTTTCGGCTTCTTCACAGCTCTGTCTACCATGCTTTAAAAAGAAAGATTAGTAATATATAAAGGTTGTTGAACTGGCGGCTCTATTGAAAATCCAACAGGGCTTGACAGTTGACATCACTTCCTGCTAAGCAGCGCATCACGCGACCTCAGCATCGCAGGGTGCGTTGCCAGCGTCTCGTACCTGGTGCTGAGTATCCTTATGCACTGGTCAGACAAACCTCGCGTGAAGTTCCTGACAGCATCAAGGGCAACGTAGGTTGCGTACTTCCTCCTGTCTTCAGGCAGGTTATTCAAAGCCAGCAGAATGGTGGTGATCTTTGGAGCGCGTTCTGCAAGATGCTGATTTTCTATCTCCCTGATCTTACAATCCTCATCCTTTGCCAGAGCGGCAAGGGCTTTTTCAGTATCTCTTCCTGCGTACTTGTTGCGGTCCATCATCTCTCCGACAAACCTCCTCGCGGCACTGTCATCATAGCCGAACACAGCCTGGATAGCCAGGTTCAAAAAGCCTCTCTCAGCAGTGACATTCCTCATAAAACCCATGCTCTTGAGATACGCACTGACGGTGCGCGTGTCTTCTGCATCAAGAGCCAGGACTGACCTCGAAGAGACAAAGTCCTCTATCCCTCTTGTGTCAAGCATCATGCCAGCCTTCACTTCCAGTTTATTTCCAGGCCAGCTGGCAGGCTCGACGTCCACGCCTACAGGGGCAGAACTCGCACGGACAGAAGGACCGTAATGGTTGAACGCCTTAATCTCACAGGGCTTCAACAGCTTCCCGGCATCACCGAGATCGATGGCTGCCTCTGCCTGCTCCCGCACCGGCAAGCCATACCAAGGACCATAAAGCCTTGCAAAGAACTTCTTGTATTCCTGACGTGCGGGTTCAGTATCCTTATCAGGGACAAATGCGGCAAGCCTGCCAAAAGCATCATCTATCAATGCGTAAAGCCTCGAAGCCTGCACAAGAAAGCTGCCGTCATTGTATCCTTTCAGGTCAGTCCCCTGCCCTTTGAGCATCTCAAATGCTTGGATGTAAGCATCAATTCTCTGCGGAATACCGCTGTCCACACCTAAAGCTACGCGAATGATATTATTCTCTTCTTCAGTGACCTTATCATAAACACCATCCTTACGCTTGGCAAAATCCGCCCTCTGCAGACAGCTCAATACCTTGATGCCTCTCAGGCGGTCCTCATAATTTATACCATTTTCATTCAATCCATTCATACGCGACACCTTCAACTACACATCTTGCGATACTTTTGTTTTTATTGAAAACGGCGCAAGACCTCTTCTTTCAAGCGGAGGATGAAGCGCCCATGCTGTTTTTGCCGTTTTCAATTCCGCAGACTCG
>JAFGJH010000037.1 GCA_016929255.1 Candidatus Woesearchaeota archaeon
CTGACCCCGTTTCAAATCCGTCACCAGATAAATTAACTGAAACACCAGAAAAACATGACGCCGCGGCCCGGATTTGAACCGGGATACCCTTTCGGGAACAGGTTCGCTTGATCTCGAACAGAGTGTTCAAGACCTGCGCATTTGGCTAGCGAGTCTCACATTCTGCAAGGCTCGGCATGTACCAGGTTGTGCCACCGCGGCATGTGCTGGCGGATTGAGAAATATGTTTAAAAAAGTATTGGTTGTCCTAAAAATTCTCAAAATGCGTAAACGCCTCTTTGGAAGCAATATGACCTGTATTCCATTCTTTACTGGATATTTTGACTCGCATTGCCTGTATTCAAGCTATTTCCCGTCAGCTGCATACTTAATGCTGTATTTTAATACACAACAAGCAAGAATATCAAATAATTCATTAGCCAGCACTTCTGAATTGGTTATTTCTCCTCTATTTATGGGATGGGAAAGATTTAAAAAGTTTCTGCAAAACCGAAATATTTATATACTGGCTAACATTGAAACTATATAAATCTATTGTAATGACCGATATACTCGAATCATTTTCATTTAAATCTTTTTCGCAAAAGTTGGGGTGGTAATGGAACATTTCGGGGCAGACAGAGTATTTGATGCAGACCCGAAAGTGAGAACAGGTGATTATCATGACTCAGGAATATATAAAGAAATGCCCGGAGTGCGGAGGGATCAACCTCTTCATAAACAAGGACAAAGGCGAGGTCATATGCAAAGACTGCGGCCTGGTCGTTGAAGAGAAGATGGTCGATTTCACGCAGGAATGGAGGGATTTCGACAGCGAGGAGTCTGAAAGCAAGAGAAGGACCGGCGCGCCCATGACATACACACAGTATGATCAGGGCCTCGGCACAGAGGTCGGCCAGAAGGCAGACCTGTACAAGCTCGGATCGAAGGACAAGAACAAGTTCTTCAGGCTCAGAAAATGGCAGTACAGGATATCGACAGCCATCGAGAGGAACCTTAAACTCGCGCTCGCTGAGCTCAAAAGGGTCTCTTCTTACCTTAAGCTGCCAAAATCTGTCGAGGAAGAGGCTGCACGCATCTATACACTCGCGGTCCAGAGAGGACTCGTCAGAGGAAGGAGCATGGAATCAGTCGTCGCAGGCTCGCTCTACGCAGCATGCAGAAGGCATGAGGTCCCAAGGACACTTGACGAACTTTCCGAAGCATCCAACATAGAGAAGAAGGAAGTCGGAAGGACATACAGGTTCGTCACAAGGGAGCTCGGAATAACAATCCTGCCGTCAAACCCGGCAGACTACATAGCAAGGTTCTCAAGCTCGCTCAGGCTGAGCGCAGAGACACAGTCCAAAGCAGTGGAGATCCTCGAGAAGGCGCAGAAAGCCGAACTGACATCAGGCAGGGGACCGACAGGGATCGCAGCGGCAGCGCTTTATGTGTCTGCACTGATACACGGCGAGAAGAGGACACAGCGCGAAGTGGCTGACGTGGCCGGCGTGACAGAGGTCACGATAAGGAACAGGTACAAGGAGCTGCTCGAGAAGCTGGACCTTGAGAAAGACATAAAGAAGACAAAGAAGAAGAAAAAGAAGGAATGAAATCTTTTGATTTTCTTATGTTTTAACACCCTCCAGCAACAAATCTATAAATAACTTATACAAAGCTTTATTAACCTGAAAAACCATATTATATACTGGTTAGAGGGTGGAAGAAGGGGCGAAACAGTTACCGATGACGGTGGCTGCTTGCTCTCTGACTTCTGGAAAATGGGGAAACTGGAAGAATCTGAGCTAGAGCAGAGGACGATAGAATCAGAGACAGCCATGCAGAGGAGGAAAGCTATCATCTCAGGCAAGGCGCTGAACAGGATAGGCATAGAGGTCAGGGAGATGTCGGAGAGCCTGGCAGAGATAAGCAAAAAGAATATTGAGCGCAATGAAACCGACAGGTCTGCGTACAATGTGACTGAAAAGCTATTCAAGGAGCTCTATGAGCACACACAGACAGTATATATGCTCATTCTCGGCACAAGAGGCCTCTACTCCTCGAGGCCTGAAAGCAACATGGTGAGCGCAGGCACTGGCCTGACAGTGAACATAGAGCTTTTGGTGGAGCCTGCTCCGCCGATAAAAGATGACGAGTACCCTATACTGGCCGAGGAGGAGCCGCGCAAGGAACTCAACAGGCTCAGCATAATCAACGCGATATACAACGCGGTGTTCGCGAGCTTGATCAACCATGTCACCACAGCGTACATGAACGCTGAGATGATAAAGAATTCGAAGCCTAAACAAGGCATGATAAAATCAGACCCTAACAATTTCATGAACCTGAGGAACGCCACCTTCGCACTAGAGGAAGCTGTCTCAGAGGGCAGGCTGCTGCTCACAGAAGGGCGCTCAAAGACAGAGGAGGCGAACCTGGCAGAGGTGATATATTCCGCAGCAAAGGTGGCGCGACTGCACTACATCTATTCAGGCACACAGCTGGAAGTCGACGAGATACCACAAGATGTGAGAGTGAAAGGCAAGGAGGATGAGATAAGGCGGGCACTGCTGAACATACTCCTCGACAAGCCGTATGTCCTCAGGCGCGTCCCCCAGAGGAAGGTGTATATCTGCTATGGAAAATATGGAGACAACGCGGTGCTGATCGTCAGGGACAACGGGCCCAACATCCCGCACCAGCCAGAGGACCTCATATTCCAGATAGCGGCAAGGAACGCGGTGGCGGAGAACCGGGTGGCAGACATCTCTTCAGCGGAAAGCTCTATCCATGGCTACGGAGGCGAGCTCCATGCGAGGAATGTCGTCGGCGGGGTAGAGATGACTATACAGTTACCGACGCTCCATTAGAAAGAGAAAAGATGCTTCTTCAGGTCGACCCTGCCGTCAGAGACACGCACACCCTCCTTCTCCAGGAGCTCAATCTTCTTCCTGGTGCCTCTTGCGAAGCCGCCCACCCTGCCGTCGCTGTTGACCACGCGATGGCAAGGGATCATCTCAGGCCCCTCAGTCGTCCATCCGCCGCGCGGATTCCTGTTGAGGGCGTTGCCGACTGCGCGGTACGCAACTGTGCCCAGGGCGCGGGCCAGCTCCTTGTATGTTGAGACCTTGCCTTCAGGTATCCTCTTGCAGAGCTCCCATACGCGCGTATTAAAGTCCATAAAAAAGAGAGAAGGAAAAAGGGTTTAAAAGATTTATGCTGCGCAAGAATCAGCCCAGCAGCCTGAGGATGGCGTCGAAGTTCTCCCTTGTCCTGCGCTCGGAATACTTGCGCGCGCGGTTCAGCATGTCGAGCATGTTCACATTGATGTTGTGCCGCCGGAGATGAGGCAGGAGCTTGCCGGATATCACGAACTGCGCGAACTGCGTCACGTTGTGCGGCTTTGCCCTGCGCCTGCACCGCTCGAAGTCGAGCATGACAGGCCTGTTCCCTTTCCCGACGATGATATGCTTGACGGGATGGTGCATCTCCTCCTTGTTCAGGCCGAGATGGTCCATCACATACATCTGCTCAAAGACCTTCTTAAGGACATCGACCACATCCTTCTTCCTGACATCAGCCCTGTCGAAGTATTGCCTGATGAAATCACCGCAGATATAGTCATAAGCGAAATAGTCCTTGCCATAGAACAGAAGCTTAGGCCCGATACCGTGCCTGTTCAGCCTCTTCAGCTGCCTGACCTCATTGTCTACAGTTCCTTTCGCGTCGATGTCCTGGCGCTGGACCTTGACAGTGACCTTCTTCCTGTCCAGCATGCCTGTGAAGATGAGGCCGCGGTGGCCCTTGCCAAGCTGGGCAATCCTTGTCAGGCCCTTCGCCTCAAGCAGCTTCCTGAACCTGCCCTTCTTCAGCCTGTAGACATAGAGCTGCTCGAAAGAGATGTTCAGCTTGTTCAGCTGCTCATAATCCATCATGTGCTGGCTGATAAGAGCGTCGACCTTCATCTTTCCTGTTATCGTAGAGAAGAGCAGCAGCACGATTCCGTCAGGCGCAAGATAATCATTGACGCCTTCGAGAAACCTGCCTATTATCTCGTAGCCATGCTTCCCTCCCGCTATGTTGGTCTTCAGCTCCCAGAGCTCACCCTCCTGCTCAGGAAGGTAAGGAGGGTTGAAGATGATCGTGTCGAAGAGCTGTGCCTTGGTCCTGGGCTTCGGGACTTTCGAGAAAAGGTCAGAGACGATGAAGTTCGCTTTCCTGCCCTTGATGTTCTGCCTGCAGCGCTCAACAGCCTCCTTCTTTATGTCGACGCCGAGGACAGACCTGACCCTCTTCGACTTCAGCGCGGTCTCTGCAAGGATGCCGGAACCGGTGCCCATGTCGATCACACGGCCGCGGGCAAGCCGCTTCACCTCTTTCTGGATGAGGAACGAATCCTCAGCAGGCTCGTAGATCATGATATCAAATCAGATAGGGTTTTGGTATTTAAAGCTAACGCAGGAATATCACTTCCAGCAGTCGACGCAGAGCCTCTCCTCAGGCATCTCTATTGCCTTGACCACCTGGTCAAGAGAGAGATACCTGAGAGTCGTCACACCCAGGTCTTTCCTTATCATCTCAACCATCCTGGCATATCCTTGGGATGACTGGTCAAGATATTCGCGTATATCACCTACAGCGCCCCCTTCAATCTCCTCTATCGCCCTTGATGCTGCGAGCTCAGCAGTCGTCCTTGTGGAGCGCAGATACCTGCACGGGCTCGTCAATGGCGGGCAAGCCACCCTGACGTGTATCTCCCCCGCACCATAATCCCAAAGCTTCCTGACACTGTTCCTCAGCTGGGTATTGCGGACTATAGAATCATCTGTGAGAAGGATGCTCCTGCCCCTGACCGATTCCCTGGTCACATCATCCCAACCGTCGGCAAGTATGTGGCCGACAGGCAGCAGCTTGTTCCATGCCACCTCATCCCTCTGCCTCTGGTCAGGAGGCGTATAGCTCCTGCCATAAGCCGCCCTGTACTTTATGAGAGGGTCAGCATAAAACGGCGGCCTGTTGGCTTCCAGCATCGCTTCAGGATCAAACGTTTCAAGCAATGACTCAAGATACTCCCTGCTGAAATCGCCGCTCCTCAACAGCTCCCTGTTAGCGACCATAAAATCAATGAACAGACCCTTCTGCGCCTCCCGCAACTGCCTCATCGCCATCTTCACCCTCTTGTTGAGGTAGCCGTGCGAATGGTTTATGCCTGAGTCAGGCACTCCTGAGACGATGTCCACCTTGAGCTCAGCATCACCCTCTGCGAGAAGCGAGCCGCAGCGCTGCCTGACCTCCTGGACATTGATCCCCTCATGCGACGTCGAAGGGTCACTTGTGTAGATGTACAGGAAAGAGCATATCTGCATCTGGCTGTCGTCACCTTCACGCATGGTCCTGACACCATCATCACGCATGAGCACGACTTCGCCGGGCCTGAGGAACTTCTCGACCCTGAAACCAAGGTTGGGGAAAGCGCAGGTCTCAGAAGTCACTGCAACCCCCTTCTCCCCTCTCCCGAGAACAAGCGAAGTCCTTCCGTGCAGATCCCTTGCAGCATATATCCCATCACCATTCAATATGAGGAGAGAACACGAACCTTCAATCCTTTCGTACATCCTCTCTATCCCATCCAGGAAAGCAGGCTCAAGATTGATCAGCTCAGCCACGACCTCTGTCATGCTGAGGCTCCCGTCGCTGTTGTTCCTGAAGAACACATCACCACGACCTTTGCCCTTCCTCGAACATATCTCTTCAGCGAGCTGCTCCAGATTGGTGACCATCCCTGAAGTTGCAATCGCATAAGTCTCATTGCCGTGAACCTTGAATATGGGCTGGGTGTCCTTGTCGCTTATCGCGCCTATACCCCTCCTGCCCCGCATCTTCTCAGAATCAGCATAGAACTTCGACTTGAAAGGGTTCTGGTCTATCCTGTGCAGCCTACGGTCCATGATGCCATCATCCCTCCTCGTCGCGATTCCGCCCTGCTGGCTGCCGAGATGGGAATGGTAATCTGTGCCGAACATAAGTGTCCTGCCGCAATCAGCCGCGCTGACAATACCGAACAAACCAGTCATCAACCATCACCCCCGTTCATATCATAATAAACAAACGGCACTTGTTTAGCTCAAACAAGGCAGCACCGCCACGCTGCTAAAATTATGTTAGCTGCTAATCGCACATTTTCATGACCGTGCTTGCGCAATAACCGTTGTTTGTTGCTGAAGTGCAGCCCATCCCGCTTCTTTTGCCAACCGGCGCTAAAGCGGTGGCAGTGCTGCCAATAATAGCTAAACAAATACAACAAACGAAATAAACAAACAAAAAAAAGACATCCGATAAAAGGATTTGCATCCTGCTTAAAAGCGAAGACCAAAACAAAAAAACAAGACAAAAACAAGACAAAACTAAAACATATCCTGGCTCTCCATCAGGTTCCCGCAGTAGCAGCAGTTCACCAGGTTTGTCCTGCCTTCACCAACCTTCACAGCCTTCGAAGCAACATATTCCTGATGCTCAGGGCGGGTTATGCAGCCCGCGTTCGTGCAGCGCATGTTAGGCAGGCCATCTATCACCTCAGGCAGCACAAGGTCCCTCTTCCTGACTACATTCCTTTCCCTTATGTCATTGACAGTCGCGCCAGGGGATATAGTGGCTACAAGGCGGACCTCGTCATCAGACAAGTAGCGGTCGCGTATCATCAGGACCCCCTTAATCACGTCAGGCCGGTCCCTGGGCTCAACAACACCCAGCCTGTATATGTTCCCACTCTCCCTTAACTTAAGGAGCTGAGCAAGCCTGGCGACCGCATAAGGGTCATTCTCCACATGGTCTATAACCGTGCCGTTCATTATCGGCCGTATGTCATAAGGGCCGGTCTCCTTCCTGCCGCCAGGGGTCCGCTCGGTGTAGAACGCCCCTGAACGCCCCCGCTGCACAAAAACATCACCATCAAAATCAGAACCTGCAAGCCCGAGCGAAAGAGCAAGCTCCACAAGCCGTGTAGGGACCCCGTTGCCTGCCTGGCGAGTCGCCCAATATTTCGGGTGCCGCCTGAGCGACGGGTCTATCGACGGGTTCTCCTTGTTCTCAGGAAGCGGGTGCCCTATGCCGAAATTCCCCTTTGTCCGCCCCATCATGTCAGGGGTGAACCTGAACATATCCTTCGCCTTGTAGAAAGTGTCATCATCAGGAAGGCGCTCCCGCTGGATGCGTGTCATGTAGAGGAAGTCAAGACTGCCCAGCATATCCTCGAGCTGTTCCCTGCTCTCAGTGTACTCATGGTACTCAACACCATTCAGGTCCAGGAACTTCAAAACAGCAGGCGGCATCCGCAGGAGCTCGTGCGTGAATATGTGGAACCGGTTGCCGGGAAAAAGGCTCAGCACCACAGGGAGGCTGTGCGCGGTGCGCCCGTATCTGGCATCGACTGCTATGCCTATATCAAGATCCTCGAGCCTGCCGCAGCACTCATTAATCGTGAACGCATCAAGTATCGCCTGCGTCGGGTGCTCATGCTTGCCGTCCCCGCCGTTGAACGCAGGTATATCCTTCCCCATCATCCTGAAATACTCAGACACCGCCTTCGCAGAGCCGTCGAGAGGATGCCTCATTATGACTGCCGCCACATTATATGCCGCGTACATGCTCACAGTATCAGTGAGGCATTCCCCCTTCTTCACGGAAGTCGCCTCTGTCCCTGAGAACCCCGTAGTCCTAAGCCCAAGACGCATCGCAGCTATCTCGAAACTGGTCCTCGTCCTTGTCGAAGGCTCGTAGAACAGCAGCGCAGCCAAAAGGTCATGGCCCTTCGCAAGGCAGTAGACATCCTGCATCTCCCGCTCTATCGCAGATTTCATCCTCGATGAAAGACTGATAAGGTACTCCAGCTCTGAACGCGTGATTGAATGGACATCAAGCCAATCACGGGCGAAAAACCTGCTCTTCCTACGTTCAGAAATCATATCATCACCCCGCATTTTACACCGCATCAAACTTTCCTCTTCGGCGGATAGCCCTGCCTCTCACCCCAGCTGAAAGGGTCTGCGCGCCACTCATCAAGGGCATCCATGCTGGCCTTCGGGACATATCCCCTGTCGACCGCTGTCTTGATCAGCAAATCATAGGTCAAAGCAGGCATGAGCTCCACCCCAGCGTCCCTGAAACCGGCAAGGGCGGCATCGAGACCGTAGCTGAATATCGCAAGGCAGTTCGTGACATCCGCACCCATCTCCCTGTAGCGCTGTATCTCCTTCACGCAGCTCCCGCCGGTGGAGACAAGGTCCTCGACCTGGACAATCCTCTTGCCGGAGACATCCGCAGGCCTGACAAGATCCGATATGTCATCAGACCATGCTGAATTGACTTTCACCCCTCTCTCGGCGAGCGCAGCTGAAGCGACACCAAAATATCCCTCCCCTGAATGATAATCGATAAGGAACGCCCGCTGGCCATCTGCAACAATGCCCTCCACCTGCTCCTTTGTCCCGTGGTCCTTCTTCTCTGACCTGACATAAGCGAAAGGGAGGTTGGTCTGGTTCGCGTCATAGACTGCAACAGGTATCGCGAAAGGGCAGGTCGAAGCGATGATATCATCATTCTCTGTTATCCCATTGCGCATGCTAAGATGCTCAAGGACCTGAGCGTCAAAAACATAAGCCCGCCCTTCATGCTGAATCACCAACGGAAGACAAAGAAGCTGAGCAAGCGTCGCTGCCGGAGCTATACCCGCGGTTGAGGTCCCTGCAATCATATCCGCCTTCATGCCCGCCCTCAGCAGCATCGTCTCTAGGGCTCCTGCTATCACCACCCTGTGCGTCCTGCTGCTGAGAAATCTCCTGTTGTCATTGTATATGGGCATGTAGTATCCAGAAGCCCAGAGAAAAGGCCCTTCAGCAGGCCAAAGCTTTATCGCAGCTATATCCAAAGCAGTTCTTGCTATAATACCCCCATATTGTGACAAAGAGCACACCCCTCTCATCCTCTCAGCAGCGGTTTTCAATGACAGATATATCCAGACACCTGTCAAGCGACTTTTTATAAGCATTTAGTGACCCTAAAGTGTATTTTTTGATAGCGATGTCGTCCCAAAAATGAGACAAACCACCAGCGCTGCGGACACCATCAGCAGGACAGCTCCGGAACTGGCAAATAAGATACCCTGACCAAAACCGAGAAAGCGCGCGCTTCACTCTTCAAGCAGATTAAAAGGATTGTAGACCAGAGAGTCTGAGAAATGCACTATGTTCATCGCATCCATGACATTATCACCATGGAACTGATGGTTCATCTTCTGCATCTGCGCAGATTTCATCAGAATGGTGCGTCTTGCCTCTCCCATGATTACAGAATAATTGACAGAGGTATATAAAGGTTTTGATATTCCGATATTTCCTGTCGGAGTCAAGAGAACTCGTCATCCACCTTCCGGCAGTACTCCCGGACGCGGTCGAGCATGGATGAGAGAAGGTATGCCTCTATCTTCTCACTGAATATGACAGAGACATTGTCAAACTCTGTGATGCGGTAGCTGTTCCGCACCTTCTCGACAAGGAAGATGTCGCGCAGGCGCTTTATCTGGCGCCGCACATTCGATGATGCCACACCGACCAGCGGAAGCTTGTAGTGATTCCTGAGATCGATGACCAGGTCCTTGACATCCTCTGAGCTCAGGAGGCGGCTGTCCTTCTTGGCCTGCAGCATGACAAACAGTATGTCAACGACTATGTCACGCGAGTCGCCCGGCTGGAGCAGGCCTGAGGAAAGGCACAGCTTGCGGACAAGCTCGCGCCTGTCGAGATCGTAAGGCTTCTCGTATCTGCGCAAAGTGATCTCTGAGATTGGAGTATCCTTGGATATTTTCAGTTGAGGCATATTTTCACCTTTAATCCAAGCAGCGACAAAGCCGGTGCCGCCAGTTCAGCATGCCTTTAGTTCTCACCATAATTGATATATTCGGTACGCCTTCGGCGAACCCTAACAACATATCATCAAGCATGCGTCGGCGGCCTGGAGCTTGGTGAGCGCAGCGAACCAAGCGAAAGCAGGCTTTGTCGCTGCGGCCTCCGACATAAATTACTACCCAGCATACCAGCTTCAACAGCTGCATTTACAGTATAATATTGCAGGACTGTTTATATATCTCATTCCAGGGTGTCCAGTGGAGAGTGCAGGGCTTAAAACGCAGAATTGTCCGTTCCTAGGCGCTGCAAAGGCTTGATTAGAATGTCCAGTGGATGATGGGAAGTTTTGATAATTGACCGACTGTTTTTGATTTTAACTATACTAACTAGAACCAGGGACAGCATACCTGCTGAACTTTGTCTCAGAATCGCGATCATAATAGCCCACTTCAGGCAGAGCAAAACCAATATTCCTGAACCTTGAATCAAGCGCGACAAGAGCCGGACCATCCAGACCATTGGGAACATAAAGCCTTGACGGGGTCTTCCCCACCACAGGCAGTATTTCCTCCCAGACCAGACGACGAGCATCAAAAGGAATCTTATCCTTATCTATGAACTCCTCAAGCGAACCGACACCGTACATACGGGTTGCTGTACCCTGCACAGCAGCCCAGAAACCCTCAACAGAATCAGGCCTGCACACAGGGCAGGTTATGAAACCCAGCTCAACAAGCTTCACAAGACCCTCGTCACCAAGCGCCAAGAGGACCTCGCCGTCAGACTTTGGCCCCCTGTTTCCTGCAGGACAGGAGGTCAGGCCGAAAAGCCCTGTTCCAAGACGCGCCGACCACAAGAAAGCGGACTGTTCCTGCTCCCTGACATACTTAACCATCTCACGGATATGAAGCTTTTCATAGCACCCATACTTAAATATGAAATACTTGTGTTCAGACATGCAGAAAGAATAGAATTTCAAAGTATAAAATATTTACCCCTGCTTCCTCTCCCACTCGAACAATGTCACGTTGAAGGTGTCAGAGCCGAGGACCTCTCTCTTTTCCTGAGGAAGGTGCTCGAACCTGTGTGTCACGTAATACTCGCTGGGCTTCAGGGTGCCGGGCACCTGAGCCAGCGCAAGGTTGTCATAGCTCTTGTTCGTGAACCTGTTTATTATGGACACAAAAGACTTGTCCCTGAGCATGTTCAGCAGCTCGACCCTGGTCGTGTCATCATAGAATATGCAATGCCTGCTCAGCCAGTTGTTCAGCCGGGAGCGCTCGAACCAGTCAGAACCGCAGTTGGCAAGGGTCGCGAAGAACCTCCTGAAGTACTGCTCGGAACTCTCCCGCACCACCCTGCCGTCCATGGTGTAGCGCACCACCTTGTTCCTGGGAGCGATGAACACCCCGGTACGGATGTCAATCTTCAGAGGCCTCTTAGGATGGTGGCCGAAAAGGTGCAGATAGGTGTTCGACTCTGAAAGCCCATCCTTGACCAGCGGATTGTACGAGACCTGGTAGAACCTGTGGCCGTCGAGAAGCTTGGTCAGGGGGAATATGAAACCCATGTCGCCGTCCTTTATGTCCGAGTCGACATTGAAGACTATGCTGTCATGCCTGTTGCCTGAGTACTTATGATGCACTGAATGCTCAGAGCATATGGACCCCTGCTGCAGTATCCTGTAAACATCATCTATCGAGGCGAAATACATGCCAAAGCTGTTCCCGAACATCCTCTCGGTGTGCCTTTTCAGGTTCACACGCTCCTTGGCGTCGCGCGCAACCTTATGGAGAGTGAGCATCTGCTCCATCAGGCCAGCCTTCAGCCGCTCACCAGCATCCTCAGAATAGAGAGAGAAGTTGGCAGAATACTCATTGAACCGCACATAGTCTGACAGGAACCCCACCTCACAGGCATCGACAAGCTCGTGCCTGCGGTAGAAGTCGACAAACCTCTCAAACATCTTATTGATGTCGCCAAGCTCTGCGTCGGTCGGGACCTTCCTGAACCGCTCAAGAGGCGCGATGTCAGGGTCATAGTCAAGGAAATCCACAGGCATCCAGCGGGCAGCGTCTTCCTGGTCAGAAGCCCCAGCCCATGCGCTGCCGTCACCCCCCACATTGAGGTAGTTCATCCTGTACCAGCCTGAAAGCTTCGACACCTCGCCTGATATCTCATCGAGCACACCGAGCTTCTGCCTGTAGTCGACAACCTTCTTCATCGACGCGTACTCACCCATCAGCAGCATGCGCTTCCTCGCCAGCCTATACGACAACTCCTTGAGCGCAAAAGAGAAATCAAACCTCTCGCCCGCATAGCGGTAGTCATCCGCGTACAGCTTCCACCGCTTATAGAACGCGCGCAGCATCCTGAACAGCGCCAGGGCCTCATCAAACCTCCTGCGCTCCTTCTCGAAATCAGACACCGACTCATGGTCCCCGACCAGGTCAGAGACCTGCCTTGAGACCCCGCGGAACTTCCTCCCTATGGTCTCGCAAAGGTCTGCCCTCATCGAGCGGATCCTCGAAGCATACTCATCAGGATATGTGCCGAGCGCAGTGGAAAGCTTGCGGATCCCTGACATCTCATACAGGCCCTCAAGCTTCCTTATGTGCCTGTCCATCTCCTCCAGCTCGCCGGGCGAGGTGAGCCTGACCCTGCCCATGGTCTTATCCCAGCTCCTCTGGAAAGTCGAGCTGTACAGCCTCTCCAATGGTTGGACCAATGTCATGTTGCCTAGCAAAAAACCAGCCCCTTTTACAGTCTATGCGGGGAAAATAGCTTCCGCGGTTTAAAAAAGTTATGCAGAAGTTTCTGATATTCAGAAAAAAAAACACCTGCCCAGCACAACAAGCACAGCAAACACTGCTGCGGCGCGGCAGGATTGTGCGGATCATCCACCCTCATATTTATAAACAACATCTGCATTGCCCTCCACCATGAAGACAGATACTGCCCCTTCCGGCGTCGTCATCATCGTGATGACCAGCATAGATGATGATGACTTCTCCGCGATAGCAGACAATCTCGAGTTCAAGGACTCTCTTCTCCTGGTCTGCGACAGCTCCTCTGCCGAGGGATATGACCTTTCAGGCATCGCACACATAATCGACAGTTTCAAGGATGCTGATAATCTCATCAAGGAGATAAAAGCATGGCAACAGAAGTCCGGCAGGAAGTTCGCAGGAATCATCGGGCTTGATGAGGAGTTCCATTATTCTTTTTCAGAGAGCATAGCAAAAGCCTTCTCACTGGACTTTCACAGCAGGAAGACGCTGGACCTCTGCTCGAACAAGTACCTGCAGAGGGAGCTGCTGTCCAAGGCAGGCATCTGCGTCCCAAGATTCATGCTGGTCGAGCCGGGCAACGACAAAGCTGGCGTTGACATAGGCGACATAGGATTCCCGAATGTTCTGAAGGTCATAACAGGCTACGCGAGCTCGTACATATTCCTGAACAAGGACCCTCCGGAGCTGTGGAAGAACATCTATTCTCTCGCGAAGACCGCCGAAGAAAATCCTGATGATGAGATATTCCTGCCCCACGCGGTCGGTGAGGGAAGCAAGAAGGTCATCCTCGACCCTAAAAAGCAGTTCCTGGTCGAGGAGGTTGCCGTCGGCGATGAGTATTCCTGCGATTTCATTGTTGACGCCGAAGGCGTGCATGTCATCAGGGTTGTGAGAAAGTTCTCCTGCGAGGGCAATTTCGCTTTCTTTGATGCTTTGCTGCTGTTCAATCCTGACCTGCACGGCGGTGATTTCAGCACATCCTCTCTTTCTGCCTTGTGCAGGAAGACAGCAAAAGCGCTCGGCATCGGTTCAGGCATTTGCATGGTGGACTTCAAGTTCCGGGAAGGGGATTTTGTCATCATCGAGACCACTGTGCGGCCGGGCATAAGCACGTTCATCGACCTTATCGCCCACATATACAACACCACAAGCGTCAACAAGCTCGTGATGCAGAAGATGGGCATTCCCGTCCCACACACCATACCTGAAGATGCAGGCCTTGCGGTCTACCTGACTGCTCCGCGCCAGGGGAAGGTGAAGCGTTTCGACACATCAAGGCTGGAGAAGGCCGCAGACCATCTCGGCGTTTTCAAGGTCGTGAAGTATTACCAAGAGGGCAGCATCGTGAGCAGTGCGTCCCAGCGTCCTGGCGGGTCGGTGCTTGTCGGCTATGTGCTTGCCAGGGCCGCGCCAGGCACATCGCGAGAGTTCGCATCTCCCTCATCTGTCTGGCAAACTATAAATAAGATAAGGTCACTCGTGTCTGTTGAGGTGGTGTGATGGTATCATGTGATGTTTTCCGGCAGCGCAGCCGTGAGTCCGCAAGGCGCTGCTGCCATACTGCTGAGGTATTTTCATGGTGAAAAAAAGAGTCTCATCAAAGGATGCTGCCTGGAACAGTGCGGCTCCCGCCCTTAAGCGCATATTCTCTGACACCCCGAAGTTCAGCACAGGAAAGGAATTCATCCCTCATGTCAAGCATGCCATCTCGAGGCGCCAGGCCCTCATCAAGAGCGCAGATAAGTACGGCACCCCGCAGTATGCACTCGACGAGGCTCTTCTTGCCCGACAGGCAAGGCTTTTCAGGGACTCATTCAGGAAGCATATCAAGCAGTCGAGGTTCCTGTACGCCTTCAAGAGCAATGACCTCCCTTACATGATAAGGAAGCTGAAGTCAGATGGGTTCGACGCTGATGTCGCAAGCATGTTCGAGCTGATGCTCGCGCTCAGGCTTGGTTTCAGCAGGATAATATTCACCGCCCCTGTAAAGTCCGCTGAGGAGATCAGGCTCGCCGTGAAGAACGCCGGAAAGGTCATCATCAATGTTGATAATCTCGATGAGATAGACGGCATAATCTCGGCTGTCGACAGCCTGAAGCCCGAGGCAAAGGTCAGGGTCAGCTTCAGGCTTAGGCCTGAGGGCAAGAGCGCCTGGTCCAAGTTCGGCCTCTCCCCCGCAGAACTGAAGAAGGCTGTGAAAAAGGTTCTTACGCAGGGCTCCCTTGCCTGGCATGGTGTCCATTTCCATTCCAGCTGGAACCTCACGCCTGATGCGCATGCAGCCAACATAAGGATGGTCGGCAGGATCCTTGGCTCTTTTCCCGAGAGAGATCTTTCCAGCCTGAGGTTCGTCGATATCGGAGGAGGTTTCCTTGCTGAAGGCAGCGGCACCATGTTCTCCGCGACCCGCAAAGGCTCGCTTATGGCTGCAGCATCAGCGGCCGGCGGACAGAGCCCTGCGCCGCTTGACAGGATATGCGTGGACGATGTCGACAGCATCGACGTCTTTGCTTCCGCGATATGCTGTGCTTTCAGGAAGCACATCATGCGCCATCTTGGAAGGCCTGACCTCGAGCTTTGGGCAGAGCCCGGCAGGTACATATCATCAATCCCCACATGCATACTCCTGAAAGTCGTCTCTGTCAGGGACGGGAGGGTCTTTGTCGACGGAGGGATAAATCTCTTGGGCTCTGCGAGCTTCGAGTACGAATTCTTCCCTGTCGTGAACCTGTCAAGGCCCTCGCTTAAGATGAAGAAGTCTGTGATATACGGCCCTTTATGCGACCCTGATGACCGCTGGGGCAGTTATGTGTTCAGCAGGAAGTGCAGGAAAGGCGATGTCCTCGCAGTGCTACACCAGGGAGCATATACTTTCTCCACTGCCTGGCGATGGCAGAGGCCGACCGCAGAATATGTCGCTGTCTCCGGCAGGAACATAAAGCTCGTCAAGAAAGAGGAGGAATTCTCCCAGCGCTACGCTGGCTGCATGTTCTAGTCCTTTCGGCCAGCCATCAGCATTAGGCAGATCCCCGTTGATGCAGTGCCCGGGTTAATTTTATAAACACAGGGTTTTTTCAGGATTTATCAGTATGCCAGGTCCAAGGTGTTGATGATGGATGAAGATGATCATAATCAAAAGTGTTCCGCCTGCGGCGGCGCCTGCTGCAGGAGCTTCTGCATCGATATAGACCCTCCCCAGGACCTCGACGGCTTCCAGGACATCAAGTGGTATCTTTTCCATAGGGGCGTGACTGTCTGCCTGAACAAGGACGGTTCGTGGGAAGTTGACACAGCCATACCCTGCATGCATCTTGACGAGAACAACGGCTGCAGGATATATCCTGACAGGCCTCCTGTATGCAGGGACTATACCCTTGAAGACTGCGAAGGCGATGATTACGCAGAGGTATTCAGGACTCCGGAGGATATCGACGCTTATGTCGAGAAGCTGAGAAAGGAAGGCAAGCTGAAGCCCGGCAGGATATTCAAGTGAGATCAACAGGCATCATATGTTGGTGGATGTCCTGAGGTGGAAGTAAGGGGGCTTGCCCTTGTAGCGCTTGATGGCGAACCAGAGTATCTTCTCGATGAAAGTCGCGTAATCTATGCCTATCAGCTCAGCGCACCTCGGCACGCAGTCGCCATTGTCTATCGAAGGGTTTGGGTTCAGCTCGATGACATAAGGATTGCCCTCGCTGTCCACCCTTATCTCGACCCTGCCGTAATCATGCGCATCAAGGATATTATACGTGTCGAGCGCTATCTCGGTTATCAGCGAAGCCAGCCTCTTGCTTATCTTCGCAGGCCTCTCCACCTTTATCTTGTCATAGGCGGTCTCCTCACCCTTCCCACCCCACTTGGCGTCGAACGGGTAGATGTGCCAGAACCCAGGAGGCATGTCGTCGAACATGGAACGCGAGAGAGGCAGCACGATTATGTCATCCTCATTCCCCAGGATGGAGACATCATACTCATCGCCCTCGATATACTCCTCTACCAGGGCAGGCCTGCCCTCATCTACGACAATCTTGTTCAGCTGCCTGTACAGCCCTTCAGTGTCAGTCACCACCGAATCATTGGTTATGCCTATGCTGTTGTCGGCGTTGGCGGGCTTGACTATGAGCGGGAACCTCAGTTCGTCGTCCAGCTCATCATGGATATCATACACATAATCCCACTTAGGGGTCGGGATGTCATGGAAATGCAGCAGCTTCTTCATCCTTATCTTGTCTATGCAGAGCGCAAGCGTCTGCGGGTTGGAGCCTGTGTAAGGGATGCCCAGCATGTCCAGCAGGGCAGCGGAATGCGGCTCAAGCAGCGAGGAGTCATTTATCCTCTCGCAGACATTGAAGACGATGTCCACCTTGGACTCCATTATCTTGGCTATTGGCAGCGGATCCTCATTCATGTCAAAGAAACTCACCTTGTGCCCCTTTGACTCAAGGGCTACCTGGATATGCTTCCCGATGTTCATCAGGTCCTTCTCGACAGGGGCATCGCCATTCGCATTCTCAAAAAGGTTGCACAGCACACCCACGTGGAGCTTGGGCAGCTGCTCCTCAGAGATAAGCCTTATCTTCTCTATCTTGGCCCCCCTGATGATGTCAGAACTCCTGTAACCCGCAGGCCAGAGAGGGCTCTTCCTCATGGTCTGCCCTATGCTCGAGGTCGGGCTGAACCTCAGCACAGTCATCTTTATGTCATCAAACACGGAGTCGAGGTCCCTCTCGGACTCCACCTGGCTCTGCCCGCTAGTCACCAGCCAGCCGATGTTCTCGAAACCCAGCGGCGGGACAAGTATAGGGTCGCCGATGTGCTTGTTGAGCTTGAGCGTCTTGACATAAGGCAGCGCGGTCGTGCCCTGAGGGATGCGGATGTTTGTCAGGACACCTGAATGCTCAGGGATGAAATACTTGCCGGTGAGATAACAATTAGGCTGCGGAGCCTGCTCATAGTTCATCGGAAGGCTTAGCGCTATCCTCAATGCCTGCTCGACAAGGTCCACATCCCACACCGTCTTGACCCATTCCCAGAGATAATCTCCGCCCATCCTGACAGCTATCTCGACGACCTTCGGGCCCCTGGGAGTTATCTTCACCTCTGTGTGCGAGACACTGTTCTGCACACCGATGGCGCGGTGGGCTGCCCTGACGACCTCCTTGATCATGCCGAGCATCTCACCGGAATACCTTGAAGGCATGTAGTCTCCCCTTTCCAGGAAGTAAGGCTCATCCATGGGCATCTTGTCAGAGACGGATATGACCCTGGTATCCCCTTTCTGGGTCAGGGACTCCACATTCACCTCAGGCCCTGACATGTACTCCTCAAACACGAACTGGGAATTGTTGTACTTGAATATGGGGTTGAACTTGGGGACAGCATTCTTCATGACATAGTCAAAAGCCTCCTTGGCCTCCTTCTCATTGCTGACCTTTATGACAAACTCTGAATCAGATCCCCAGCAGGGCTTTATGACCGCAGGAAATCCGACATGCTCTATCGCTGCCCTGAGCGCGGCTGCCCCCCCGTTGCCGTTCGGCGTAATAAGATGGTGCCTGGGAGAGGGCACATTGCCATTGACAAACGCCTCCCTCATCAAATATTTGTTCCTTGCCTTCTCAGCAGTCTCTATGCTCGGCCCCACCCAGCTGAACTCCGCGCATATCTTCGCAAGAAGAGGGACATCATCCTCCCAGAATGTCACTGCTCCGTCTATCTTGCCCTTCTTGAGGAACTCCTGGAGCTTGGATATCACCTCATTATGGACATAAGTGTCCGCCTGTATGAACGTGCTGACATACTTCTTCTGCCAGGTGCATGTCTTGTTCACAAGGACTATGTTGAGGCCGAGGCTCTTGGCCGTCGCAAGCGTGAACTCCTTCTTCTTTGAGCCTGAGTTCACGAAAAGTATGGTCTTCCCCGCCAGGTCGCCGGAAGGACCAACATCAGAACCAATACTCTGACCAGGACCATCAGCCATCTTAGAAGCACACCCCGAGGAGAATCACAACAAGAACATAAACACTCCTGCCAATAACAGTTTCAGAAGAAAAAATCCGTCCGCGCCCAGACAACAGGCACGCTCTCACCCCAAATGAAACATCCCGATCCATGAATCAATACCTTGATGAAAACGATGCAAGACACAAGTATATAAATCTTTTCATAATCCGGACAAGGAGGCATATTCCCCGTCGAGAAAACCAGACAAGCACCAACAACCAACCAGGACATCATCACCCGATGATGACGCAATCATACTGCTTCAGGCAGTCCTTCGCGTAAGCGAGCTTCTGCCTGTTCTCAGAATAGACCGTGAACAGGATGCCCCCCTTCTTCACGCGGTCACCCACATGGCACCCGAGGTATATCCCTGCCCCTTTGTCGAAAGGAGCTCCGGCGACCCTCGCTATCCTTGAGACAGAGACATTGTCTATATGCTCAATCCTTCCATCCTTCCACGCCCTGAAATCAAACCTGAAAGAGCCCAGCTTTATCTTCGCAGGGTCCTTCACCCTGGCTCCCTGCGCATCTATTATCTTCTGCATCGCGTCCCATGCCCTGCCTGACTCCAACAGCTCCTTGGCGTAACGGTAGCCATGCCTTGCCTTCCAGCCAGAAAGCGGGTAAGCGCGCATGATCTCAGATGCCAGGATAAGAGACTTGTGCTTCAGGTCCTGTGGCGCACCAGGATAGTTTCCGAGAACCCAAAGCACATCCCTCGCCTCCAGCGCAGGCCCTATGCCGTTGCCGACAGGCTGGGAGCCGTCTGTTATCACCACCTTTATCTTCATCCCAAGCTTCTTGCCTATCTTCAGGAACTGCTCCTTCAGATGCTTTGCGCGGTCGATGCGGGAGATCTTGGCACCCCTGCCGACAGGGATGTCTATGAGTATGTGTGTCGCGGACACGCTGCCCTTCTTCGCCATGATGGATGCCAGGAGCTGGCCTTCAGCATCCACGCTGAGAGGATGCTCGACAGTTATTATCTTGTCATCAGCAGGCGCCAGGTTCACCGCCCCGCCCCAGACCATGCAGCCGCCAACCTTATCGACGACCTTCTTTATCCTGTCTATGTCGAGGTTGACATCACACAGAACCTCCATGGTGTCAGCCGTGCCTGCAGGAGAAGTTATCGACCTTGACGAGGTCTTGGGCACGCAGTAGCCCGCAGCCACAAGCAAAGGGACCACCACCATCGTGGTGCGGTTCCCGGCCACACCACCTATGCAATGCTTATCCACAACAGGATAGCAGTCCACCTCCAGTATCTTGCCGGTGTTTATCATGGCCCTGGTCAGCGCCACGGTCTCGTCCATATCCAGCCCACGGGTGTAGCCGGCAGCCACAAAATAGGTTATCTCTACGCTTGTCAGCTTGTTGTTGACTATGTCCTGGATTATTACATCCATACCCTCAGCAGAGATCTTCCTTCCGTCAAGCTTTTCCTTTATCAGAGCAAGAGACTTCGGCTTCTCCTCTAAGGCTATGCTCACCACAGAGCCCTGCCTAGCGCCGATCTTTTCAAGAACCTCCTCCATAAGGCCTATGTAGCCCCGCTTGACAGCCTTGACAGACTCAGCTATGTCAAGGACAGCCACAGCAGACTTCCCTCCGCGGGTGATGCGCAGCCTGTCACCCGTATGCAGGTCAAGCATAAGAGCATCCTTCTTGTTCAGTATCGCGACAAGCGTACCGCCTGTCGTTATGTCAACATCCTTGACCTTGAACTTCATGAGCAACCTCCTGACAAAATAAGACGCAAATCAAGATAAGACAAACTTCACCATCATACTATATTATCCTTCTCCTGCATGTATATCCTCAGCGAAGCTATGAAAAGAGTCAGCAGAAGAGGACCTATCATTATCCCTGCAAAACCGAACAGCGCCAGGCCGCCGAAGACGCCCAACAGTATCACAAGGGGATGCACCCTCGCGCGGCTGCCAACTATCTTAGGCCGCAGGAAATTGTCTATCGTCGAGACCACCAGCGCGCCGTAGAGCACCAGCCCCCCTGCCTTCAGCATCATGGTGCTGTCGTCCGCAAGCAGGCCGTTGATAAGCATCGAGATCGAGACCGGAAGCCAGACCAGAGCAGCGCCCAGGAAAGGTATGAATGCGGCGACAGTGGTCAGCAGGGCCAGGATGATAGGCGATGATATGCCGAAGATGAAATACCCTACCGCAGCCAGGACCCCCTGCACTATCGCCAGGACAATCGCGCCATATATGGTCGCGTGGATTATGTCGTTGAAGTTCTGCAGCATCCTGTCGCTATGCTCCTCCTTCAGGGGCAGGGCATCCTTCAGCGAACGCAGCATCACATCACCCTGGACAAACATGTAATACATCGCGAACAATGCTATGAATATGTTGAGCAGCAGCTTAGGGATATTAAGGATGAAATCAGATGCCCTAGATACCAGGCCTGAAGCCACACTGCCGAACCCTCTTGCAAGATGAAAACCGAGATCATACCTCTCTGAAAGGACATCATAAGTCTCATACAGGCTGCAGAGTATCCCATCCCTGGCAGCGCAGGCCTGCTCTATCGAGTCGGTCTCCAGGAAGACCCGCTTCACCTTCAGATAGACATCATAAGACTCCTTAGTCAGCTCACCCGTGACCACTATGACAGGTATGGACAACAACAACAGCACCAGGAGTATCAGCACAACTGCCGAAAACCCCTTCATGTTGGTGAGCCTGTAGAAGTAAAGATAGACAGGATACAGCACGTACGCGACAACCGCGCTGATGATGAGCGTAGAAATGAACGGCCTGATAATTAGCACTGCAAGTGCAAGCACTGCCAGGAAGAACAATATGAACAGGTATTTCGAATGAGGCTGAACCTTACCAAGCTGCACCTTGCCCGGTTTCACAGACCTTTTGCCAGGAGCCACGCTCATACACCCCCTCCAGGATAGCCTCCGCTGCCTGAACCCCCTCCGCCAAGAGCGCCAGACTGCTGCTGACCAGAAGAATCTGCAGAAGGTTGAGGTGCTGGCCGGGATGATGAAGGCTGAGATGATGAAGGCTGGACAGAAGGCTGGGACCGGTCAGCGCCGGGCGGAGAATAGCCAGAAGGCCTCTGGGCAGCATAACCCATCTGCTTCTGCATGGCAGCCTGCTGCTCCTGCGCCCTGGAACGCTCCTGCATCGCATGATGATACTGCACGAGCTGCTCAATGTAGCTCCTGACCTGGGTCACGTTGGATATCGGGCCTATCCTAAAACTCTTGCTGAGGCTCAGCTCACCGGTATCAAACATCTTCTCGAAGAGCTTCTGCTTGACCCCTGCCTGCTGGAAATCATTGAAGAAGAAAGTCTCTGTCTTCTTGCCCTCAAACTCCACCCTGTCGGTGTAGAACATATACTTGTACTTGCCGAACTTGATCCTGTAGAGTATGACCTGCGTCACGACAAGCACAATCAGAAAAACGAATATGAAAAGGTTTATCGCAGGAGGGATGGACCTGCCCATGGCAAACTTCACATTGAAGTAGATGCCTGCGTAGAAAAGTATGGCCAGGCCAAGAAGCTTCAATATCCACGGAGCTACCATGGCATTGGTGTTCGGCCTTAACGTGTATTGCGGAACTTCCATGATGACCTCTTTTTCAAAAAATTAGCATGCACAAACAATGCAGACCAGGCATCATGTGCCTGAATGCCATGCAAAGATAATCCCGACTCCCTTCGGTCGTCAGGGATTATCGAGCATCAAAAAAGGCAAAAGTGCCGACTCGGCAAGCCTCGTCTGGCATTTTACCTTTCTCTGATGGGCCCGTCCGGACTCGAACCGGAGACCTTCCCGACGTCAACGGGACGTTATCTGCAGCGTCATTAAGACGTAGCCACTAAACTACGAGCCCGTAGTGTTAATGACCCTCAAACAAGGGCTCTAAAGCTATCTAAAGCTCGGAAGAGAGGTTTTTTGTTTATAAATGTTGCGGTAAAAAAAAAGGCTCTGTCCGGAATCTCGCTGACGCCCGGCTGGTGCGGCCGCTCGCACTGACAGAAAATCAGTTGTTCCTGCCGAGAACACCGGTCAACGGATAAGGAAGCCAAAGGCCCGCAGGGCGGCACCAGCCTTTCCTGAAAGAGCCGGTAAAAAAAGCCAATAACAAAAGCTAAAGAACTAATCGCTCATGATCGCTTTAAGGAGGTTCCTGCCTTTCGGAGTGGGCTCCCCCACCTCTACCCTGCCCCTGCTGACAGTGTAGCAGTGCCATGGCTGGATGAGCTGGAAAGGTATCACCTGTAGCGGCTCATTCAAGAAGCTGTCAGGATAATGTATAAGGAAGACCTTCCTGGCAGCATCGTCAGCAGAGAGGTAATCGGCAATCCTGGACCTGAGTATAGCAAGCGGAGTGTGGCCTTCCACAGGGTGGCTCCCGCCGACCTCATAAATTATCATGTCACAGTCATCTGCAAGGAACTCGAGAACATCAGGAACATCATTGCCATTCATGTTGGGCGCAGTGTCCCCGCTGTATCCGACAGTGACGCCGTTCCACCTGAACTTCGAGGCATAAGAGCCCCCTTTGACAGCATGTATCCCTTTCCTGAGCATCACCTCAAGGCCGCCCACCCTTGTCGGGCTCCCATCCACACCCAGCTCCACTCGCCTGAAGAATGAATCAAAGCCAAGCCCAATCTCCTGATAATCAGGGACAGCACTGCCGAATGTGACACCCAGCGTACCTTTGAGCACCAGGTCCCAGCAGGCATCGACCACCTCCGCAGGCCCGAGGAACTGCGGCCGCCTGTTGCCCCGCTTTGCTTCCTTGTAATACTTGCTGATCGCGAAGTCTATAGCGCCGCTTGAGTGGTCGGAGTGAATGTGGGAAATGAAACACGCATCAATGTCAGCCATCGACAGCCTTGAGCCTGACACCTTGTTGCACAGCCTTATGGCAGATGATAGGTTGGCAGTCGGGTCCACAAGCAGGTAATCAGCACCATACTGCAGCACAAATGAAGGAAAGAAAGGCAGGCCAGAGCAGAAGCTACTCACCCCAAGAACATATACATTCATCTTATCTTCAGCATCTTCGCTATCCATCTCGACACTCTGTCTTAGAACACCACACCACCAAAGAGCATAAAAAAAATTAAAAAAAAAGAAAAAACAAACAATCAGTCTTCCTTCCTCGTGACCAGCCAATAGAGGACAAGGCCCGCCACAAGTATAAGCAGCGCCAGGCCTATGCCCGCCCACAACGGGGCAGAGCTCTTGACAGTCAGGGATTCCATGAAGTCAAGCATGCCTTCAGAGAAGCTCTCCTCTTCAGGCTCAACCTCATCAGGCTGCGACCCAAGATCAGCAGACGCTTCTGTCTCAGCAGGAGCAACTGTCTTCTTCTTGGGAAGCAAAGGAAGCGTTATGATCGGCTTCTTCTCAGGTATGTTGAGCAGCTCGAACGTGAAGTTCCCTGCACCAAGGTACAGCTGAGACGGCAGTATGCCGAGATCAGACTGAGGGTCATCATTGAGGTTCAGGTTGTACTTCTTGTCCTCATCAAGAGTGTACTCCTTGTAACCGGTGGACTCAGAGACGCCCATCTTCGCCTTGTCAGAGTAGACATACCTGAAGACAAATGAGTAATCCTTACCATCATAAAAATACTTGACTGTATCGCCAGTAGCCAGATGCAGCGACTTTACAGGGTTCTCAGGAGTGAGGACAAGTATGTATATCTTGCCGGCGCCTCCACCGCCGCCGCCACCGCCTCCACCGCCGCCGCCAGATGACGGGCAGGTGCCGCAGTCGCCAGGGCATGAAGAGCATGTCTCTCCGCCGTTGCAGATACCATCACCGCAGAAAGGAAGCACTACGCCGCCGACCACGCTGAATGTGGTGCTGACCTCATTATTGACAGAACTGCACTCAAGGTCGCCGCCGACCCTGAACAAAACAGTATGCGTGCCGTTTGAGAGGCTTGCGGTGCTGTAAGCATAAGAGTCGGACGCTGAAGCGCCGACAGCCAACGCACCGAGATTCCTGGTGGTGACTGAACTGCCGTCAACAAGCACCTGGACCTGCACATTGGCCGCGACCATAGAGCCTATGTTCTCCACAGTAAAGCTGAATGTCGTGCTATCGCCCTGGTTGACAGGGCTGGTAGCACCTATCGTGGTGAAAGCGACGTCGCTCCCGGTCACGGTGAACATGTCAGTCACCTCAACAGGCGCGACATCGATGCCGTTGGCATCCTGTATGTTCTGGACATAAGCAGTTATCGAATCGACACCGCAGTAGCCCGGAGTGAATGTGTGCGTGGTCGAAGCAGTCGTGCTGTTCGAGATGGAAGCGTGCGCAAAGGAATTCGGCGACACAGAACTGCCGCTGTTCGCGCTGATTATGCCGTCCACGTTGATGGCCTCTCCGCCGACATTGAGCAGGTCAACCTGCACTGTCACGGGCTGGTTCAGCACGAGAGTTCCCAGATCAGTCATCGAAGGCACTATAATGGGAGCCACAACAGGATCGACTATCGTCGCCCAGTCGAGGGTCTTGGTGCAGTTCACGCCTGCGCTCTCAAGGGTGATGTTGATGCTGTACACCCCCGCAGCGGTTCCCCTGACAGTCCACTGATAAGCCGTGAGAGGGCTTATCGGCGAGACAGGGTTCGAGCCGCCCACCAGCACAATCTCTGCAGGCAGTCCCAGTGTAATGGTGCCGCCGCCGGAGTTGAGCTCTGCATTGAAGAAAGTCACGTTGAAGTCGGATCCTACGTAGACTTCCTTTGTTGGAGCGCTAAGGGTCCCTTCACATACCTGAGCAGCCGCGAAGCCGCTAAGCACTACAAGGAACAGCGTCCATATCCCGAGCTGAAATATTGTCGATTTCATTTTGATTTACCCATCATGTTTTTCCTTGCTTATATATCCGCTTCCTCAAGCATGTCTAAACCCTTGGCTTTTCCCAAAAAAAATGAATCATACAATAAAATAATACAATAAAATAACATAATAAACACAATAAAAAAAGATTATGCGCTCAGACTACAGTGACTATCTTTGACATTATCTCTGTATGGTCAATCTCATCGTTGCCCAGGCTTGCGCTCATCACATATACACCAGGCGTGACCGCGGTCATGTCCCACTGGACAAGCGCGAACGCACCGCCGGAAAGATCGATGAGCTGCGCCTGCGGATCCAGCAGCGTGAACGCGCCGAGATCGCTCGACCAGAGCTCGACCCTAAGGTCATCGAAGCCCTGCAGCCCATAGCTGTTCTGCACAGGCAGGAACGCGGAAAGCGCGCCGCCGGCAAGCACGATGTTAGAGGAGAGGAATATCTCCCTCGTGCTGTTGCTCACAACATCCTCGACAGACCAGACCCTGATGCTGGTCGACTGAGACTGGTCAGACAGGTCAGTCTCGCCTGCAACAGGCACAGCCCTCATTATGACAGTATTGAAGCCCTCGACAGCGGCATTAAAGTTAAGGGTGACAGGCACCGTCGCTCCTGCAGATATCGCGACAGATGTCGAGTTTACGACAACGCCGTCAACCTCAAGCTGGACAGTGACTGTCTCATCTGCAGTGCCCTGGTTCTGGACATTGGACGTCACGTCTATCAGGTCCCAGAGGTATGCTGTAGAGCCGACCTTGGAGTCTGTTATCGAATTCACCGCAATATCATGCGTGGATGAACTCACTGTTATTGTCACGTTGTCAGTGTCCCAATCGCCGTCAACATCAGACACATTCACGACAGCAGTGTAAGTCCCAGCCACATTATATATGTAGATAGGATTCTGCGCTGTCGAATCTGTGGTCCCGTCGTTGTCAAAATCCCACTCAAAAGAGAGCGGCGCATCACCGCCGACCACTGTCGCGTTGAACTGCACGACAAGCGGCAGGTCACCTGATACAGGCGAAGCCAAAGCGGTCACGACAGGCGAGCTGTCAGGCGCGCTCGTGTTCACCTGGAAGGTGAAGTCAGCCGCCGCAAAGGCACTGTTTGTGCCGTCACTGCACTGGACATTCCACCTGTACCAC
>JAFGJH010000038.1 GCA_016929255.1 Candidatus Woesearchaeota archaeon
ATGCCTTCCATTTATGTCTGCGAAACAGCAGGTTTCTGTTTCTCTTTACTGACCGACGCAAGAGCAGCGGCAGATGCCGCGCTGCTAGTGGTGCTTCGCCTGCAGAGACATAAACATTTTACTGCAGGAGGCTGGCGCCTGACTGCGTATTGCCGGAGATGAAGCAGGTTTCCGATGTTCCTACCGACTGACGCAAGAGCGGCGGCAGGTGCTATGCAATATCTTCCAGCATCACATGTGGAAAAGATCATAGATGAACAGGATTATCTCAACTGCTATAAGGATTATTATGATCCACTCCAGCTTCACATCATACCTGTTCCTCAGGCTCTCCAGAAAGACCTTGTAGTTCTCCTGCACAAAATCCATCTTTGACTGCAGGTTCTGGAACCTCTCCTGGAGCTCGAACTCGTCGCTCAGCCTGTCATGGAGCGCATCGATTAGCTGGCTGTCCCACGCAGACTCAGGCTTGTCAAGCACGCCTATGCCTGACACTATCTCATCCACCACCATGTTGTTCCGGGCGATCATCCTCATCACCTCCCTGCTCGAAAGGCCGATGACCCCCCTATTCCCCAGGTCGATGTTCAGCCCGGTGAACCTCTTCTCTATCCTGTCAAACTCATCCTCATAACTCTCAAGCGCGACAGACTGCGCAAGCACCCTCGCAACGACCTTAATCATCCCGGGCTCCAGCTTCCTGACAGCAACGCAGGAGCTGCTGACAGAAAAACCCCTTGCTTTAGGGTCCTCCAATACAGAATACTCCTCTGTTATCGGCTTCTCTTTCATCGTCATCCCTGCCGCGGCCAGCTTCGCGAACACTTCATCTTCCCTGTCGGCAGGACAGTCGACCAGCACTATCGAACCGAAAGAATACGCGTAAAGCACTGTCCCGTCCAGGCGATAGACTGCAGTCTCCCTTGTCAGTGAGACCTCGCTGAAGTCCAGCGCCTTCTTCAGCCTTGATATGGGCAATTCCTTCGCGATGTATATGGCTTTCAGACGGTGCACCATGGAAAGAAAGACTGGAACGCGATATATAAAACCGCGGGGTGACGAATTTTACCCTTTCGCAAAAAGCAATAAAAAAGAGCGGCGGCGCTGCTAAACCAGGATAAAAAAAATCAAAGAAAAAAAAAAGAAAAAAAATATGATGCTCACTTCTTTCCCTTCTCCTCCTTCTCGGCAGGCACCAGCTCCTGTATGATTGGCCCTGGTATCTCAGCCTCCTCGAGCTTCTTGCGCTTCTCGGAAGAAGGCTTGCCTTCCATACTCGCGAGGATGTTCTTGGCCTTTGCCATGAACTCATCCTTCCTCGCCTTGAGCTCTTCCTGGAGCTTCTTCCTCTCCTCATCAAGCTTCTTCTTCTCGTCAGCAGTTAGCTCAGTCTTCTCGGCCTTGATCTCAGCGTCGAACCTGCCCTCGTTCACCGCGTTTATGGCATCGTGCGCGGCCATGCCCTCCACGAGAACACCCATCGCCTGGCACGTGCCTATTATCTCCTTGACCTTCTGCTTGAGGTTCTTGCCGAGCAGGGAATCCTCCTTCATCTTGGCTATCTTGATTATCTGCTCCACACTCAGGTCAGCGACCTTCTCTGTCTCAGGGTTCGCCGCGCCCTTCTCTATACCAGCCTCCTTCTTTATGAGCGCGGAAGCGGGCGGAGTCCCGACACTAATCTCGTATTCCTTTGTATCAGAATCGACAGTCACCTTCACAGGCACCTGCATGCCCTTGAAAGACTCTGTCTTCTTGTTTATGTCAGCGACGACCTTGCCTATATTCACCCCCAGAGGCCCCAGAGCAGGACCCAAAGGCGGAGCAGCAGTCGCCTTGCCGCCCTCTATCAGCACGTCAACAGATTCCTTTCCCATTTTCTAGTCTCCCACGCCAGCATCTGATGTGCAGCACGTGTTGGATTCCTGCATCCGCAGGCAACCGGTTATGAAAATCATGTTCTTTTAGCCGCTTAATCGCAGCGCCGCGTGAATCTCGGCGCCCGCATATTCATGTCAAATGGCCTGTCCCCCTGATGGGACACTCAAAGCGGCAGGCGCTTTGGTGCCTCGCTCGCTTCCGCTCGGAGGCGTCCCCCGACAACGGCCTTGTTGCCAAAGCAGCAACGCCTCGTGAATTCACGGAGGCGCTGCTGGAACAATCTGATCAATCGTCAGTGTCCCTTCTTATCACCTTGACGGCATCTATCTTCAAAGTGATGGGGATAGGAACCGCGGCCTCGACAAGCTCAACCACGACTTCCTCCTTCTGCTCATCAATCCTGGTTATCTTCGCTGTCTCGCGCTTGAACGGACCTGATATTATCTCGACGATGTCGTTCTTCCTTATGCTGAGCTCGCGCTTGACCGGCTCGATCATGTGCTCCATCTCGCTGTAGTCTATCTCCTTCGGCAGTATGCCCCTCGCGTAAGGTATGCCGTGCACTGCCTGTTCAGCATCAAGCTTGGAGCCCGCCTCCAGGAATATATAGCCCCTCATGCCGTGGGGTCTTATGACCGAGAACACTTCGACCGCCTTCTTGACTATGTTGCTGGTGACGAAATCCATGACCTGGTCTTCCCTGTTGGCAGTCGTCCTCAGGGCGAATATCTTAGGGCCTGACTTCTTCTCCTCCGCAGGAGCTTCGGGCTTGTCTTCCTTGCCTTCCTCTTCCTCAGACTTCTTGGCCTTCTTCACCTTCTTCTCTCTCTTCGGCCCAGCCTTCTTCTCAGGCGCCTGCTCAGGGTCGGGCTCATCGCCGAAATAATCAGACGGCTTCTCGACCAGCTGGCCTGAGGCCTCGCTTACGTAAGACTCATCGTCAGGATCTTCAGCAGCCCCTACAGTGTCAGCGTCTTCAACATTCTCTTCTGCCTTCTCTTCCATCTTCTCTTCCATCTTCTCTTCAGCAATCTCTTCTGGTTTTTTATCAGTATCGTCAGCCATTTTCAACTACCCTTACCTCTTTTTTACAAAAGCAGCTCCTTGACCATCACCATAATGAAGCCGATGAAACCTACCAGGAGTATGCCCAGACCCGACACCTTCACGATTGTCTTGAACTCGTCATTCGTAGGCTTCTTTGTTATCTTAAGCACTCGCCTGCACTCAAGCAGGTATGTCTTTATCCTTCCAGGCCATGATGCGACATCCATATCAATTCCCTCTCTGAATGTTTCAAAATATGTCTCAATCTATGAACTCGATGCCGAGCTCAGTCTCCATCTCGCGCCTCTTCTTGTCAGAGACCTTCCTTTCAGGACCGAATATCTGCGTCGACCGCACGCCGGTCACTATGAGCAGGGTCCTTATCGTGTCGTGGAGGTCCTCTGATATCTGCGCGCCCCAGATGACCTTCGCGTCAGGGTCCAGCTTGTCAGATATTGTCTCCACAATCTTCCGGGCCTCCTCGAGAGTCATGTCAGGACCGCCGCAGATGTTTATAAGCGCACCATTGGCGCCGCTTATGTCCACATCCAGCAGCGGGTTGTTGATGGCCTTCTCGACAGCCTCGACAGCGCGGTTCTCAGAGTCGGACTCGCCGACACCTATGAGAGCGACGCCGCCCTTGCCCATGACAGTGCGGACGTCCGCAAAGTCCAGGTTCACAAGGCCTGCCTTGGTTATCAGCTCCGCGATGCCTTTAACAGCATTTGCGAGTATCTCATCCACGACCTTGAACGCTGTCTGGAGCGGAAGGTCCGGGGCAAGCTCGAGGAGCTTGTCATTCGGTATGACTATGAGCGTATCGACGATGTTCTCGAGCTTCTCGAGGCCGACAACAGCGTTCTCGTACCGCCTCTGGCCTTCCATCGCGAACGGAAGGGTGACAACACCTACGACGAGCGCACCAACCTTCTTGCCGACATCAGCTATGACGGGAGCGGCACCCGTGCCAGTCCCTCCGCCGAGGCCGCAGGTCACGAAGACCATGTCGGACTCCTGGAGCACGCGCCTCAGGTCAGACTCGTTCTCCTTGGCGGCCTCCTCTCCTATCTTCGGCTGCGAGCCGGCGCCAAGACCGCCTGTTATCTCCTTGCCGATGAGTATCTTCTTCCTCGCATTGGCATACAGCAGGTCCTGCGCGTCTGTATTGACCGCGATTATCTCAGCGCCCTTGACGCCGATCTCGGTTATCCTGTTGATAGTGTTGTTGCCTGCGCCGCCTACGCCGACGACCTTTATCCTTGCCATCTGCTTCGCGAGAAGCGCGGCAAGCTCTGCGTCGACCTCATCCATAATGGACGGCGCGTGTGACTTTGATGCCCTAGACTGAGGTCCGTGCGCCTGCTCCTGTTCCTCATGAACCGGTTTAGCGACGACCTCCTGCTGCTCGATCCTCTGGGTTGCCTCCCGAATAAAGCTGTCCAACATGTCCACCTCGCTTAATTGAAACACCTGACAGGTGTCCCATCAGCACCTCTTTTCCGACTTCCTGTTTGACAATCAAAAAGTAACCAGCTATATAAAGCTTCTTTCAAGACTTTTAAGCAGGCTTATGCCCGGGATTCTCTGCAGGACCTGCGGGCTTTGAACCCTTGACCAGCTGCGCCTTCTTCTTCGCCTCTGTCTTTGCCTCAGGCCTTTCTGTAATGAACTCTACCGCCTTTATCGAAGGCATGGTCTTGGTTATCCTCTCCTTGAGCATGTTGAGCAGCTCATCAGAGAACTCCTTCCTGACAGAGATGGTCGCCTTGCCTTCCCTGATGCTGATTCCTATCGCATCCCTCTTCTGGTTGAGCGCGAGCTCGACAAGGGCCATCACCTTCTCTTTATCCTCTGCCAGCTTGCGCCTTATCGTGACCCGGTAGATGACCTCTTTGCCTGCGAAAGGATGGTTGAAATCCACGACCGTCCTGCCGCCGGTGACTGTGCGTATCGTGCCTACCATGCCGTCGATGTTTATCTGGAGGCCCACAACAGGATTGATATTCTGCTTCTTGAAAGCTGAAGTGGGCACGAGCTTCATCAGCTTGCCGTCCTTCCTGCCGAAAGCCCTTTCAGGCGGAAGCAGCAGTTCGGTCTCCTTGCCTATCTCCAGGCCTTCCAGCGAGGCGTCCAAGCCCTGAAGTATCTGGCCCTGGCCAACACAAATATAGACTGGCCCGTATGTCATTTTCGGGTCAAATACGCCCTCTTTCTTTGCAACAGCCTCAATATTAGTGTCAAACACCACATTAGGCTCTTTAAGCAGACCTACATAATCCAATTCGACAAAATCTCCTTTATTAACCTTTTCAGCCATTTTACCTCCCTCTACCTCGCTTTATAAATCGTAGAAGGACAAGGGTAAGGATTGACGGAGTATATTTAAAGTTTTGGTTTCAGGGTGGAGCTGATCAGCAACGCCATTCAGGTGGTGCCCCCGGCTCGCTCTTGCTTTCTTTTTCCGATACCTGGCCTTCCCCCGTAAGGGATATCGACCTTACTGCGTGCGGTCGGAATGCTCAAAGCAGTCCCTGCTTTGGCACACCAAACTGCCTTGCAGTTTGAGTGCATCCAGCGAGCTGGATGCGTCCCCCCTTGCCGGTCTGCATCATGAACTAAATGAGCTCGCGGATTGGCGGCACCACCAGTTCTGCAGAACCATCACTAACACTTGTTCTTGTCTATGAATGAAATTATCTGGGAGATGACCTGCTCAGGAGTCATGTCAGTGGTGTCTATCCAAAGGTCGTAGAGATTTGGGTCAAAGATGTCTATATTATAGTACTTCTTATACCTAACCTTGTCTGATTCGATGCGCCTGTCCAGCAGGGCAGCCATCTCATTGATGTTGTCGCGGATCTCCTCGTTCCTCTTGTTGTGCTTCAGCTTTACATCATCCCTGATGCGCCTCGCGCCTTCCCTTATGTCAACAGCGATGAACAGCTTTATGCTGTGCGGGATGAAGTGCGCTGCTGTCCGCCCTTCTGCGATAAAGTTGTCCTCTGTCTTCCCCAGCTCTTTCAGCTTGTCATCAACAACCTTGTCAGAATGCGGGTCCTTCTCTGCAAGCCTGTTCAGCTCATTCAGGGTGATGCCTCTCTCCTCAGCAATCTTCCTCCTTATCGCACCCATGTAGTAATGCTTCAGCTTGAAGCGCTCCGCAAGCATGTTGGCTATAGTTGTCTTGCCAGAGCCAGGCATGCCCGAAATAGTTATGATCATGGGAGAGCAACAACGCACAGACATATAAAAGAATTGCGGAAACCAGGCGCGGAAACCACGAGCCCAAAAAAAACACGACAAAAAAACACGACAGAATTATATAATTTATATACGAATATGTGCGAAACTTTTTTATATCCGGGGCTAAAACAGAAATAAAACCCTCAAAAAAAGGTGATAAGAGATGGAAGATTACGAAGAGGATGAGGAATTCTTTGATGATGAGCTTGAGGCGTACTCCTTCGAAGATGAAGAGGAAGAGGACGACCCGAAAGGCAACGCATTCATGAGGGGCGTCGAAGAGGCTGTCAAGATAAAGGACGGCCAGGAAGGGGAAGAAGAGCTCTAAATCTTTGTGTTTTTTTGCATTGCATCCCTGCGATACATTAATAAATATAGGACGCCTGGACTTCTCAAAACGAGGTGACGCAGTTGGTGGAGCTCAATTCAACAATATTCCCTTTCCTGGGCCCTATCGGAACATTCGTCAACACGATAAAGGTGCTTATCGGAGGGGTGTTCGGCATATACCTCATAATTCTATACATCAGGTTCAGGGAATATGTGGTCATGCGCAAGACACTCACAGAGATACGCCAGGACATTCGCACGCTGGCAGAGAAACAGGGCATAAAGATGGAGCCGATAAAGGAGACAAGGATGAAAAAGCTGAGCGAACACATCAAGGACATGTTCGCCCGCGAAAAAAAAGAGCTGATACAGGAACCTGAAGAGAAGCACCGACACGGGAAGAGACATGGATGAGTTCAAGCTTCACATAATAGAGAAAATAGTGGATGAGGCAGGCGCAGAAGGGATAGACGAGTCGTGCGTCGAGATACCCCCTGACCCCAAGATGGGGGACTACGCGTTCCCGTGCTTCATGCTCTCCAAGAAGCTGAAGAAGGCGCCGCCGATGATAGCTGAATGGCTCAAGGCCAAGATCAAGCCCGATGAGGTCATAGAACAGGTCGAGAACGCAGGACCCTACCTCAACTTCTTCGTAAGGAGAGATGTTCTTGCGGAGAAGACACTCAGGGAAGTTGCTGAGAAGAAAGAAAAGTACGGCAGCTGTGACCTGGGCAAAGGCGGCAAGGTGGTCATAGACTTCTCATCGCCGAACATAGCCAAGCCCTTTGGCATAGGTCACCTGAGAAGCACAGTCATAGGCAACTCGATATACCGGCTGCACAACTTCACAGGATACACGTCAGTCGGGGTGAACCACATCGGGGACTGGGGCACACAGTTCGGCAAGCTTATAGTCGCGTTCAACAGCTGGGGCACAGAGAAAGAGCTCGAGAAAGAGCCGATAGCACACCTGTTCAACATATACGTCAAGTTCCACGAGGAGGCGAAGATAAGGCCTGAGCTGGAGGACGAGGCCCGCGCCTGGTTCAGGAAACTCGAGGAGGGAAACAGGGAGGCGCTCCGCCTGTGGGATCTGTTCAAGAACCTGTCGCTCTCAGAGTTCAAGAGATACTACAAGGAGCTGGACATACACTTCGACTCATGGCACGGCGAGTCATTCTACAACGACAAGATGCGGGCAGTGGTCGAGAAGCTGAAGAAGAAGAACCTGCTCACGCTCAGCGAAGGCGCTCAGGTGGTCGAGGTCGGAGAAGATATGCCGCCGGCGCTCGTGGTCAAGAGCGACGGAGCGACCATGTACATGACAAGGGACCTCGCAGCAGCGCTGTACAGGCTTCACGAGTACAAGCCGGCAAAGCTGCTTTATGTCGTCGGAGGGCCGCAGAAGCTGCATTTCAGGCAGCTGTTCAAGATACTTGAGATGATGGGTGAGAGGAAGTGCGACATGATGCACGTCGACTTCGGGCACTACCTCGGCATGAAGACCCGCGAAGGCAACATAATATTCCTTGAAGAGGTTCTGGACAAGGCAGTCGAGCTGGCCAAGAAGATAATCAAGGAGAAAAACCCCTCGCTCGCTGACAAAGAGGATGTCGCCAAGGCAGTAGGCATAGGCGCGATAATATTCGGGGACCTTGTCAATGACCGCGTCAGGGACATGGAATTCTCATGGGACAAGATGCTCAGCTTCGAAGGGGAGACAGGACCATATGTCCAGTACGCGCACGCAAGGATATGCTCGATAATCAGGAGGCACGGCAAGAAGCCGGACAGCAAGGCAGACTGCTCAGCCCTCAAGGAAGACATAGAGAAAGAGCTGGTGAAGAAGGTCTATGCATTCAGGCAGGTGGTTGCCGATGCTGCTGAATCATACAAGCCGCACCTTCTCGCGCACTACCTCGTCGAGCTCGGGCAGACATTCAACACATTCTACACGCAATGCCCTGTGCTGAAGGCAGAGAGCAGGAAGCTTGCCGGAGCCAGGCTGCTGCTCTGCGACGCAGTCAGGCAGGTGCTGGCCAACGGCATGTGGCTGCTTGGGATAAAGGCGCCGGAAGAGATGTGAACATGGCAGAAGGGATCAAAAAAAGAAGGGTAATCCTGATACTAACGCTTTCAATAGTCACTTTCGGAATATACGCTGCAATATGGTTCATGAGGGTAAAGAAGAGCATCGATGCGCTCGGGACTGAAAAGAAGCTGAAAATGTGGATGACTGTCACATTCCTCGTGGCAGTCCTGCTTGACATGGCGCTTTTAGCATACACAGTAATCACCCCCCCATTCCTGATCAGCGAATCAGTCATTCTGCTAAGGCATGTCCTGCTAGTCGTGAACGTGGCGATGGTGCTGAACCTGTCGCTGCAGACAGAGAAGGCGCTTGACGAATATTTCAACAGGACGCAGAACAGGAACATCAAGATGTCGCTGGTGCCCACCTTCTTCTTCACCCTGCTGTACCTGCAGCACAAGATAAACCAGTTCGTCAGCAGCGCCCCGGCAAAAGTACAGCCGCCGCAGACACAAGCTTATGCCGGTCAAGAGGCCACCTCCACAACCGCTGGCGATACGGATTCCGGGGCTGAAGGCGCCTGAGGAGATGCAGGATCAGTGTATCACGATAAGGCTCTGGGTCTTATCAACCCCTTCTATCATCTGTATCCTGTTGAGGAGTACCTTGTCGAACTCCTCAACATCCTTCACCCGGACTATAGCAACAAGATCCGTGCCGCCTGAGACGATGTCCGCCCGCTCTATGAAATCCAGCTTCCTCAGCTCGCTGACGATGTCATATTGGGACCTCTTCTTCTGCTTCATCACAGCAAGGTTTGCGGAGATGAGAACATAGGCGACAAATCCCCTGCCAACTCTCTTGTTGTCAAGGTTTACTGTGAAGTTCTTTATTATCCCCTCATCCTTCAGCTTCCTGATACGGTTATGGATAGTGGTGGGGGGGAGAAGCGTCTTCTTGGCGACCTGCCTGGTGGTGTAGTCGCCATGCTGCTTCAGGATGTCCAGGATCTTCAGGTCCTTGTCGTCCATTTCATAGGTCATTATGGAACAAATGTTCCAAATATTATATAAATCTTTTGATTTTTGGCTATTTTTTCTATTGTTTTTGAGATATATATTTAAAGCATCCCTGGATGTGTTGGTGCATCAGATCCCAAGGTGATGAGAGATGAAACAGGAAACAGCAACACAATATGAACCAAAGCTTGACTTTTTCCAGACAGAGCGCGGCATCAAGCTGGTCAAGGACACGTTCGAGAGAAAGCTCGCGGAGAAGCTCTGCCTGTGCAGGGTGACTGCCCCGCGTTTCTTGGTTGTCGGCACGGGGCTGCATGATGACCTTGCAGGCACGCAGGTGCCTGTATCGTTCAGTACAAAGTTCACTGATTCTCCTGTCGAGGTGGTGCACTCCCTTGCCAAGTGGAAACGATGGACACTCGGAAAGCAGAAGTTCGCTGCCGGGACAGGCCTTTACACAGACATGGACGCAATACGCAAGGACGAAGACATCAGCGAGATACACTCGATCTACGTGGACCAGTGGGACTGGGAAAGGGTGATTGCGCAGTCAGAGAGATCGCTCGACTTCCTGAAGAGCACCGTGAGAAAGATCTATTCAGCAATGCTCGAGACAGAGGCTGTTGTTGCGCAGGAGTTCCCTGCGCTGGAGAGAAAGCTGCCAAAAGAGATTACGTTTGTGCATAGCGAGGACCTTGAGAAGAGATGGCCGTCGCTGACTCCGAAGGAGAGGGAGGACGCGATTGCGCAGGAGTACGGAGCAGTGTTCCTGATAGGCATAGGACACCCCCTTGCTTCAGGCAAGCCGCATGACCTAAGGGCAGCAGACTATGACGATTGGATGACTGAGAGTGCCGACGGGAAGCGCGGGCTAAACGGGGACATAATCATATGGGATAAGGTGCGGGGGAGATCACTTGAGCTGTCTTCCATGGGGATAAGGGTCAGTCCGGAGACGATGAAAGAGCAGCTCAGGATGGGCGGGCTGTCTCACAGGGAGAAGCTTGCGTTCCACAGCGGAGTGATATCCGGCTCGATACCATCATCCATCGGCGGAGGGATAGGGCAGTCAAGGCTCTGCATGGCATTGCTCCAGAAGGCGCACATCGGAGAAGTTCAGAGCAGCGTGTGGCCTGAATCGCACGTCGCAGAGATGGAAGAGAAAGGGATAAGGCTGCTGTAGACAGACAAAATAGACAAAAAAATAATTTTATTCCTTTCATCCCCTCACATCAAGATATTTGGACGCCTCCATGTCAGCATCATGGAAAGCGTATACCGAAGGGCAGGCCTTGCCGACCCTCGGCTCCCACTGCTCCCATGCCTCGTCGAACGGACCCATGTGCCACCTCATCAGGAGGACCTCTGTCTGCGTGAGCGCAAAATGCTGGCTCACAACATACACGGACTTCTCACCATGGCCAAGAGGAAAGTCATCCTCTATCACATAAGGCTTGGCCTCTGAAAGGGCGCCTGACTTCAGGACATTCGGCTGGTACTGGCCTATCTTGCACGCGTCGTGAAGCAGCGAAGCTATCACAATCTCGTCAGGCTTCACGTCAAGGTTGAACTGCCTCACCTTCTGCTCAAAAAGGGTGTAAACGTTCAGGCTGTGCTCTGCAAGGCCGCCCTCATGGCATCCATGATAGCCTGGCCGGGATGAGGCCGGTGCCGTGAAGTAGTCTGTCTCCTTATCAAGCCATTCCACAAGACAGTCTATTCCCTCACGCCCTGTCTCCTGCAGAAGCGCAATCATGCTCTCCCTGTTATGCTCTATCATATCCTCTCTCATCTTTCGACACCTCCCTCCTGAAGCTGATACAGCTTTGCGATTGCACTGGTGCGAGTGGCCTGCTTCGGACCCTTGTCATACCTGACCTGGTCTGCCCAACCTATGCGCATGCTGAACGCCTTGCCATCCTTCTCGCCGCAGGTCTGCCAGTTGCCGCTCCTGTTCAGGTTCATCGCCCTCACCTCGAGGACAACAGACTGCTCAGGGTCTATGTAGCTGTCAGGCACGAACTTTTCGCAGGAAGGCCTGTCGAGCTTCTGCGAGAAAGCCACATTTCCGGGACGCTGCGGCTGCCTTTTCTGCCCGACGAGAGATTCTATCTCCCTGGCAATCCCATCCCTGGTGACGCCGATCTTCCCTAGCGTCTCATACATCCCTGAGCCATCATTGTAAGCAGCCACCAGGACGGAAGTGAAAGGAAGGTCAAGATCATGCTTCCCGCTCTTGTAGAATCCGACTATCACAAGGTCAAGGCTCTCAGAGCGCTTGAACTTCACCCAGTCATCGCTCGTGACGCAGCCCGGCCTGTAGGGGCTGTCAGGGTTCTTGCAGACAATTCCCTCGCCACCTGACTTTATCGTCGACTGGACCAGGAACTCGAGCTCTCCTGCGCTCTGCACCAGCCGCTGGTCGACAGGGACAATCCCCGCGCTGTCAATGAGCTGGGTGTACTCAGTCCTCTCCTCGAACGGGCGGCCTATCAGGTCAGTCCTCTCGAACCTGAGGACATCAAAGACCATCAGCGAAAGCGGAACATCGCCCACAATGCCGCTCTGCAGGTATGATTCCAGGGAATCCTGGCCTATGCCCCCACGCCTGAACCTCCTCTTGACATTGTCGAAAGCCTCCTTATGGTTCCGGCCTTCGGCAACAAGCTCTGCCTCGACAATGCATACAGGCAAGTGCTTCACGATGCTCACTATCTCAGGATAGCACGCATAATTGTAGGGGTTGCCGTTGGCAGTGAACATCCAGAACCTGCTGCCCCCCCTGTGTATCTGGATCCTGTAGCCGTCATGCTTCACCTCTGCGAATGTCCTCCCGCCATGGGCTGCTATGACCTCATCATAAGTCGCGTATGCAGGCTTCATCACAGGGATGAACTCCCCCAGTTTCGGCATGGCTGCCGCTATCTTGGTTTTCATAATCTCCACCTCGGAAATCAGTTATTGGTTTTACCTCTCCTTGCAGCAGGTAAGGCGCGAGAAGTATAATAATTAATGTGGGGAAGAATGTTACCACAAAATTATTGAACTGCTCCAGACACCAGAAAAAGGCCTCAGACACCCTTAAAACCAAAAGCTTTAAGAAGGGGCGGCTGTTCCATGTGTGTGCTGGCCAAGGAAAAGCTTGGACAGCGATTAACGAGTAATACAAGAAGTTAGCACCGCTATTTCTTAGTATTAGTTTGTTAGGAGGAAAGTAAAATGGAAGGAACTGTAAAGTGGTTCAACAAGACAAAAGGCTTCGGCTTCATAAGCGGAGAGGACGGACAGGACTATTTCGTCCACCACACCAAGGTGCCCAAGGGAGTATTCCTGAAGGAGAACGACAAGGTCACCTTCGACGCCGTAGACACAGAAAGAGGCAAGCAGGCCCAGAACATCAAGCTGGTCGGCGGAGCCCCTGAAAATAAAGGCGGAGAAGAGCCTGAAGAAGGTTCTTACGAGTCCGACGGACCGGAAGACGAAGAGTGAAAATATTTATTAATTTTTTTTGATATTTTTTCACAAGAATTCTGATTGAACCCAAAAAAAAGAAAAAAAAAGAATGCTTAAGCATGATCAGAACTGCTGTTGCTGTTCCCTTCTCTTCCTATAGCATTCCTTGCAAAAGACCGGCTTGTCTCCTGAAGGCTTGAAAGGAACTTCACATTCCTGCCCGCATTCAGAACAGACTGCCTTGTGCATCTCGCGCGGGCCGCCCCTGAAACCGCCTCCACCACTTCGGAAGCCGCCTCCGCCACGTCCGCCGCCAAAATCTCTTCGCGGTCCACCTTGACCGCCTCTGCCGAATTCTCCCATCTTCTATTCCTCCGAATGGCACGCAAGAAACCTGCATGCCGTGACAGCTGATATTTTGAACTGGTTTATAAACCTTCGCAATAGGCAAAAAACAGCTCAATAGGCTGCGGAAACCTTTTAAAGCGATGAAATCTCAAAAAACCGGCAAAAATGCCTCTTCACTTCAAAGGCTTACCGCACTGCTCGCAGAACCTGGTGCTGAGAGGGTAATCCGCATTGCAGTCCTTGCAGGTCTTCACAAGCTTAGCACCGCACGACGGGCAGAACTTGGGCTCACCCTTAAACTTCTTCCCGCACTTCGGGCACTTTGGTGAGGAGTCCTTGGCAACAGCCCTCTTCACTCCCTTCGACACGCCCTCAGTCACCTTGTCGCTTATGGTATCCTCTGCCTTGCGCTTCAGCCTGTACGCAACATTCTCCTTCACATCATCAAAGAAGCCCATCACTTCACATCCTTCCAGGCGACAAAGCCCAGTATTATAAGGTGCGCGATGCTGGCAAGGCCGCCGACAATAGGAACAACAGAAGCCAGCGGGACCAAAGCAAGCCAGCCAGGATATTTTCTCTTCTCGTATATGCGCCAGGTAGCGATTATGACCATCACAGCCAATGCTATCCAGCCGAACACAGGTATTAGCACGAGGAACACCCAAGCCCAATGGAAACCTCCCATCCGGAGTATCATGGCGATATTCGCTACCGGAATCCAGGCGATCCAGGGGTAAGCATACTTCAGCTTCTTGCCGATGGTCATCAATGCCCATGAAGTGTAGACATACAATGCAGCAGCAATCAGCAGGAAGAACACAAAGAACGCGCCCATGAAAGCGAGCAGAGCACCGCCGCCCATGGCAGCCATAAGCACATCAGGACTGATAGGAACCATCAAACACACCTCCGATAAACAGAAATAAGACTTTGTTTATAAAAGTTATGCTCACCTGTGCAGGACCATCTCCTTGCCCACACACACGCAGCTGCCCGACTTCATCACACAGGAGTCATCCTTTGTGTTCGGGACGCGGTCATCGCATGACAGGCCCACCCTGCAGATATGCTGACAGACATTATTGACGCACCTGTCTTCTGTGCACGCATTGAGGTCATTGCACTCTGAATCCCTGATGCACTCCACAGGATCACCCCTGCAGCTGCAGTCGCCTGTAGCCACTGAAAGGCAGGTGTCGTGGGAGGTGTATGGATCATTGTCATCGCAATTGCTGTTGAGCATACAATAGTTCCTGCACTCATCACCGAAGCAGACATCCTGGGTGCAAGAGTTGTTGTCATTGCATTCCCTGCAGTTGACTATGACAGTGAGAGGTATCTTCACCTCATCACAGACCCTGTCATTGTCTTCATCCATGCAACAGGCACCGCCTGACTCGATGTAAGGCGGGAAGCAACTTGGCTCATTGATTACGGGCACCACAGGCACCTCTGCAGGAGGCTCAGGAGAGACCTCGACCTCGACCTCAGGAGCATGATAGAAAGTCGCAAAGCAGACATAGACAGCGACCAATACCAGAAACACAGCACCGAACACGAAAGTCAATGTATTGCCCCGCATACCACAGCATATAGCAAGGAGGGATAAATAGTTTACTGAGAAGGTTAAAAAGGAGGATGTGGTGATGGGAGAGGGACAAAATTATTTCACAGTCACTGACTTAGCAAGATTCCTGGGCTTATCAGGGTCGCAATTCTTCTCCAATGCGGTGAAGTAGGATAAAAGCTGAATAGGAATTATGTTAAGTATCGGTGAGGCAATAGGAATATCCGGTACTGGAATCCAGAAGTCGAAGATGTCGTTGTCCTGGGGTGATATGCCGATGATGAAGCCACCCCTGGACTTTATCTCCAGTGCGTTGATGAGTATCTCGTGCTTCACGTCGTCATGCGCGACCAATGCGATGCAGGGAGTGCCGTTCTCAATCAGGGCTATAGGACCATGCTTCAATTCCCCGCCTGCAAAACCCTCAGCATGGATATACGGGACCTCCTGCATCTTTATAGAGCCCTCCAATGCCATGGGATAGTTAAGGCCGCGGCCGATGATGTACATGGACTCATGCCCCGCAATCTTCTTCGCCAAAAACCTTATCTCATCAAGATACTGCCCGTCAAGCATGACGTCCAGCTTCCTGGAGACAGAATCAAGGAGCACCTTGCCCTCCTCAAGCCTGCCGGCGCAGGCATAAGCAAGCAAGGTAAGCAGGGCTATCTGCGCAGTAGTCACTTTAGTCGAGCACACAGCCTTCTCAGGACCTGAATTGCACAGGATATACTCATCGCTCATCCGCAGCATGGTAGAGCCCATGACATTCACGACAGACACCACCTTGCAGCCCTTCCTCTTCGCCACCTCTATTGCCTCCAAGGTATCAGCAGTCTCGCCGGACTGAGATATGCACACAAGCAATGTCTTCGGAGTGAGGAAATCATGATAACTGGGAAACTCAGAGCCCACGACAGCATTCACGTGCTTCTTCGCCACAACAGAGAAGATATAGCTGCCCACCATGCCGACCTTCCCGGCAGTCCCGCAGCCGATGAAGAATGTGCCATTAGCCTCATTTATCATCTTGGCAACCTTCATCATCCTGGCATCCTCCTGGGCGACAGCAAGGCCGACGGTGGAGCGCTGCTCAAGGATCTCCTTTATCATGTAATGCTCATGCCCGTCCAGCGAGGCCTGCTCGACATCCCATGTTATCTCAACCGGAGAGCGTTGCACGACACCGCCCTCAAAATCGCTGAAGCTTATGCCATCGGATATGGTGGCGACATCGCCATCATCAAGGAATACCACATTGCGGGTGTGCTCAAGGAAGGCAGGTATGTCAGAGGCGATGAAATACTCATCCTTGCCCAGCCCGACCACCAACGGGCTGCCCTTTCTGGCAGCGACCACCTCCTTGCTGTCAGCAGACACCGCGACAACAGCGAAACGGCCATCAAGGCGCGTCAAGGCATTCTTCACAGCATCCCCGAAACGCATGCCGGCAGAAAGATTGTCCTCGATAAGGTGGGCGATTATCTCCGTGTCTGTCTCAGAGACAAAGCGATGGCTGCGAAGCCCTGCCTTTAGCTCCTGGAAGTTCTCGATGATGCCGTTGTGCACCACAGCCACCTTGCCCCTGCAGCAGGTATGCGGGTGCGCATTCTCCTTCGTGACAGAGCCGTTGGTGGCCCAGCGCGTGTGGCCGACAGCAATGGAACTCGACGGCAAAGAAGCAAGATCATCAAAGTCAGATATCCTGCCGACCTGCTTGTGAACAGAAAGCGAAGGGTTGCACTTTATCGCGATGCCCCATGAGTCATAGCCGCGGTACTCAAGCCTCTTCAGTCCCTCGATGACTACCTCTGTCCCGTTCCTCGGACCGACGTAGCCGATAATTCCGCACATATTCATCACATATTGTATTTATCCTGATCCCCTGCAAAGGAACAATAACAATCAACCCTTCGGGAATAAACAGAGCCAGGCATTCCCAGCTCCTGACATCGTGAGCATGAATCCCTGACACAACGTCAGGGGTGAGTGGTAGGGGATGGAAGGCGGGTCTCGCAAATACAAGCACCGACCTCGCGGCTTTGCGCCTAATCCGCCAGGTCCTCCTTCACCACCTGGCCCGGAAGCGTCGTCTGGTTGGGCCAGATCTTCCTGCCCGGGTAGATGAGAGTACCGATGCCAAGGCGCACATTGTCGCCGATGAAAGCACCGAGCTTCTTCCTCCCTGAATCGACTTTAGCACCCTTCACAAGGGTCCTGTTGGTTCCTGAATCATGACGGTAATCCGCTGTTATCGTGCCTGCAGCGACATTCGTCCTCTCACCGATGACAGAATGTCCTATGTAGCAATTGTGCTTGGCAGTGACACCGTCCATAAGCACGGAATCGACTATCTCAGCACGGGTCCTGACCTTGTCCATCAGAACAGTGTCAGGGCGCAGGTAAGCATTTGGGCCGACCTCGCAGCTGTCGCCTATGAAGACAGGACCCTCGATGTAGGTTCCTGCCTTTATGACCGTGTTCTTGCCGATGACGACAACACCTTTCATGGTGACACCGTCCTCGACGACAGCCGACTTGTCTATCCTGGCCTCGGATATCCTGCGAAGCAGGAAGACATTCGCCTCAAGATAGTTCCAGGGGTAGCCGAGAGGGAGCCAGTAGTCCCTGACGACCTCGAAGCTGAGCTCGCCCTTCTTCGCAAGGGCGGTCGCGTAATCAGTCAGCTCGTACTCGCCGCGCTCGGTCCTCTCCAGGCCCATTTCAAATATGCTTTTGTCAAAGACAAAACCACCCACATTCGCGTACCTGCTGATGCTTGTCTTCGGCTTCTCGACTATCTCCTTCACCCTACTGCCCTCGACGACAACAGCGCCGAAAGGGGTCACGTCCTCCACCTCGCGGACAAGGAAGGCGTAATCATGCCTCAGCACAGCCTCAAGGTCCTGCCTCGAGTACAGGTCATCGCCGTAGAGCACTATGAACTTCCCTCCCAGGAAGGGCTTTGCGGCCTGCAGCGCGTGGCCTGTGCCGAGCTGCTCCTTCTGCTCTGCATAGAGTAGCCTCATGCCCCTGTAGAAAGAGCCGAACCTCTCCATCACCTCTTCCTTCATGAAACCCACTATTATGATTACCTCATCGACCAGACCGTGCAGCTGGTCAAGGTTATGCTCCATTATTGTGCGGTCAAGCACCTTAAGCATGGGCTTTGGCCTGTTCACTGTAAGAGGGTATGTCCTTGTGGACTTCCCTGCAGCAAGAATGACCGCCTGCATATCACTCACCTATCTCTCCCTTTATCTTATCTGCTATGGAATCAGCAAGGGCGCCTATCTCATCCTTATCCTTGCCCTCGATCATGACGCGGCACTTGCCCTCTGTTCCTGAATACCTCACCAGCACCCTGCCATCGCTGCCGAGCCGCTTCTCTGCCCTGGCGATTGCCTCTACGACAGAGAGCATCTTCTCTATAGGCCTCTTCTGCCTGACCCTGATGTTCTTCAGCACCTGCGGATAGGATGTCATGCACTTGGCGAGCTCGGAAAGCCGCTTTCCTGAATACTTCATCAGAGCGAGCACCTGAAGCGCGGACAATGTGCCGTCACCCGTCGTGGAGCGGCTGAAGAATATGATGTGTCCTGACTGCTCGCCGCCGAGGGTGTAGCCGTTCTTCTTCATCTCCTCGACAACATAGCGGTCACCCACCTGCGTCTTGACTACATTGATGCCCGCCTTCCTCATCGCGATGTCAAAGCCGATGTTGGTCATCACAGTCACCACGACAGAATCCCTGGCGAGCTTGCCCCTGCGCTTCATGTCAAGCGCGCACATCGCGATTATGTGGTCGCCGTCTACATCCTGGCCTTTCTCATCCACCAGTATCACACGGTCAGCGTCGCCGTCAAGCGCAATGCCTATGTCAGCGCCATTGCTCAGGACAGCAGACTTTATGACCTCAGGATGAAGCGAGCCGCACCCATCGTTGATGTTGGTGCCGTCAGGCCTGTTGTTCAGCACGATGACCTCTGCACCAAGCTCCCTGAATATCGGAGGGGCGACCTTGTAGGCAGCACCATTGGCGCAGTCGAGCACGACCTTCAGCCCTGAGAGCGACATGTTCTTTATAGAGTTCTTGGTGTACTCGATATACCTTCCTGCAGCGTCATCGATGCGGAATGCCTTGCCCACATGCGTACCATTGACCTCTGAAGTGTCTATCGCTGAGCCGAGCAGAACCTCTATCTCCTCCTCGACATCATCAGGAAGCTTGAAACCGTCACTGTCAAAGAACTTTATCCCGTTGTCCGACGCAGGATTATGCGAAGCAGATATCACGATGCCGAAGTCAGCGGCGAAACTCTTGGTCAGATGCGATATCGCAGGAGTAGGCATAGGACCCACAAGATAGACATCAACACCCATAGAACAAAGGCCTGAAGTGAGGGCATACTCAAAGATATATCCTGACTTGCGGGTGTCCTTTCCTATTACAGCGGTGACCCTGCCCTTGCCCAGGCGCTTCCTGAACACTACGGCGACCGCCTGGCCGAGCCTGAGAGCCAGCTCTGCAGTCATAGGAGGAGTGTTGGACTTCCCCCTTATCCCATCTGTACCGAACAGCTTCCTCATCAAAAACACCCTTAAAACACATCAAAATGCGATTCCACCCCTCAGAACGGAATGAAAATACAGAAGGAAAAGTTTTTATATATAAAGGTTATTAAAAGATTTTTAATAGTGGTAACAAAATATTTTTAATGGTGATACATTGAAGATAGTGGAGAGGAAGAAGCAGAAGAGCTACACGCTTGACGCGAAGGAGATAGAGCTGGACAGGCTGGGCAGCATCGGATCCAAGCTCGCCAAAAGGATAGTCCTGACAGTTGTGGACAAGGAGAAGTACCCCAAGCAGATCTCGAAAGAGCTCAGGGAGAACGAGCAGAAGATATACTACCACGTGAGGAACCTCGAGAAGGCAGGCATAATAAAGGTCACAAGGCAGGAGACGGTCCACGGCACGCTCGCGAAGTTCTACAGGGTCGCGCAGCCAGCACTCGTCCTCAAGTTCAAGGAGCTCGTGCCATCACAGGAAATATCACCCAGCGACGAGAAAGTGGCGCAGTTCCTGGCGCCGTTCATAGCAGACGGAAAGCTCGACGCAAGGATAATCGTCGGCAGCCCGGACCCCCACGGCCCGGAAAAGGCAAGGAGCAGGGACGGGTACTACGGGATAGACCTCGCGCTGTTCCTCGGAACATTCCTCAACCACGTGCCTGAGATAAACGTAAGGCTGGACACGGAGACGACAGAAGAGGACCTGAAGCAGAACCTGATACTCATCGGAGGGCCGATAACCAACAGGGTCACGGACAGGTTCAACAGCAACCTGCAGGTCTATTTCGCGCCGGACAAGAACATCTACTCAAAGATATCCAAGACAGCATACAGCAGCGACGAGACAGGCATCATAGTCAAGATAAAGAACCCGCTCAACCCCGAGAAAGCCGTCCTTGTCGTGGCGGGAAAGAGGTTCTCGGGAACAAGGGCCGCAGTCACTGCGTTCCTGAAAGGCTTCAAGCAGGTATATTCAGGCAACAGGTTCAGGCCAGGCACCATAGCAAAGGTGGTGGAAGGGCTGGACCTCGACTCTGACGGCGTAGTGGATGCTGTGGAGTTCAGGGAATAGTCAATATTTAAAAACAAAAGACGCAATAAAAAGACCATGTCAAAGATAATACGCGAAATAAGGGCGATAACAGAGCTCTCGAAGAAAGCGCTCGAAAGCATACAGCGCGGAGAGTTCGAAGATATGCCCCGCATTATCGAGCACATAATGAGGATTGACACGAAGCAGACAGCTGAGATAGAACGCAGGTTCGGCTACACCCTGCTGCAGGAGAAGTACACTGCCTTCGCAAGGGCTATCCTCACTGACGCGCAGGAGGCTTTCAGGCTGATTAGAGATACGAGCCCTGAGAACATCCAGCAAATAACAAACCACCTCAGGAGGATAGCGGAAATATCAGAATACGAGCACAGCACAGTCGAGGCAGAAGAGGATCATGACATCCCGCATGACGCGCCGCTCTACGCAAGGATAGTCAACAAAGAAGGCATGAAGCGCATGAAGAGGTCGAGCTACCTCGTGGCCAAGAGGATACACGAGCTCATACCAGCGCTGGAGCTTGACGAACACAGCTTCAACAGGCTGGAAAAACTGCTCGAGACGAGCAAGAAGCTGAGAGACACACTGAAGAGAATGCATAAAGAGATGGGTGGCAGCGGAGAAGGAGATACAATGGTCATATTCAGGACAGACCTGAGGCCGCAGGCATCGGGCATACCTTTCCGGAGCCCGCTGCTCATGGGACTCAAAGAATCCAAGTTCTGGTCAGGGACAAAGGTAAGTATCAGCAGAATCATACATTAGAAGAAGGAAGACCACCCTGCCTGTATAGAGCAATGAGATGGGCAGATTTCCTGCCCCCATATGTCGCGTTCTTTATCGCATCCTCCATGAAAGCATGCTCCTCAGGCCTCTTCAGGCTTATGCGCAAGAGCCTTTCTGCAGTCTTATCCACACCGACAGCCTCTATGCTGTCACCTATTATGACGTCGAGGGTGACCATCAAAGGATGCGTGTAAGAGCAGCCGCGACCAGGAACAGGAACCTCCCCAGACAGTTCAGCCACAGCATAACCTACCTGCTCAGATATATTGCGGGAAGCCATTTCGAAGTCCAGCAGGGCCAGCGCTATCAGCGCATGATGAGTCTGTGGAGTATTGACATAAGCAGAGATAACATTGTAAGCGGGAGCGTAGCCGATGTCGCCGAGAGCGGCGATGAGCGCTGAGGTCTCAACAGGAATGTTCTGCTGCTTCAGCCTATCTGCCAGCGCATGACCTGCAGACTCCAGCTTAGCAACACCCGCGATGATGACGCCGGCAGCCTTGCCTTCTGCCAACAGCCTGTCGACCACGGCGCTGAGCTCCTCGCGGGAGATGCCTGACTCCTTCAGGGCTGATGCTACAGCATCCCTCACCTCCTGGCTGAAGTAAGCCTCGAGCGCATTGTCGCCCACTATTCCCACAATAACATCTGCAATTCCTGCCAAAAAGATCCCCCTAAATACCATATGAAAATAAAGATCCGGTGAAAAACATCAGTGTGAATAATTTTCTATACCGTACAAAAAAACATCGCCGGACCGGCGGTCACGTATTCCGACGACACGGTCGCCGTTCTTCCTGTGCGCGACAACCTTGACAGCCTCCGGCTCTTCTATGGCGCGCCTCACCAGTAGATCCAGCCCCTTGTCTGTCACCATGAAGCTGGCAATCCTCATTACGAGGTGGTTTTGGCTGCTGTCATCAACATGGACTATGCCGTTCCTACCGCCCCTGCTGCGCCCGATATAGCCATAACGCAGAGAGTTCATGTACTTCTTGAAATAAGACGGGGCGCGGACCATCATCCTTAGCAGCCCGTCTTCGAAATGGATGCTTACAGGAGCACCACCATCACTATTATGGATGCTAGAAGGGACAGAAAGCGCCTCGACAACAGGCTCCGGGCCGACACCACAGACATATGCATCTGCAGCATGCAGGAAAGCATCATAGTCCAAGGAGCTGGCGCTGAACCTCAGAAGCTCATGATTTTGATCATCGTATTTTTCCGGCAAAACAACCACCAACAACCACTAATAAGTAACAACCCCTATTTAAATGTTTTTGTGTTATCTGAAGCCATGAGAACCAAAGAAAACCGCTCCAAAAGCCCCCCAGAAGCCAAAAACTCTTAAAACCCACCCAAACCTTTTTATAAGAGCAAGCCAGAAGCGCTGTATATAATAATGACAGGGGGGTAATGCACAATGGCAGGATTCGATCCAAATCTGGACAAGGAGATATGGGCAGAAAGAGCCCATGTTGCAGAAAACATGAGCCTGAAGGTCTCTGTTATGTCATACAACGACGGCCTACCCAAACTTCAGATATCCAGGGAAAGGACCAACAAGGATGGCCAGCCAGGCTTCGCAAAGCTCGGCAGGATGACTCTCGAAGAGGTCAATGCAGTAATGCCACTGATGGAAAAGGCAAAAGAGTACCTGCACAGCACCGAATAAGGAGGCAACAAATATGGCACTGGAAGCATTCCTAGCAACAACAACCGGGATGATTGTGCTTCTGCTGATATTGGCATGGGAATTGGTGTGGAAAGGCATCGCCCTATGGAAGTCAGCAAGGCACAGCCAGATGGCCTGGTTCGTGTGCATACTGATATTCAACACAATAGGCATACTGCCCATAGCCTACGTGCTTTTCTTCCAGAAGACGCCGATCATCAAGAGGAGCAAGAAAAAATAATCAAGCAGACTCAAGCTCCTTAATCCTTTTCTCTATTATATCAACATACTTTTTCTTGTCCATCACTCCGCCAAGCTTGTATGCCAGCACATGGTCATCAAGCACATCACCAATCCACTCCGCGAAGTCATTCTTGTGGTTGTCCTCATTCACATGATACTTAAATGCATACTCATTCAGCGCCCGGATGGTATCCTTCATCTCATAGATGTTCCTGACTATAGATCCGTGGCAGGTCCAGAACTCTGTCCCCGGAGGGCAGTCCGAGAGGACGCGCTCCCTCAACATCTTAAGGTCTTTGGTGAACATTTTAGCACAATAGAGCCAAATCAGTATTTAAGGTTTGGTGACAATTCCAGAGTAATGAAGCTGAAAAGACCTAAACATATAAAAAAGACAGAGAAAAACAACCACCCATGCCAACAGCAATACCCAGGGCTGCAGAGCTCCAGTTCAAGGAGAAATTCATCAACAGGTACTCAAAGCTGACTGACATAGACCTGTTCAAGGAATACTCATTCTCATACCTGCGGAAGTCAATCAGGATCAACACCCTCAAGACGGACGTGAAGCAGACTGCCAGCAGGATATCGGAGGAATGGAACCTGAAACAGGTCCCCTGGTGCAAGGAAGGCTTCTGGATAGAGCATAAAGGGGAAGGAGATGAGAAGAGATGGGATGTGGGCAACATGATGGAGCACATCCTCGGCTATGTATATGTCCAGGAAGCGGCAAGCATGATACCTCCCATCGTGCTGGACCCGAAACCAGGCGAGAGGGTGCTCGACATGTGCGCAGCACCAGGCAGCAAGACAACACAGCTGGCCTCGATGATGCAGAACAAAGGAGTCATAGTCGCGAACGACATCACAGCAGTGAGGCTCGCGGCGCTCGGCATAAACCTCCAGCGATGTGGAGTGCGGAACGTAATTACCACCCAGATGCAAGGGTACAGGTTCAAGGAGATAGAGTTCGACAAGGTGCTGGTCGATGCACCATGCTCAGGCACGGGCACCATAAGGAAATCCCTCAAGACAATAGAGATGTGGAACCCAAGGCTCGCATCACACCTCGCAAAGACACAGAAATCGCTGATAAGGGCAGGATTCAACGTACTCAAGCCGGGCGGGACACTGGTCTACAGCACGTGCACGCTCGAGCCGGAAGAGGACGAGGGGGTAGTTGACTTCCTGCTCAAGGAATTCCCTGACGCAAAGGTCGAGGAGATAACGCTGGACATCAAGAGAAGCCCTGCAGTGACAGAGTTCGAAGGCAGGAAGTACAGCGATGAGGTGAATAAATGCCTCAGGATATGGCCGCAGGACAATGATACAGAAGGGTTTTTCGTCGCCAAGATAAGGAAAGGATAATTTTATAAATCAACCATTTATCCTCTCAATCCACAAAGCCCCGTAGTGTAGTGGCCAATTCATCAGTGATGATGAGGCAAATCATCTCGGACTCTGGCGACACAGTACTCCACTGTCCCGGACGCGCAAAACGCGTGTCGGAGACATCCGGGGACCGCGGTTCGAATTGGGAAGCGATTCTCGCTTCGCCCGAAAGTCCGCGCGGGGCTATTTTTCTTCAAACAACAGAGGTGCGACAATGTCCAACTGCCCGAAATGCAAAGGAAAGATGATAGGTGCAGGAGTGATGCACAGCGGCAACTCCAAATACCAGATAATGCGCTGCGAGAAGTGCGGCCACGAGAAGATGGAATGCATAGGACTGGCCTGAGGCATCATTTCCTCTTAATTTCTGAACGCAGTTCTGCCCTGAAAAGCAGCAGTGCCACGCTGCTAACGCGCTTTGCCGGCAAGGCGGTGAAAAATCAACCGCAAGAGACTTGCGCCTGACCACTTATTGCTGGAGATGAAGCCGGTTTCCGCTTCTTCAACCCACCAACGCAAAGAGCAGCGGCAGCTGCCACGCTGCTATCCTGATTTGCCTGCAAACTGCGCATCGTCTGCCGTTAAAGGCTCATGCCTTCCATTTATGTCTGCGAAGCAGCAGGTTTCTGTTTCTCTTTACTGACCGACGCAAGAGCAGCGGCAGATGCCGC
>JAFGJH010000039.1 GCA_016929255.1 Candidatus Woesearchaeota archaeon
CAGCATAGTTTGTCTGAGGACACGCAAAGAGCGGTAGTTCAGGCTTTGCATGAACCTTGCAACCGTAGGTTGCTTTGGCAGCCGCCAGAAAACCAGCTGTGGCGCTGCCGAATATAACAAAATATTTATAAACGCAGGCAACTGTTTCAGGGCCACAATCGCAAAAAAGAGGTAATCACTTGGTCTGGTATGCTACAGTAGGCCTGTATTTCTGGGAACTCTTCAAGACATGGATAACCACGATATTCGTAGCGCCATTCAAGACCACAGACATGCTCTGGCTCCTCGTGCCGGTATGGGCTGCATGGTTCTTCGCAGAGTTCTTCCAGGAAAAGCACGGCACATCCATGGGAAACGCGATAACCAACGCAGTTGTGGTCATATGGGGCAGCGTGGACTGCACAAGGCGCACAGTATTCCTCATCACCTCAGGCACAATCACAGGCCTGCTGGACATAATATCCAGGTTCGCGATAATAGCAGCCATCCTCGCATACGGCGTGCTCATAGTCACCCTCGGCCTCAAAGGCAACAAGATAATCAAGTACATCGGAAGGGTGAGGGAAGTCACGTACGCATTCGCCATGTTCGTCCCTGTTTTGTACAATGAGATGCCGCTCACTCTCAACCACATAATCGGAGCCGTGCTCTTCTTCCCCCTTTTCTACTTCGCCATAGAGCTCCTTGACAGGTACACGCCTAACCCCAAAGCGGTCGTCGAGGACATGGAAGAAGGCGGCGGAGAGAAAGGGGCGGGCGAAGACAAAGTATTCGGAGCGTTCGGCGAGGACAAAGGCACAGCGGGATTCGGCGAGAGCAAAGGAGGCGCAGGCGGCAAGGCCAAGGACGACTTCGGAGACCTCGGCGACTTCAAGATATAATAGAGGACAAAACAAATGAGCTGCTACCAATGGACAACAGCAAACATAATCAGCTGGATACAGACAGCAGTCCTTGTCGTCGCTGCATGGCTTGCCATAGCCAATGCCAGGCACTTCCACTCGAAGAAGCGAGGCAGTGAGATCATGCACGTCAAGAAGCATGTCTTCACATGGCTTTCAGTCGGCGTAGTGTCCATGGCCATCGCATACCTGATACAGAACATACTTCTTGTCTCGAGAAGCTACGCCAAAATAAACGTCGCAGATGTGTTCTTCGTGCTCAGCTTTGCATCGCTCGCCATAGGTTTCAACTACTTCTGGTACATGACATCGAAGATGCACAAGCTCCACATAAAAGAACCTGTCTTCATATTCAGCGTAATGTGCGGGGTGTTCATCTGGCTATACTACCTCTTCGTCATGGCAATAATACCCAACAGCGAAGGGTACCCACTCACTGTGCGGGCGCTGTATTACTTCTACCCTGTGATTGTCTCGCTCATATTCCTGTTCACGCTGGTCGTGCACCCGCGCATGAAGGCGGGAGTCATAAGGACGCCGATATGGTACATATCCAACGGAGTGTTCACATACTTCATAGCATACATGATCCAGATGTATGACAGATGGACAGCAGGAGCCCATTCCCTGACCACTATATACGCGGTGCTGTTCCTCATAAGTGCATGCTACTTCGCGCTGGGGTTCTATGCCGCGAGGAAGAAATACAGGTAATTATAAGTGGGCCCGCCCGGACTCGAACCGGATATCCTCACTGATGTTCGGGACCCGTTTTGAGTCTAGCCACATATTGTTCTGTAGAAAACAGTAAAGATGGGCCCGCCCGGACTCGAACCGGGGACCTCCGCCGTGTGAAGGCGACGTCATCTATGGTGCTGACCAGAGATGCCAAAATCTCTGATTTTGAGCATAGCCACTAGACTACGAGCCCTTATTCTGCAAAAGAATCAGCTTGCTTTTAAATATTTTGTCACTTTCTCATTATCTGCTCGAGGACCTGCGGGCCGATGTTGTGCTTCTCAAGGGTCCCTGCCTTCTTCCATTGCTGGACAGCAAGCTTCATCATCTTGGCCTTCAGGTAACACGCTCCGGCAAGGTCGTGCAGCTTCGCCTTCTTGTACATCCTCGCAGCAGGAAGCCACTCCTCAGCCTGCTCATAATACCAGGCGGCACGCTGCGCGTCCTTCAGCTGCTTCTCAAACATCCTCGCAGCAGTGCCCGGCATATTCGCATTAGCATAGCACTGCGCAGAATAACCCCATCCTTTCATCCTCTTAAGTATGTCAGCGATGGTCTTCCACGCATGCTCAGGGTCGTCACCCAGCTTCTGCGTGAAGATGGCATGAGCCTTCTCAATAGGCCCGGAACCGATATCAAAATAAGCATACTTGGCAAGTGTCTTCGCAAGGCGCTCAAGAAGCCATCTGGGCTCGCCGGTGCGCGAGGCGATATCCTCATATATCTTCGCAGCCTGAAAACCCTTCTTCCTGACAAGAAACTCCTCAGCACGAACAAAGTCAGGCACAAGAGGATTGTCAGGATACTTCTCCATCAGCTGCTTAAGGCGGAACACCTTCTGCTCATGGTAGATCTTCTCCTTAAGTATTTCCTGCACTTCACTAGGTATGCGAGTCATGCTCAATCCCACTTCAAGCCCTCAAACTCAGCGAGCAGGGAATCATCAGCCATACCCATTGAGTAGCTGTACCAGTCCAGCCTGCCGGCCTTCTTTTTTTTCTTGAGGAAACTGATGAACTCCGCCTTCCTCGCATCATCCCACAGGCCAAAGAAGAAAGCAGCCTTGCACACGTGCAGTATGTCACAATAATGATGGTCAATCCTAAGGTCAACACCCTGGTTCACCTCAGGATGGCAAGGGCAGTACAGCATATCTTTCTTAGCGTCATAGACAATGTTATGGCACACACCACAGTCACGCCGGTCCTTGGAGCGGTTCATCCACTCCTTCACAGACCTGCCGTGCTTAAGATAAGAATGCATCTCCAAAGTGTTCTTCTCAATGCCCTTGGCTACAGAAAGCTTATCCTTGAAATGATGGCCGCAGCAGCCAACACAGCTAAGCCAGCCCAGCTGGCAAAGGCCAGACTTCTCATACCTCATTTTAATGATGGCAGAAGGGCGAGGGGTTTTTATGGTTTGCGCTTGTAGTTTAAATATTACTCATCATCAACAGTGAACAGCCTGGAATCCTTAACCTTAAACAGGCCCAACCTCGCCCCACAGTCGAGCCAGCCATGCGCGTAATTGAGAGCTGCAAAAGCAGTCACGATGTCCCCTTTCTCCCTGAAGTGCTTTGCGTCATCATAGTAGCGCTGCGCCATGTCAAGGACATCCTCTGCCTGAGACTTGCGCTTCTGGTCAAGACCTTTCGCAGCGATCATGTCCAGCGCCTCCTTGGTCATGCGGAAATACTTATCAAGCTTCTCATCAGAAACAGCCATTCCAGAAGACACCAGACTAGCCCCCTAAGTTCATGGAGAAAGCAAGAAGGATGAACAGCAACAGGAACGTGAATATGACAAACACAAAAATGAAACTCAATATTCTCACGAACAGAAGCTCAGCACGCAGGCCAAGGTATATCAGCAGACCTGCTATCAGGAATATGAACACAAGAAGTATCAACAGCTGGATGTAATGACCCTGCAGGAGGGTGGCGGGATAGAACAGGTAGAACACAAGATAAAAATAGGTCGCGAGACCTATCAGCATGGTTATCAGCACAGGACTGTACCTCTTCAGCCAATAGCCCATGCTCCAATTCTCAGCATAGAAAAGATCCTTTGCCTCATGCTCAAGCTCATGCTTCAGGACATCCTCAACACGAGGGTGCGAGACAGGCGCGGCAGTATGCACTGCCTGCTGCATGACAGGCGCAGATACCTTATGCTTGCGAGAAACAGGCTTCCTGGCCTTGGCTTTAGCCTTGGGCCTGACTTTCGGCATTGCCTTTACCTTCCTCTTTTTTGCTGGCATGAGGGTTTAAAAGGGCAGGGAGTATTTAAAGCTTACTTTAGCGCGGTTTTCAATCAGCTACCCTCACAGTACATTCTGATGATATCATCAGCGATGCTCCTCAGGAACCTGTTATCGATCCTGCCAGGATCGTCCACGATGATGTTGTTCACAAGCTGGTCAGGAGGCAGGTATGCCAGGCATTTCACCTCGCCAACAACATCCTCAAGATACCTGGGCACGCCCTCTGGACGGAAAAGCCCCTTCATCACCTTCTCTGTCTGCGCGCCATGGTTCGCATCGAAGTTATAGTCAACAGGGAAGGCAGCGACAGCATAATGCATGGCCAGCTGGAGCGCCATCGATGCCTCAGGGCAGACAGTCATGCCGACAACATCACCATAATCAGCACGCTTCCTCCCCTCGGCACGCGTGCCGAACCTGTCGCCCGGTATGCAGACGTAAGTGCCCTCGCCCAGTTCACCGCTGAACACATCTCTGTGCTCTGCATAAGCTTTTTTGAGAACCCTCCGCAAACCCTCAGAGAAAGCAGGATGAGGATTAGCATGGACGATGATGCCGCTTCCGAAAAGGTTGTCATCCCTGCCTGTCTCATCGACGTAATCAGAAGGCACAAACAGGCTGCCGACCTTGACACTCCTCTTGTGCATGGAGCCCACAGCGCTCGTTGCTATGACAAACCTGACGCCCAGCAACCTCGCGGCCATAAGATTGGCCGCGTACTGGGTCCTTGACGGGCCGAAACGCCTGCCCTTCATGCCGTGGCGCGGGATGAATATTATCCCGTCATCACGCTCCTTGTACCAGACAACGCCATCAGAATATGGCGTAGCGTATCCTGTACGGCAGGCATTCCACTCAAGATCCCTGAAAGAGGGCATGTCATCTATGCCTGATCCTCCCAACAGAAGAGTCTTGCAATTATCCATACCCAAGTCTAACCACCTGACACAAGCACTGCAAGGGTATTATATAAAATTTAGGGTTCTGCCCTGGTGCTTGGTGGCGCGAACAGTGCGCAGAAGGAACACGAAGAACCACACCCTGAACAGGCTGCCAACAAAGCGGAAAGCGCGGACTGCACTCAGGTTGGCATCAATGTCCAAATGTCCTGCTTCATGACGGGCCTGGGGTATTCAAATGCTTTCAGCGCTTCGCAGTTCTCTTCGCCTTACCGCCTTTCTTACCCATCTCCCTGCGCAGGAAATCCCCCCTGTCAAGACGGTTCCTCAGGAACACCCTGTCAGAATTCTCAAGCCTGTCAACTATCTCGCCATAGCCGAGCACTTCACCAGCCCTGTTACGCACTATCGCAATGCCATCCTTCACATTGGCCTTGATGACCGACTTCCCGAATATGTCCCTGCCGCAGAGGAAGAGCCACTCAGAGTTATCATCAACCATCACCCATCTCTCAGACGCATGGCTTATGAGGTCTATCAGCGCGATGCTGGGCCTGAAATCCCCGCCCTTCTCCTCGCCGAGAAACACACCGGCAGAGAAAGGCTGCCTTTTAGTCTTCCTGCCGACCCCTTCCATGATCTCCCTCAGCTCAGGAAGGGCCTGGAAGTACTGCCTGCCTATCCTGACCACATGAAGCAGCTTCTGGTCAGTGAACCTGCCTGTGAAACCCTCGACAGCATCATTCCCGACGGCATCATCACCCATTTCAGCACATCCTCACGACCTTACCCCTGCGCCTGAAGAAACGCCACCAGCCGAGGCTGCCCAGCATCAAGGGGACAGATATGAAAATCAGGAAAAGCCCCACAGCAAACTTGAGGAACTTGATTATCAGCTCCTGCACAAGGTACGCTCCGAGAATGAACAGCGCGACACCGATGACAAAGAACATCAAGCTGTAGACGAATGTCCGCTCTCCTGCCATGTGACAGTCACCTCCACCCCGAACGCTTCCCTTATCTTCTCCTCGACAGACACCTTCAGGCTGACCAGGTCTATCTTCTCCCTGGTCTTCTGCGCCTTGTCTATCTTGTCCTCAATAATCTTTATCTGGCTCTCTGTATGCTCGACCTTGTACTGCAGGTCATTCAGTTCTCCCAGCACCCTGCTGTTCCGCATCTGGTCATCGATCCTCTTTATGGAAGATTTTGAACTGACGCAGACATCCCGCAGCTGCGAAAGCCTCTCCCTCGTGACATCGCCCGCCCTCTGGACTGCCTTGTCGCTGTCCTTCAGCTCAAGCGAGCCTTCCTCAAGCGCAGACCTCATCCTCGCGAGCATGTCCAGGATCCTCAGATGCTCATCCTTGGCTATGGCGGACAAGGGACTGTCCATGTAATCATTGAAAAGGTCAGAACCTTCAGCAAGCATCCTCTCGAACTTCCTCATCGCCCTCTGCAGCGGAGAGAACAATGAACTGAGCTCAACCTCTGCCTGCTTCAGCCTCTTCCAGAGCTCCTCGCGCTCATCATTCGCTGTCTTGAACTCAGAATACCCTTCGCTCTGCTTCAGCTCCTCCTTGCCCTTCAGCAGCTTGTCCTTCAGGAAGTTGGAGTTTGCAAGCTTCTTCTTCAGCACCGCAAGCTCCTCGTCGAGCTCTGCAAGCAGCTTCCTCTTGCTCCTCAGCTCAGCAACTGACTTCTGGACATCGCCGATCATCTCCACGCCGACATTACCATCCTCAAGTATCTCCTGCACCCTGCTGACCGAGTCGCTCATCAACTTGACTGTCTTGTTGATCCTTGAGGCATGGTCAGCGAAAAACTCCTTCATCACTGCATGGCCTTTCGCGGTGGACTTCGCAAGCTTGCTGATGAGTTCCTCAAAATTCCTGCAGAACTGCGCAGTCTCCCTGCACGTGAGGTCCTCTGAGATGTTCAGGAAATTGATGAACTGCTTGTGCTGGCTGATGTATGCGGAGCGGTTGCCCTCCATTAGCTGCTTCTCCCTCTCGCTGATGTTAGGGTTGTGCAGCTCAGCGTCCCTCAACGCCTCAAGGTTCGCCGACAGGTTCTTCTTCTCGTCGAAAAGCCTTGAGAACTGCTCTGAGATGCCAGGCTTCACCTTCTCAAAGCCCTCATTCGACTTCCTGTCTATCCATTCAGGCAGCATATCTATGTCTATGCTGGCCTCCTGAAGCTCCTCATCGGCAGACTCTTCGGAATCCTCAATCTTCAAGATGCGTCTCAACCAGCCCATGCATGCGAAAAAACTTCAATATGTTTATAAAGTTATTTGTTGTTTTAAAACAGCCGGGCAAAGAAATAGCAGCACAGCAGACCTGCGGGCCAAGCGAGTCAATATGCAGAAAAACAACGTGTGAAAAAGCAGTCAGTCAATGCTGCGCTGCGAGCGTCGCTGCGCTGCGGCAGCTGCCACGCGGCTATGCCGCTGTCGGTTGCTGTCATACCATCAGCCCGCTGGTTGCTGCGCAAACACTGCAGAATAATCTGAAGCACAACCCATCCTGCCTGCTTTATCCAAGGACACGCAAAACGCGGTGGCAGCTGCCACGCCCTATATGCAACGCTTTGCTTCAAAACAAAAATGGCAAAAAGAAAACGGAAAAAAGGATATGGAAGAAAGCCTGATGACACGATCAAGATAGCTAATCAGCACATAGCATCACTGCTGGAGCAGGCGAAAGAGGCCGCCACATCCAATCCTTCACTGGCCGACAGGTATGTGGCGCTTGCCAGGAAGGTGGCAATGAAGTTCAGGATACGCATGCAGCCTTCGCAGAGACGGCTCTTCTGCCCGCACTGCTACAGGTTCATGCTGCCCAGCAAGAACCTGCGCGTCAGGGTGCACGAGCACAGGGTGATATACTACTGCCTGGACTGCAAGAAGTTCTGGAGAAGGCCGCTGGGAAAAAAAAGACTGCCTGGATGATCATGCTGCATCTGGTTTGCCCAGAGCATTCCTTTCCATCTTCACATCTACCCTGTGCCCCAGCTCGTACAGCGCGCTAAGCGTCCAAAGCCAGAGCGGCGCGAACCCTGCGATTGTGCCATATTGCTCATATACTGCCATGCCTCCTGCGAAGTATATGGCTGCTGCAAAGTCTGCTGCGAGGAATTGCACCATCACCTTCTCCCCCCGATCCCACTCAAGCCCTCTTTTTTCCTCTGACTCTATGAACTTTCTCACTCCTGTGGGCTCTGCGACAGCATAGAATACCGCTTGCGCAGCCTTGGCAAGCGGAGCATAGACCTTTGCGAGCCCCCTGCCGATGCCTGCCACAATCCTTGAGACAGTTTCGTCAATGCTTCCGAGCTTATCAGCTGCCTTAGGATGCCTTAATGCGAAATCAATGCGCCTGGCGCTCTTGTCAGAGTATCTTGCCATGAATGCCGGCCGCTCGTCTTCATGGATCCTCGCTCCCTTGTCTGTGCAGTCGAGTATCAGCGCAAGCCCTGCCTGCTTTATGTTCGCCGCAGTGTTCTTCAGCTTATGCATTTCAAGCATCTGCCTCGCTGTCGCATATGTCTTGCGGTACGGAACAATACCTTCCTGACCTGCCCCATCTATCAGCGCATGGAGAGTCACGACCGCAGCGTCGAGCCTTCCCTCATCTGCCTCCTTCATCGCAGCCATCACGTGGATGTAAAATAGTTCAGGATCATGACTGGCTCTGTCTGCCTCATAGGTATTTTCCGGCGTTTTCAGCTTCTGCCCGACCATCTCAAGGTAGTCTTCTGCTGCTCCGGGTATGAGACTGGTCAGGGGCTCCTCCTCCTGCCCTGTCTCTGAGCACATCGCCTCTGCCTGCAGGATCCTGAGCTCCTCATCCAGCTTCTCATCCAGTGTGGGAAGCCTGTCAATACTGCGTTCAGGGAGACTGCTGTCAGGGCTGCCCTGCGCTCCATCCAATGGCTGGCCGTACATCTCCAGCTCTTCCAGCTCCTTAATTACATGGTCTACAGGGTGCTCCCTTCCGGAATTACCGTTTCCTTGCCCAGAATCATCATCTGCCATGTTATGATGTCAGCCCCTATGCTGTAAAACACACCTTATATATAAAACCAGGCCTTTCTTTAAATACATTCACTACCACAAAGTTTATATATGTTATTGTTTTTCTAGAGTAGTAATTAAGGGGGTCCATAGTCTTCAACAACAGCTCAAGGTGTATTTATAATGGCCAAAAAACCAGACAGCGAATTTTCTAAGTCAAGGAGCGTAAGGGAGCTTGATGAAGCCCTGCAGCGCTCATTCACCAACATAAAGAATGACATGACAGCGCTCCGTGAGGGGCTTCACCAGCAGGGCATAAAACTGGCAGAGGCAAAGCAGGACCTCAAGGACAGCAAGGCGGACCTGGTTACAGTAGACAAGTTCAACATACTAAAGATCAAGATAGGCGAGCTAAACGAGAACATGAAGAAGGTCTGGGACATCGAGAAGAAGCTCGAGGATCTGGACAGGAAATCAGTCTCGGCAGCAGAGTTCGACAAGCAGAGCGCAGGCGTGGACAACGAGATAGCCAAGCTCAAGGAGGACCTCAAGGATCTTGACAAGGCAGCGACCACGCAGGAGCAGACAAAGCACCTCGCAGACGACATCAACGACGAGTTCGACAAGGTCAAGCAGAGCATAGAGGAGCTCAGATCCATCAAGGACACGATAACAAGGGCCGAGCTCGAGAAGAGGACAGAGGCTCTCAACAAGCGCGCAGCAGATGTCAGGAAGGACTTCGACAAGGTCAGGGCAGAGGTCAAGAGCAAGGTCACGGCGACCCAGGTTGAGGGGCTCGTCGCAGACATCAACAAGGAGTTCGACAGGATCAAGGGCATGATATCCGACGTCAAGGAAGGCGAGAAGAGGTTTGCCCTCGACACAGACGTCAGCAGGAGGATACAGAAGATAGAGGGCAAGGTCGACACGATGCTGCATAGCACCACAGCAGCCATAGATGAGTTCTCTAAAGGCATCGAGGTCGCTTTCAAGGACCTGGCCAAGGCGAACGAGAAGAGCCATGACTCACTATCAAAGGAATCACAGAAGGCAGACGAGAAGCTCTCCAAGAGGCTGTCAGAGGCAAAGGACCTGCTCACCGACGAGGTGGCAGGCATAAGGAAAGACATGAAGGGCCTGGTCACCAAGAAGCAGGCAGAGAGCCTTGTCAATGACATCAACAAGGAGTTCGACGGCCTGAAAGAGGACCTCGACACCAACGCAAAGGGCCTGGCAAAGCTGTCGAAGGCAGCCGCGACAAAGGAAGAGCTTGCGTCAGAGACCGACAGGATCAGGAAGGGCATCGAGAAGATGACCAATGAGCTCGCGGCCCTCAGGAAGGAGTCTGCAACAAAGGAGGAGGCGCACGGCCTGTTCGACGACCTCAGGCAGAGGCTCACAGAGCTGAACCAGGCGCTGAAGCAGAGGTTCGACGAGCTCGTCAGGAGGGTCAAGAAGGAGTCTGACGACGCGAACAGGAGCATAAAATCAAACTCACAGGACATAAACGAGGTCGAGAAGGCAGTCAGCAAGGAGCTCAAGAAGCTCGTGTCAGAGGACGACCTCCACGAAGAGCTCGACGTCATAAGAGGAGAGTTCGAGAGGCTCCACAAGGAGCTCAAGGTCGTCAGGGAGAGGATGCTCGGGGACGCGGACCTCGACGACGTGAGCAAGAGGCTCGCGAAGCACATGAATGACGTCAAGAGCGTCTACGTGCCCGCGAAGCAGTTCAACAAGCTTGTCGACGCTGTCGAGAGCCTGCAGGACCAGGTCGAGCACCAGGGAGACCTCCTCGCCGAGAAGAGGAAGGAGTTCAAGGCATACTCAAAGGAGCTCAAGGCCGCGAAGAAGGCTGAGAAGAGGCTCGCGAGATACGAGTCGGTCGTCGTGAAGTCCGACAGCAAGGCCAAGAAACAGGCCAAGTCTGCAGGCAAGAAGCAGGGCAAGCAAGTGCCTTACAGGAAGAGCTCTTTCCTGGCAAGCTTCCTGATAGGGGCTGCTTTTGTCATACTCATCGCGGCGATAGCATTCTTCTTCAGCGGGCTGACGGACATCACCGACATCCTTGCAATAGCTGCTGTCGTCTGCTTTGTGCTCGGCATAGTCATAAGAGTCATTGTAGGGTTCAAGAGGAACGGCAACGGCGCTTAAGCGCTTGCACGCCAGGACCATCATTATTGCTTTTAATTGCTTTTTTTCTTTGTTTTGAACATTTATTTATAAACGAGCTTTCTACCGAAACCTTTAAATATAAGTTCCTAACATGTTATCCCTATTTGGTAGTTAAATACGTCTTATAGTGTCTGAAGGTGTTGAGAATGTCTGAAGAAAAGATCATACCTGTGCAGAAAGCCAGCAAGGAGACCCTTGACAGGCTGCAGAATTCTTGCGTAGAGGCGATGAATGACTACCTCCGCGACCTTATTGTTGAAGAGCTGAACTCGGCTGCAGGCGGAGAATCACTCTACAAGCGCGCGACAGGAATGCCCCTGCCGCAAAGACGCGCAACGCAGCCCAGATTCTCAATAAACAGCGAAGAGTCCGATGGCGATGATGACATGATCACCATCGACATGAAGAAATCAGAGAAAGGGTTCATCCTGCAGGTCCCTGACACGACATACCCTGCAAATCTCGAAGGCCTGCTCAGCGCAGCAGTCCGCTACCAGGTCGAGGATGCGCTCCTGAGCGATGAGTACATCCCCGCAGAGCATCCTGTCCATGGCACACTCATAGAGATGGTCGAAGGCTACGGACCATTGCCCACCGAGAAAGGAAGGTGGGTCCTTGAGTCAATCACCAGGAATCTCACACGAGACATAGTCAATGCACTGCTCAAAACTCCCGGCAGAACCAAAGAAGGGATGGTCATGGTCAAAGACTTCGTCGATGAGTCAGGACTCAAGCAGCCCGGCATCATGGACTACAGGCAGACAGCATGCGTCAGGTCAGTCATGCCCAACACAGAGGGCAAGACCGAAGCCGAAAGGGACGACATATACGAGAATTCAGCAATCAACATCGCGTACGAGCTCCTTGCAGGCAACATGGACCGCATAGAGCCTGACAGCGAGAGGAGGAAATCGCAGCTCGATGCCCTGGAGCACCTCAGAAAGATAGAGAAGACAGAGAATCCCGAATACGCGGACATACTCAGGCGCGCAGCAGAGAGCGGCGAGATCAGCCTGCCTGCAGAAGACGCATCCAGGCTCGAGAAGACATTCTACAAGGTCCTCGATGAGGTCAGGGAACAGATGCATGAAATCATTGAAGACAAGGAATTCCCATTCTATATAGGCATGGTCGTATGGGACGGCAAGGACGAAAAAGGCCTGCCGGAACTGACTTTCGACCCGGCAAAGAAGGTCTTCCTCGACCCGGCACGCCCAGCGGAGAAGAACCAGCTAATAATCAACATACCAGCAATAGAAGGAGGGACGCTAACACCTGAAGAGATGAGGAAGAACGCTGCCGAGGTCGTCGACAAGGTCATCAGCTACGCAATACTGCCCCACCTCGCAGGACAGCAGCACCCGCTGCTCAAGGCATGCTACTTCGAGAATCCCGAGAAGAAAGGCCAGTACCTTCTCTCGGAGAAAGGCGCGGAATACCTCCATTCAACAATAGATGAGATGGCCGGGCACGCAGCCATAACAGCAGTCCAGATGCGCATACTCGCCCCCGAACAGATGTCAGGATTCAGGTTCAGGATGCACTATATTACAACAGAAAGCGATGCAATCCACATACTTCCGCAGGGCTTCAACCTCGAATACTGCGTCGAGATGAGGAACGCGAGGACATCATTCCCTGTCCCCGGGCTCAAGCCTAGGGCAGCGGATGCAGACAGGGAGCTCAGCGAGCTCGTGCAGATGATGCACCAGAAAGGCCTGAGCAAGGACGAGATGATGGCAGAGACAGTCAGGAGAGCGCAGGGCCACACCGGCTACGAGAACCTCAAGCTCCTCGGAGACAGCATATACAAAGTGCTCGAGCAGGCGCTCGCAGAAGGACCTGAAAAGGCAGGGATAACGCCGCAGATGCTCCGCGACACCTGGCGCGAAAACCAGTACAACGCTCTCATGCAGCTCGGAAGGGACGTAATCATAAGGATGCTCGAGACCAACATGAGAGGGACAGAGCACATCAAGGACCCGCGGGTCCCGAGGATACCCAGGCACCCTGCATACGACTCATACTTCACAAAGGACCAGTCAGGAAACTGCGCGCTGACTGAGACAGGAGAGAACGTGCTCGGCAAGCTGGTCAAGGACAGCTCAGCCAGGCTCGCCACAGACCTCATGAAGCAGGGCCAGAGCGAGAGAGGATACGGCTGCCAGATGACATACAGCGTCACCAACAAGGGAGCAATCAGCTACGAGCTGAAGCAGATACCCATAGAGATGCTCACCGCCTACGCAAGGCTATTGCAGGCGAACAAATAACAACCTGACAAGGTGATAGAATGGAGGACGACGAACTGTTGTTCGAGATAAAACAGACGATAAAGAGGTCAAGGACAACTTTCGAGAGCGCCATAAACAAGAAGAACCTCTCAGAAGACGAGCTGGAGGACATATTCAACTGTTACTGAGCCCGACCGCTTTCAGGCTCAAATGAATAAGGTGATATTAGGAAGGCAAGGATATGGTGCTGATAACACACATGCGAAATGAGATTGCAGACATGCTTGAAGGAGCGCTGGACAGGTCTGCCAAGCTGGGAGTGGAGGTCTTCGGACTCTGCCAGTACAGCCTCAGGGACAGGAGGATAACGAATGCCATCCCTCCTCAATACTTCGAGCAGAACAGGCTTGTGGACCTAAAGCCAGACGAGGTGCTGCCGTCAGACGTGCTGATGGAGCAGGTCAGGAGATACAACCTTGGAAAGGCAGATTCAGTCCCTCTTCTCGAACAGGACTCAGCCTACAAGCCTGCCAGAAAGGTGGCGAGGGAGGGCGGCGTGCTGATACCATACCGCACGCACTGGGAGGAGGAAAGCAGCTTTTTTCCGAGCGCCGAGGAATCCAACTGGTCATTTGCCCAGAACGACATGTTCATGGACCTTGTCATCTCATACGACCTCAGGGACCGGGGCGTAAACCCCCCTTTCTGCGCCATGTTCAACCCAAGATACCTTCCATTCAGGGAAGATGCTGTCAGGCACCTCCTCTATTCTCTTTCAGACCTGGCAAAGCTCGACAAAGAAAAATGCTGGAAGGTCGGGACTAACGCAATACTCGTCGGCAAGCAGGTCATGGGCGCAACGCACCTCAGCATCGACTTCAGGATAGACTGAACAGAGGCACGACCAGATGGACAGACAGACCATAGACGCGATGACATTCGCCGAGTTCGCAAAAGAATTCTCCACAGGAACACCTACTGAGCGCAGCAACTTCTACCTCGCGCCCAACGAATACATGTTCTCTGCTGTAGACGACCTGATAAAGATGGTCGGTGAAGGCAGGAAGCACTATTTCATGGGTGTCATCGGCGGAGTCGACATGGCATTCAACCACATAGCCAACCTTGCGCCAGAGAATGCGTTCCTGTTCGACGTGTCCGAAAAGGCGCTCGCTTATCTCGGTCTCAGGCTCTGCCTGTTCAGGGACGCGGAAAACATGAGCGACTACTACCTGGACATGATTGCGGAAAAGGGAGAAGACCGGGCGAAGATATGGAACGCTGCAGGCACGGAGGAGCTGCTCAGGAACATACTTGCACATAAGGTGAATGACGCAAGGGCCACAGTGCAGGGAAACCAGCACATGAAATCGCTGGGGTACAGACAATCGGATCCTGTCCTTGCAGACATACTCTACGACCCTGACTTCAGGAGAAAAGCAGCCCATGAAGGCATGAGATACCTCGAGAAGATGCTGGTCCACAAAGAAGGCCACAGGTCATGGCTTGTGAAGGAGAAATATGGACTTCTCAGGCAGATGGCGGCGGAGAACAGGATAAGGGGCTTCAACGCAGACTTCTTCGGCGGATTCCAGCAGAGCGCACAGAGGCTGATCAAGGCGTACGGCATAAACCACCTGGTAATATACATATCCAACCTGACTGAGATAGCATCAAGGATCAATCGGGGCAAAGAGCAGCCAAAAAACGAGAGCGCGCTGGCCAGGATAACAGACGTATGCAAGCCCATCGCAGAACAGCTCGAGAGCCTGTGGGTCATCGACAGCAGGTTCGCAGAAAACAGGATACTCGGCAGCACAGAAAAGTATTGAGCGGTCAATGGATAATTATTTAAACCGACAACATTTATTCTCACCCATCATGCAATACGACCTCGAGCTGCAGAGGGCAGCAGACGCGATAAAAGAGGGGAAAGCCAAGAAGGTATGCATACAGCTGCCTGACGGGCTTAAACCCAAGGCAAAGGAGATAGCGGACTTCCTCCAGCAGAACACGAAGGCGAAGGTATTCATATGGGCTGGGAGCTGCTTCGGGGCATGCGACACGCCTGCACTGCCAAAGGACTTCGACCTCCTCATACAGTGGGGACATTCTGAGTGGAATAAGTAGCAGTCCATGCCTTCAATTATTCTTTCAGTTCTCACACCAGGTTTTGTGAAATCATTTCCGAAGGAGGTCAGTTGGCTTTTGTGTTCATACTGATTCTGCCGCCAAGACCGCGAAGTCTGTAGCTACAAAAGCCAAGATCCTGTTGTTGGGCTGCTATTGTTGAATTGTCCAAGGCCTAAATTTCCATCGTTCATGATGGTTGCGGTCACAGATAAATTAATAAAACAATACACCACAACAGGCCTGATGGAAGACAAGTTCTATGATGAGATTGCGCAGGGCTACGATTCGCTGCACATGGCTGAGCAGCTGCAGAAGATGACCATGATAATAGCAGACATGGGCGCAGACATACCAAAGAAGAACGAGAAGCTGCTCGACGTGGGCTGCGGCACAGGCATATCCACATCAGTATGGAACTGCGACTGCACAGGCATAGACCCCAGCAAGGAGCTCATAGATATAGCGAAGAAGAAACACTCAAAAGACCCTAAGAAGCAATTCATCGTCGGGCATGCGGAGGAGCTGCCCTTCCCTGACAAGAGCTTCGACGTCGTCATCTGCATAACCGCGGTGCACAACTTCAAGGACATCAAGAAGGGCATCATGGAGATGAAACGCGTCTGCAGGGACAGGCTCGTCATAAGCGTCATGAAGAAAGCACAGAAGCTCGACGAGATAGAGAAACTAATAATCATCAACTTCAAGATAAAAAAGATAATAATGGAGGAGAAAGACCTGATATTCCTGTGCGGAATGAGGCAGCCCGCCAGCACTAAGCGTGCCTGACACAATCTATATACGCCTGCTGCGCCCCTGACCTGTAGAAATCCCTTCCCAGCACGAGGATGCCGGCACCCGCCCTCTTAATCGCGGCTGCGTTGGCATGTGTAATACCTCCCTGCACGGCAATACCGAACTCGAACCAGGGGTACTTCGCCTTCACCTTCGCCCTCTGGCTGTGCACATCCCTCAATATACCCTCTATGCCGACTACAGCAGGGGTCAGGTCATAGCCAGGACCGGAAGCCACCACGGTGATGTAGTCTGCTGTGGAATACTTTTCTATCCTGAAACTGTCCTTTATCTCAGAAGCTGAAAAAGACAGCCCGGTCTTCCTTGACTTGTCAGCGAACTCCTTCCTCTTCCTCACTATCGGCAGGCGTTTGATTATCCTGTCAGGGTCCGAACTGAATGTCTGAAAAGGGACAGTAATCCTGGATGCGCCCGCCCGGATGTAATCTTCCGCGAGCCTGAATGGGTCATCGACAAAAAGCCCGGCATCTACAGGGAAATCCAGGCTGCCACGCGTGTGCATCGCATATCTCACGACCTCAGCCACATAATCAGGAGTGAACGGGCTGGGCGCTGCAGCACCTGATGCGTTGCGGCATTCACCTTCCAAGACATCCATATGAATCCCGTCAGCGCCTGCGCGCAGGGCTGCCTCAAGTGCCTGCCCTGCCTTCATGACATCCCCGATGCCATTCAAAGAAACATATACCTTTACCATGATCCCCCAACACCTATGATATCTCCGAAGGGATATATAAACTTTTTTATCAAAAAATGGCTGCAGAAAACAGGAAACTGCTGCCCCGCATAAACCTCTCCACAACAAAGTTTTTAAATAGAATATGCAATGATATGCAATATAAGCATATCAAACATATTTTATCTCATTCCATAAGAGGGGTGCACACATGAAAGAAGCTGTCAAGGAATCAGTGCCGTTCTTCAAGACAATATGGCTGGCTCTCAACCCATGGAGGTATGATGAGGCCAAGGACAGGGGGACAGGGAACATACTCAAGTATTTCTTTTCTTTTGTGTTCCTGGCTTTCGTGCTGGCGATCATACTTATGCTGCCTGCGATAGCCAACCTTGTCACAACACAGATGTCGCACTTCAAGGTCCTGGAGGTCAAGTTCAACACCTCCATGAGCAGCCCGGTGGTCTTCCCCGCGAACAACCCGTTCGTCACGATAGACACCAGGAAATCAGAAGGCGATCTGAAGCAGGGCAAGTTCCTCATAACAGATGACTACCTCTACACCAAGAACGTGTTCGGCGGCGTAAGGAAAGACGCGCTCGGCCCGTACAAGAACCTGACGCAGAATGAGGGAATAGTCATTGCGGCGCTCCTCATGCTCCTGCCGTCACTGCTGTTCCTGTTCTACGTATACTATGTCCTTAAAGTGCTGATGATAGTGCTCATCGCGACACTGCTGGGCTTTGTCATCGCCAGGCTGGTCAAGTTTGAGCTTACCTGCCTTGATGCGCTCAAGGCAGGGCTGCTCGCATCTACGCCGATGATAATCATCGACCTGGTGAAGCTGCCCTTCAACTTCAACGTCTACTTCGCGCAATACATAGCTTTCCTGATGTTCTTCATAGTGGGTGTGATAAAGATAGGCGAGTTCGAAGGCAGCGGAGGAAGGTCCAGGAAGAAAGGGCGCTATATCGACTTGGGAAAGAAGATATGACAAGATATAAGATAAGATATGATAATATATGATAGGACGGATGATACATCCAGGCCATCAAAAAAGAGGATGAAACATGCGTGAAGTCGTCAACCCAGCACAGGTCATACTGGTCACTGCCAGAGGGACCGCCAAAGTCATGGGCAGGGATGCCCACAAGGACAACATAATAACCCTCGCATGGCACAGCCCTCTCAGCTTCGACCCCGAGCTCTACGGCATATGCGTCGGAAAGACAAGGTTCTCATGCGGCCTGATTGACAGCAGCAAGGTCTTCGCAGTCAACTTCATCCCGCACGAGCTCAAGGAGAAAGCGATGTTCTGCGGAAGGAACACGGGCGCGACAACAGACAAGTTTGCCAGGTCAGGACTCACCAAACAGGAATGCGACACCATAGACTGCTGCAGGCTCGCAGAGGCCAGCGCAGTGCTCGAGTGCGAGGTCATCGACCAGTCCGAGACAGGAGACCACCTGTTCTTTGTCGGGAAAGTGCTCAAGACAATAAGCAGGAATGACAAGAAGAGGCTTATATACCTCGGCACAGAACGGTTCACCACCACAATCTGAGGCAGATACCCCTGCAGATACTGAGGCAGATACATGATAAAAAAAGCATATGGCATGATAGGAGCAGGAGAGAAAGAAGACTACGCCAGGCTCCTGGCGCTGGAGATAAACAGCTACCTCAGCAAGATATACGGCACCATGAAGAGGAAGATCCGGCTTGAGCACCAGAAGGTAAGGCCTGAACAGCTCATCGTGATGCATGCCTCGCTCGGCGCGACAAAGGCATGGGAGTTCGTACCCAACCCAAGAGATGCTGCGGCAAAAGGCGATGTGGGAAAAATAAAGATAGCCTCCCGCGGCCTCGACAACGACACCATACGGAAGCAGAGGGCGCTCTTCATCGCAGCGGAGTTCTACACATTCCACGCATTCGCGAACCATCCAAACCCTGAGATGTACAGTTCCATAACAGGGCAGAACCAGTATTGGGACATCCTCAGGAAGATATTCAGGCAAAGGAACGCACACGAGACAAGGGACAGGGCAGTCAGGTACATAGTAGAAGAGGTGAAAGAGCACAAGCTCGCCAGCTTTGGGGGGCACGGATGGTTCACGAGCCTGGCAAAGCTCAAGCAGCACCACCCCGACATATCAGAGATGATAGGCAGCTCTGAACAGACATTCAACGAGATATTCAGGAAACAGCACCAGAGGTTCACCCCTGACATGCTCAGGCAGGAAGAGGACCTCCTCAGGAAAGAGAGGGAGGACATCGGGCACATCGCCGAGATGCTCAGGCAGCACGAGAAGAAGAAGCACGACACGCAGTCGAAGAAACTCATCAGGATACACATGGAGAACCTTGTGACATTCAGGAATGTCATCGATGACATAATCAAGAACTTCCACAAGTGGGAGCTGGCTGAAAAGGAAGAGCACAATGAGCTGAAGAAGAGGATAATAAGCCCTGCAGAGATGCGTGAGATGCTCAAGGCAGAGTCAGAAGCAGAGAAGATAGACATGAACAAGGTCCACATACTCTTCAGCTATTTCAAAAAGGAAAAGATTAATATATTACGGGACCTGGAACTTCTTGACAGGGCGATTGCCCGACACCACAAGAGCTGAGCACGCGCTCTGTTTAAAAACAGGAGAGGCTAGACATGAGGTGGAAGTATGAATGACACTTCTAACATCCAAAAGATAAACAGCCTGGCGAGAGAGCTGATGAAGCACGGCCAGGCAAGCTCGATGGACCAGGCGATAAGCCTCGCGACCGAACGGGTGAACTCAGGAGACATTCCAGAGTACCTGCCGCAAGGCGGGCAGGCATCCAAGGAACCTGCAAAACCCCTGCCAGAGATGTCAGAGAGCGCAGAGCTCCCTAAAGGAGACGTGTCCACAGAAGACATAATCGCTGCAGTCGAGAGGCTGGTCAGCGCACAGCAGACCGCAGTCAGCAGGATGACAAACGTGGTCAACCAGCACACCAGCCAGATGCAGGATTTCAGCAGTAAGATCAACACCCTGATAGCTGAGATCACGACGCTCAGGCAGGAGGTCGAAAAGCTCAAGCAGAGCCCTGTCGCGCCCTCGCTCAGGCCGAAAGACGCAGGCTCAGGACAGACACAGTTCAAGCAGGAGGCAGCACCGCCCAGGCCGGCGCCTGAACAGAAGAAAGACGGCAGCGGCCACGCGCGGTCAGGCAACTACAAGCCAGAGGACGTGTCGATAGAGAAGTTCTTCTACTACGGCAACAGGAAGTAGGAAATATTTTTGTTTTTGATATTTCATCATTTCTTTTTTCACGCACTGCGGCGGCAGCTGCCGCGCGGCTAATGGTCATGTAGGTTGCTATCCACATATAGCCCTGCGGGTTGCTGCGCAAACACAGACTAATAGATAGAAAGAGCAACCCATCCTGCCTGCTTCATCTGAGGACACACAAATCGCGGCGGCAGCTGTCATGCTGCTTATCCAAAGTGCGCTGCAGAACAAGAATAAAAAATATTTATCCTGACGCCTACTTGTGATGGTGTGCGTGCTCAGGTTTATTATGCTCCACATGCGCAGGGCGCGGAGGGCTCTTTGCCGCCGGCTTCGGCGCAGGAGGAGGGGCATCGGTGTCCACAGACAATGTGTTGGACCAGGACTTCCTCTTCGCGCCGTTCCTCTTCGTAAACTCGACGGCAGTGGGCTTTATGGTCAGGTTGCCGAAGATAGGCAGCTTGGAATATACCTTGTACTTTATCAGCCGCTCATCCCCTGGCGCGAGCTCACCGAACCTGTACTCCAGCAGGGTCCCTTCAGGGTGCGAATGCATCTTCACAGGATGCATAGACCCTGCGAAAGAATCGTTCTTCAGATGGACCATCTTGGTTATGCGCTCGACCACCCTGATGTCCTTGACAGGCTCCTTGCCCCTGTTCTTGAGATAGATGACTACCGCAAGGTCTGTTATGGCGCTGCCGTGCTTGCGTACGCCGACAGTCTTCTTCTTGACCACCATAGGGTTGGATGTCGCAATCCTGTAGCCCAGCAGGGCGATGATCACGAGCGCGAACAGCACCAGCAGCCTGTAGCTCGTCGTCAGCATAATCTCGGCTGACTCCTCGGGGCCGAGGGAGACCTGCCACACAAAGAAAGTCCTGCCCCCCTCCTTCATGGAGGTGAACTTGGGCGTGGACCTCGAGAAGAACCTCTCCCTCAGGGAAGTCTCCAGCCTCACAGAGTCAGACTTGGGCGCATTGCCATCATTGGTTATTGTTATTGTTCGCTCCTGCCTCAGGAACTTCCTATTGACCAGGACATCTGTCCTGAAAGGAGGTACATACTCAACAACCTCGAAGTTGTAATCCCCTGCATAGAACTCCTCGCCGCCATAGCTCACGGCGATATGGAGCTGGTCCTTCTGAGGCCTGATATTCTCCATCAGCAGGACGGCGAAAGAGACACTCTTGGTCTCGTTAGGATTGACGGTGACGTCAGTGTCCTCTGTGATGAGGTTACTGAGCAGCTTAATGTTGACACCTTCGAGGAGGCGCTCATTGTTGTTCTTGATGCTGACTATCACATTGTACGTGCCTTTCGGGTCCATCTGCGCAGGGACAGACACGCCGACGTCGAAGTTTGCTGCGGGAGGCTCTGAAGGCGCCCGCTCACCGACACGGATGCGCATGACATTGTCAATGATGTTGCCAGTCGACAGGGACTGGACGCTCACCTTCACGCCGTAGAACCCGTCCCCGACATTCCCCTTCACGAGTATGTGAAACTTACCGGTCTCCCCCGGCTCGACAGTAATCTGCTTGTTGATCGGCTCAGGAAGGACCTGGTATGACCATTTAGGATCATCAAGATACAGCAGCTTGAACGTGTCCTTCTCTGTGCCTTTGTTCTCAACAGATATGTACATATCAGCAGAGTCTTTAGCAGGGTCCAGTATCTTATCCTTGACCGGTTCGACCTTGACAAAGAAAGTCTTCGGCGTAACTGTCTGTGCAAGGGCGAAAGCGCTGCACAGAAGGCACAGTGCAATGAATAGAACAAACACTCCTTTTTTCATGATGCGCACCTCTTGGGGAATGGTTATTCAACAGTGAATAGTATTTATAAAGGTTTCGTTTCAGGTTTTTAGGAATGGTTTTGTGGCTGTTTAAGCGCACCATCCAGATGGTGCGCGCTGTGCTGTGAAACGCGGCGGCACGTAAGGCTCGGCTTATGCAATTCATACTGCATCTCTGCTGCATGGCCTTAATGAACCTCCCCGCAGCAAGCTGCGGGGTATCAACCAGTTAGGAAATGCTTAAGGCTATAATTTCTATCTTTTGAGCCTTGTTTC
>JAFGJH010000040.1 GCA_016929255.1 Candidatus Woesearchaeota archaeon
ACGCAAAAAACTTCCCTTAAGCCCGATGTTATGTGCAATAAGCCTACGACAAGCTTCTACCATAAAGCCCCATAGGACACGGATTCAGAATTTCTTTTTTCTTCTCGAACTTTAAAAGAACTTTATTTCTAACTTCTTTCTTTACATCAAGCATTTGAGAATATATCTCTTTCAAACTTTTTTCTTTTAAGTTTAACTTTAAACTTGAATCGACATTATAACACATTCTTACACTACCATCAATATTGTAAACAATTCCTGCAGTAAATAATGGACAAAAATCACTTACAATTTTTCTTTCATCTTCTATGAACTCTTTTCCAGCAATTTTTTTCAATTCTTTATATAACCATTTATTCTTTTCATCTGATAATTGCAGTTTTTCCAAATTTTCTTCTGCATCTCCAGAAATCTCCAACGTTTCAATATCAGGATAAATGTTATTTTCAAGACAAAAAAGTACGACTTCAGGAATATCGCGGAAATTCTTCTTTGTTACAATAATGTCCACACCAAGTTTAGTGTAAGTTGTGTTATTCTCTGTATACTCCTTATTGAAACCTGCATCAATCAAATATTTTAAATATTTTGGAATAAACCATTTGCCAAATTTAACCCAATGTTTTTCAGAATAAAAACCAGTATTTCCTGTTGTCTCTTCCTGTACTTTCGGGTTAAGACTATTTAATTTGCCAATAATACTAAACTCTTTCTTGATTAATTCATTTGCTATTTGAGGAGTTACAGAGACTAGATTAGAAAAGCTAGTCCAGAATAAACCCTTAGAATTTGCATAATCAATTAATGGATATTCTCCTTGATTATAGAAATTCTTATCTAAAAATGGTTCTCCCACTGTTGCTGTTTTAATATATTTCCCACCAAGTTCTGAGAATTGATCAATTACTTTAAAATGATCTTTTAATGTGAAGCGAGTTTCTCTTTTTTCACTCTCGATAAAACAATATTCACATTTCAACTGACAAACTTTAGTGTCTTTTGCAACAGCCAATGGAATGCCTAAAAAAAGAGGTTTATTTTCTCTAACTGCCTTTTCTAATTCTTTTAATGTTGGTATACCCTTAAACATAGGAATTCTGAATCCTTTTTTCATATTATATCATATAAATGACATTATTTATTAATATTTGCTTGTCTTCGGCTTACTGTCCCTTTGGTCGGTCGTCTTGCAGACTCCCCACATAACAGCGATTAAAACTCCGCTCCGTTGCACTTCGCTACGCCCTTCGGTTTTGTGGGTTGCCTCAGCCTCGCCCATCTCTGAAAAATAAACTTCGTTAAATTCCGATGTCATACGCAATCGAATTGGCCCTTTAACGCTTATAGATGTTGTCATGGTGGTCATAATCCACGAATGACAAGAAGTCTTTCTGCTTATCATAACCGAAAACCAGGACGAAATGACCTATATGTACTCTTTTAAGCTCTTTGAGGTTGTATTTGAGATTCTTATAGTGTTCTGGATCTGAAGATTCGACCACTTCATTTATCTTGTTAATGACTGCTTCATATGTATTCCTGTCTTTCTTGAAGAGCTTGACAAGCGTCTTCTGCAAGTCTGGCTTTATCTCGAAGTCACGCATTCTTTATGCTCTTCCGCAGTGCCTCAACACTTTTGAACCTTGTGCCTTTCTGGTTAATTATTTTAGCTAGCTTTTCCGCATACTCAGGCCTTAATTCGGGTTCAAGTATTTCTTCTTCAAATTTTGTGATTACAAAATTCACTGCATCAGACTTGTTCCTGAAGCCATACTTGCCTTTCACGATGTTCAACACGCGATCTTCATTGTCTCCTAATTCTATTATTGCTTGGGTCATTTCGTCCACCTTACGTTTTATTATAAATAATAATATAATATAACAAAGAATTATTTAAACCTTTCGTTTTTGAGGGGCCAAAATCGACTTCTCCGCTCGCTAAAAGCTCGCTCCGACCGCTACGCGGGCGTATAACATGATTAGTTTCAATTTTTAATCTGCCGTTGGCTTTTGCTGGCTGATGCTCCTCAGGATGTCAGGGAGCAGGTCATTTCTATTTTTTTATGTTGAACACCAATTACCAAACCTTTATATATCCCCTCTTTCTCCAGCAGGTCAGGCTCTTATGAGCAGTGACGGCCGTCAGGCCCGAGCGAGGAGTACTTGTTACTTCTCATAGTATAAACACGCATATAAGCACTGTCCAGTGCGAGGTGAGTGAAATGTCCGAGAAAGAAGTTGTCGAGAAGGTTTATCAGGCGATTGAGACTGCCAAGGCTTCCGGAAAGATAAGGAAAGGCATAAATGAAGTGACTAAGGCTATCGAGAAGGGTGATGCAAAGCTCGTCGCTTATGCAAGCGATGTGAGCCCTGCTGAGATAGTGATGCACCTGCCGCTGCTGTGCAAGGAGAAAGGCATCCCCTGCGTTAAGGTGGGCAGCAAGGAGGAGCTTGGTGCGTCAGCCGGCCTGACCGTGCCGACTGTATCTGTGGCAGTAGTCAATGAAGGCGATGCAAAGGCGCTGATAAAGCAGATCTCTGACCAGGCCAATTGAGCAGTCATGACAAAGGTGCTTGAAAATGGCTGACCAAAAGAATATCGGAAGGGGCAGGAGAGACCAGTCTGAAGAGGGCGTCAAGGGCGCTGTGTACTTCACTGACGCTTTTCCTGCAAGAGTCGAGGAAGTGATCGCCAGGACCGGCACTCGGGGAGAGGCCATCCAGGTGAGGTGCAAGATACTCGCGGGCAGGGACCAGAACAAAATCCTCAGGCGCAATGTCAAGGGTCCTGTCAGGGTCGGTGACATTCTGATGCTCCGTGAGACAGAGATTGAGGCAAGGGCCCTCAACAAGGGCAGAAGGAGATAGGCTTGGAGGGTGATTGTCATGGCTAATTGCAGTTTTTGCGGACACGTGATCGAGAAAGGCACAGGGAAGATGTTTGTCAAGACAGACGGCAAGCTCCTGTATTTCTGCTCGACGAAGTGCGAGAAGAACCTCCTTAAGCTCAGGAGGAAGCCGAGGGAGCACAAGTGGACAAAGATGTCCCGTGATGAGCGAGGCAAGAAGGACTGAAAGAGAGGTCTTGAAGATGATAGAGAGGACTTTTGTTGCCATCAAGCCTGACGGGGTCCAGAGGGGACTTGTCGGCGAGATAATCAAGAGGTTAGAGAATGTCGGACTCAAGATCATCGGCATGAAGATGATGTGGATAGACAAGGAGTTCGCAAAGAAGCACTACACAGAGGACATCGCGAAGAGGCGCGGCGAGCATGTCAGGGAGATGCTCCTTGATTACATAACCGAAGGCCCCATAATAGTGATGGCCTGGGAAGGTATCCACGCCATCGATGTTGTTAGGAAGCTTGTCGGGCCGACAGAGCCGAAGTCTGCCTTGCCGGGAACGATCAGGGGCGACTTCACCCACGTGAGCTTCACCCATGCTGACGCGCAGAAGAAGTCTATAAAGAATGTCATCCACGCATCAGGGGACGGGAAGGACGCGAAATACGAGCTGAACCTCTGGTTCTCTCCGCTTGAGCTCCACACTTACAGGACAGTACACGAAGCCCATGTGATGTGATGAAATATTTGTATTGTTTTTTGATTATGGTTATTATCGCAACAAAACGTGATTAAGGTGATAATTGATGGCTAAGATGGTTGAAAGGGTTATGGAAGCGATGAAATACCCTGAGAGGATCAGGAACATCGCCATCTGCGCGCACATAGACCACGGTAAGACTACTTTTTCAGACAACCTTCTCGCCGGCGCGGGCATGATGTCAGAGGAGCTTGCAGGAAAGGCGCTGCAGCTTGACTTCCACGCTGACGAGCAGGCAAGAGGCATCACTATAGACTCTGCAGCGGTCTCCATGGTGCACGAGTTCGAGGACAAGGAGTTCCTTGTGAATCTCATAGATACTCCCGGGCACGTTGACTTCGGCGGTGACGTCACCAGGGCGATGAGGGCTGTCGACGGCGCGATTGTCCTGTCATGCGCTTCAGAGGGGGTCATGCCGCAGACAGAGACCGTGCTGAGGCAGGCCCTGAGGGAGAGGGTGAAGCCCATCCTTTTCATCAACAAGGTCGACCGCCTGATCAAGGAGCTTCAGCTCACCCCTGAGATGATGCAGGAGAGGTTTGTCAAGATAATCAATCATGTGAACAAGCTGATAAAGCAGATCGCTGAGAAAGAGTATGGAGATAAGTGGCAGGTCAATGTGCAGAACGGCAGCGTGTGCTTCGGGTCTGCGTTCCACAACTGGGCGCTTTCCATACCTTACATGAAGGAGCATGGCGTCACTTTCAAGGACATAATCGACGCGTACCAGAATGACACCTGGAAGGACCTCAAGAAGAGATGCCCCCTGCACAAGGTGGTCCTCGACGCTGTGGTCGACCACCTTCCCAACCCGGGAGATGCGCAGAAGTATAGGGTGCCGAGGCTCTGGCACGGCGACCTGGAGAGTGAGGACGGCAAGGCTCTGGTCAGCTGCGACCCGAAAGGGCCCATGTATTTTGTGATAACCAAGACCATAGTCGATCCTCAGGCAGGCGAGATATCTACAGGAAGGCTTTTCTCAGGCACCATGTCAAAGGGCATGGGCGCATACCTTAACATGGGCAAGCAGAACGCCAGGATCCAGCAGGTGTTCGTGATGAACGGCGCAAAGAGGGAGATCGTGAACGATGTCCCGTGCGGCAACATCGTCGCCATCGGCGGCCTGAAGTCATATCCTGGAGAGACTATCACTGACAAGCCTGCGGAACCTTTTGAGAAGATCTCGCACATCTTCGAGCCGGTGGTCACCAAGGCTATCGAGGCGAAAAGCCCTGCAGACCTCCCTAAGCTGGTGGAAGTGTTGAGGGTGGTGTCGAAAGAGGACCCGTCGATTAAGATCGAGATCAATGAGGAGACCGGAGAGCATCTGATGCATGGCATGGGTGAGCTCCATCTCGAGGTAATAGAGAACAGGATAAAGACAGACAAGGGGGTGGAGATAACGACATCCGCTCCTATCGTCGTGTACAGGGAGACCATACTGAAGCCTTCTTCGGCAGAGGCTGAGGGTAAGTCCCCTAACAAGCACAACAAGCTCTACTTCAGGGTTGAGCCTCTCGAGCCGAATGTCGCAGAGGCCATAAAGAAAGGCGAGATACCTGAGATAAGGATGAGGAAGAAGGACACTGCTGTGTTCGACAAGTTCGTCGAGCTGGGCTATGACTCGAAGCTCGCCAAGAAGGTTCTTCAGGTTTTCAATGGCAACGTCCTGATCGAGGAGACGAGGGGTATTGTCTATCTGCACGAGATCATCGAGTTGGTCATGGACATGTTCGAGGATGTCATGAATGCGGGCCCTCTCGCGCGAGAGCCCTGTCTGGGCGTAAAGGTCAGGCTGATGGACTGTAAGCTCCACGAGGACACAATCCACAGGGGTCCTGCGCAGATGTATCCTGCTGTCAGGGAAGGTATAAGGGGCGCAATGAATCTTGCGACCCCTGTGCTTTTCGAGCCGGTGCAGACATTGAGGTTCGAGGCTCCTGCTGAATACATGGGTGAGATCTCGAAGCTCATCAGCAACAAGCGCGGACAGCTGCTTGACATGCAGCAGGAAGGGGAGATGATCACGGTGATAGGCAAGCTTCCTGTCGGTGAGATGTTCGGGCTTTCGAATGATCTCAGGTCTGCTACAGGCGGCAGGGGCAACTCTTCATTGATTGACCAGAGCTTTGAAAGGATGCCTGGAGAGCTCCAGAACAAGATTGTTAGGCAGATTAGGGAAAGGAAAGGTCTTAAATTAGAGGATTAGGCCTGAAGAAGGATTAAAAAGCGTTTTTAATTGGTTTTGCCGCTTTTTTGTGTTTTTTTCATCTCACAGAAAACCTTTTAAAGAAATGCCATATCCTATGGCAATAGCTTACAGGCTTAAATAAAGCCAGAAAAAAGTAAAGCTGGTTTAATTAGATTTTAAAATCAAAAAAAAGAACGGAGGTTTTAATATGGCTAAAACAAAACCACACGTGAACATCGTTTTCATTGGGCACGTTGATCACGGCAAATCCACCACAGTAGGACGTTTATTGTTCGACTCAGGCACTATAGATGAACAGACGCTGAGGAAACTGAAAGAGAAGGCTCAAGAGCTGGGTAAGGCTGGCTTTGAGTTTGCTTTCGTTATGGACAACCTCAAGGAAGAGAGGGAGAGGGGAGTCACAATCGACCTCGCCCACAAGAGGTTTGAGACATCCAAGTACTATTTTACCATAATCGACGCGCCGGGCCACAAGGACTTTATCAAGAACATGATTACCGGTGCCGCCCAGGCGGATGTCGGCGTACTCGTCGTCGCGGCCAATGACGGTGTCATGGCCCAGACAAAGGAGCACGTGTTCCTGTCAAGGACACTCGGCGTGAACCAGCTGATAATAGCTGTAAACAAGATGGACATCAAGGGAGTCGAGTTCAACGAAGCGAGGTTCAACCAGGTCAAGGAGGATGTCAGCAAGCTCCTGAAGTCCGTCGGCTACAAGCCTGATGATGTGCCTTTCGTTCCGTTAGCTTCATTGGTCGGCGACAATGTAGTCAAGAAGTCTGATAAGATGCCCTGGTACAAGGGATTGACCCTGGTCGAGACCATGGATGCCCTAAAGGAGCCGGAGAAGCCCACACAGCTTCCGCTCAGGCTTCCGCTGCAGGATGTCTACAACATCACAGGTATCGGAGTTGTCCCTGTCGGAAGGGTCGAGACCGGTGTGATGAAGGTCGGCGATAAGGTCATAGTTGTCCCCGCGAGAGACGGTAAGGGAGTCAGGGGCGAGGTCAAGTCTATAGAGATGCACCACGAGCAGATGCAGCAGGCAGAGCCTGGCGACAACGTCGGTTTCTCAGTCAGGGGGATCGGCAAGAAGGACTGCGCAAGGGGCGACGTCCTTGGCCACGAGAGTAATGTCCCTGCTGTCGCACAGGAGTTCACTGCGCAGATTGTCGTGTTGAACCATCCAAGCGTCATAACAGTAGGTTACACGCCGGTTTTCCACGTGCACACTGCACAGGTCGCCTGCCAGATAGTCGCGATTGAGAAGAAGCTGAACCCGGCCACCGGTGAAGTGCTCCAGGAGAACCCTGACTTCATCAGGAACGGGGATGCTGCCATAGTAAAGATCAAGCCTACGCACCCGATGTGCATAGAGAAGCAGAAGGAGATTCCGCAGATGTCGAGGTTCGCGGTCAGGGACTCTGGCCAGACCGTCGCTGCAGGAATGTGCATAGACCTGGTCAAGAAGGAGGCATAAATCTCCTCAATCTTTTAATTTTTTGTTTTTCATGGTGTTTGGACGGGTATAGCAAACCCGAGATTTGTTATGCCGAAAATGGCCTGGCCATTTTTGGCACCCGGCACCCACAGGTTCCGGATATATACACGGGCGGAGCAGAACTCAAATGCAAAAAGCGAGAATAAAACTGACAAGCAACGATATTGACAAGATAAACCAGGTATGTTCTCACATTATAGATATCGCTGAGAAGACTGGCGTGACTATGCGGGGCCCGATACCTCTTCCTACCAAGAAGCTCAAGATCACCACCCGTAAGAGCCCTTGCGGCGACGGGAAGGCGACCTGGGAGCGCTATGAGATGCGTGTCCATAAGCGCCTCGTCGACCTGGGCCTTGACGAACGTGCCCTGAGGCTTGTCATGAGGGTGCCCATCCCTGAAGGCTTGAAGATTGAGATTGAGATGGTCGACTGATTATGTTTTTTCTTTATCAAAACATTTTTAAAACAACGAGATTTCCTCTGGACTAGATGCCGCTGTAGCTCAGCCTGGTTAGAGCGCTAGACTCATAGGTTGCTTGAGTGATGAGGCACTGGCCGATGATATGAACTCAAACGCGCAACTGGGCTATCTAGAGGTCGCGGGCTCAAAAGCATGACGCATGGGAATCCCGTCAGCGGCACCTTTTTATATTTCTAGAGCATATTGTGCTTCGGGTGGTACAATAAAGGTGGATAACTGTCCGAAGAGGCTCAAGCGCTGTCCTGAATCTTCGTGCCCTATGTATCCCTGCTGGGCTTATGAGAAGCATCTGGACAAGGAAGACAGGCTGAAGAAAGAAAAGGACGCTGGTTGGGAATAAGAAGGATTATTTTTTCTCGATCTTCATGTTTAGAGGGCACCCTTCAAACCTGCATGGGCTGTTCTGCTTCTTGCAGAAGAAATCTATCTCACTCCTTTCGCTCCTCTTTTCCTTGAAAGAGCAGCCGTCCCAGATGTATCTGCGCCAGTCCTCAGGGTTGTTGAACTCAAGATTCACTGTGGCGTCAAGTTCCTTCAGCTCGCGTTGCTCTTCCTCCTCAATCTTGCGCTCCTCTGCGAGCTCTGTCTCCTCCTGTTCAATTATCTTGTTAAGGAGAGATTCAATCGTGTCGAGCTTCTTCATGATATCTTCGTTTGAGACTGGCATGGTAACACCTCATTTGGTATGATTAAAAACGCCGCCCCCGGATAAGGGCAAACTGCCCTTATCAACCCAGAGCGTATTCCTCATTTCACTCGGAATACACTGAGGACGGGTTCGTCGATTACGCCGCAGCCCGGATTTGAACCGGGATATCCTTACGGAAACAAGCTTTCCAGGCTTGCGCATTTGGCTAGCGAGTCTCGCCTTCTGCGAAGCTCGAAATGTACCAGGTTGTGCCACTGCGGCATGAGTTAAGAGTAAAAAAAGAAGTAATCAGTTTATAATATTTTCCCTATTTCAGCGCTTCTTCCACCTTCTTGCGCCACTCTTCCATCTCGCCTTCTGCGTATTTCCCTGCGGGCCAGAACTTGAGCCCGTCTCCGTGGAACTTGGGTATCAGGTGTATGTGGGCGTGCTCTACCTCGTCTCCGACAACGGTCATGACCACAAGGTTGCATTGTGTGGCTTTCTCCACTGCTTTAGCTATCTTCTGCAGCTTCAGCATGAGCTCTTTTGACTCTGCTGCAGGCACGTCCCAGAGCCACCTGTAGTGCTTCTTGGGTATAACAAGCGTATGGCCTTTGTGGACCGGGCTTATGTCAAGAAAGGCAAGGGTGTCCTCATCCTCGTACACCTTTGAACAGGGTATCTCTCCATTTACTATCCTGCAGAATATGCAATTGTCCATTCATTCCACCCCTATTTAGATAGACAGCACAAATATTCCTGCCACTGCCATCACTATGCCTGTGTACTGGTGTATCCTGACCCTCTCTTTGAGTATCGCTGCTGCGCCTATGACTGACACGACCGGTGCCGCAGACACCACTGGAGCCACAACTGACAGAGGGGAGTATTTCATCGCAAAATACATCCCTAACGCGCCCGCCGTAAACAGGAGTGCGCTGGGGAGCAGCCATTTGAGATGCTCTTTCTTCGGGATCGTGACCAGTTCTTTTGCAGGTTTTGTCAGGAATGCGAGCAGGAGGAAGAGGAACAGCAGGGTTTCCATGTATATCATCGCCTTGTGCGGGCCGATTGATTTCACGTTGTATTTCATGATCAGGTTGTAGAATGCCCAGCAGAACGAGACCAGCAGGGCGAGCGCAGCCCCCTTGGACCAGATGTCGCTCTTGAGGAAATTGAAGATGTGTTTCTCGTCGAATTTCTTCGGAAGCGCTATCTTCTCCATCGCTATGAGGACTGCGCCGGCGAATATCGCTGCGATAGCGATGTATTTGCTCACTGAGAGCTTTTCATTGAACAGGAAATATGACAGCAGGACTGTCCATATCACGTTCGTGGCCGCGATCACGACCACTATAGAGACATTGCCTGTGTTGATTGCCTTGTAGTATAAGTATATGGCCACTGCACCGACTATCGCACCCACTATTACCGCCGCAGTCACGTAGTCAGTGGGCATGGTTAGGCGGATCGTGAAGACAGCTGTCAACGCAAGGAATACCACCAGGACAAGATAGTTGAACACTAGGCAGGTGTATTCTCCCAGCTCGCGCACCACTTTCTTCAGCAGGACAGGGTATATTCCCCAGCCTATGAGCGCAACTGCCGCAAGTAATATCCATATCTCGCCAGCCATGTCATGCCTGTTTTACTTGATAGTTTTTAAAAGTTCTCTTTTTTCGAAATTGTCGATATGAGGAAGTATCTCCCTGAGGTCCGGCTTTTCCACGACTGCCGTGGCCACCTTCCTGAGCTCTTCGCTCTCTGTGCAGAAGGCAATGCCGAGCCCTGCGAGCCGCATCATCCTTATGTCGCTGTCCGAGTCGCCCACGACTATCATCTCGCTGAGATGCATGTGGTGCTCATCGGCCCAGTTCCTGAAGACAACCGCCTTCCTGCCATGGGCTACAGGCCATCTGAACTCGCCTGTGACCCTGCCGTCCTTTATGACCAGCTCATTGGTGTGGATGTAGTCTATGCCGAGCTCATTCTGCGCACGAAGGGCCAGGTCTTTGGCTCCTGAGCTGATGATGGCTGTCTTGTACCCTTTCTTTTTCAGCGCAGATATGGTTTCCTTGACCCCTGCGATGTACCCTATCCTTTCTACAAGAGCATAGTATCTGTCTGCGGGCTTTCCTTTCCAGAGCCTTCCGACCACTTCCTCGACCAGCTTTGCGTAGTCTGTCTTGACGTATTTATTGGTGAGCTCAAGCCCTTCTTTATAGGTGCCGAACTCTTTGTGGAGCTCCATCCAGAAGTTGCAGTGCTCAAATATCACCCCATCCATGTCAAAGACTATGAGCCTGTTTCTCATTCAGCACCACTCACAGAAGCTCCAGCACTCCCTTAAGCTGCTTGGGTGATGTCAGGTTGTATGTTGCGGTCTGTCCTGCGTCTTCGTCGTGCTTGCCCCATTTTGCCAGCGCAAATTTTATACCCATTTCTTTGCATGCCTCTGCGTCCTTGTTCTCATTCCCGATGTAGAGCGCGGGCTTGCCGACATCCTTGACAAACCTCTTGAGCATCTCCAGCTTTGAGGGCTCCTGGTTGAGCGGGCTGCGGTAGATGTAGTCAAAGAGCTTCTTTATGCCTATTATCTCAAGCGCGGGCAGTACCATGTCTTCCGGAGAGGTTGTTATGAGCGCTATCCGGCACTTCTGCTTCATGTCGATTATCATGTCAACAATCTCAGGCACGAACGCGTCCTTTCCCTCTTTCTTCAGCTCTGCAAGGTATATCATCTGGTACAGGTTTCTGGCGTATTTCACCATCACGCTTTTCTCGAAGCTGTCATTCTGGTCCAGGCCTGTAAGCCTTTCCATTATGCCCAGCACATCAGGGAAGTAGTCCTTCTTGCCTGCAAGCTTGATGATAGAATCATCTTTCAGGAGCACACCCATGAACCCGAACCATGCCTCGTGCGCCTTGTCGGCAGCTTCGCTGCTTACGATGGTGCCGTCCATGTCGAACGCTATGATGGGTTTCATTATTGCATTTATTATTAAACGCATTTATTAAGATAATGGTGCTGAAGTCTATCTAATACAATACACGCGCTTTAAAGGTCATCGCGGTTGAGTCTTCTAAGAGCCTCACAGAGCTTTTCATGATCATGTCCGGATAACACACCAAGATTGACACATTCTTCAGCGTATCGTGAAGCTCTTGCCAGGTAATACTGCTTGAATTCCTGGTTGTATTCTGAATAATCCAGGCGCCCTTTTTGTATGTAATGGAAGTTTTTAAGCTGGCGGTACAATCCGCCCGCTGCAAGCTGAAGCGGCACATTCTCGATAGTCATGATATTGTCTGATGAAAAAGTTGTCAGTTCCGACAGATATCTGAAGTACTCTAAGATGAAACGATGGATATCTTTTTGTGTGGGCGCCAGGAATGGGTTATCCACAGCAAGGAGAAAATCTTCCAGGGGAAATGCTGTTCTCTTGAACCCTCCGAAGTCCAGTTGGTACATGTTGTCTCTTAGCATCCGTACTTTTTGCTCATCGTATGGTATGAGCAGTTCTTTTTCCACGCGCAGGGCATAGTGCATTCTCTCTTCCAAAGAGGCGGAATTGCTGATCCTGATGGTTTGTTCTATCAGCTCATCATCTGCATGGTCAGCAACTACGTTGAGCATGTGGATTCTGCAGTTGAACAATGATGCATCTCGGTAAGGCCGCTGCTCAAATCCATTAAGGATATCTGCGATCCGTGGGCAGAGATCAAGTCCCAAGCTCAGGTCAATTTCGGTCAAAGGTCCTCTGTAATCCTGTCGCGAAGGCTTTAGTCTATCACCTTTTCCAGGACCCGGATGAAGCTCTCCGCAAGCATCTTGCAGGTATGCAAGCGCGAGCAGATGGTGTTCAATCAGCTCACGGCAGACCTGCCTGTTGGAGGTCGCGTAGACGAAATCACAGAGGTCTATTCCTGAAATCTGCTGCAGATTCATGACATGGAATCCGTTTCCTTCAAAGACCTCGATGACAGCAGGGACATTGACTACAGGATTGGATATGACCTTTCTCAGCGCTGATGATTCGAACAGGAAATCATCCTCTGACATGAAGCGTTTCAGGACAGTTCCTGCAGAGTAATTAAGGTCACGTTTCCCTGTGGTTTTTATCGGGCCAATGGACCCTGAAACAGCAAGCCCGAGAGTTTGCGATATTATTTCAGAAGGTACGATAGATGATTCTGCCGCAGAATCAATATTTTCTTTATGGTCTGCGCAGGCTTCATCCACCCGCTCATTTCGGAAGTGGGCGAGGTCATCCTGGTCATACAGCACCTCTTCTTTTGCAGTCGCTATCTTCAGGACATCAACTTCCTGTGATACACACCTTCTGAATACAGGGGTTGCCGCGACAGACTTGTTCATGCCGCTTACTATGGTGAATCCGCCGTCATCATGGTGCTTGAAAGATTGTATAGCTCCCGGGACCACATCATTGATGTCCTTGACAATTTGCTCTTCAGGATATCTGCACATTGCCCTGTGCTGCGCCCTGATTCTGCATAGGATATCGATTGAGCTTTCCTTTGTCTCTGCAGTAGAAAGTCTCAAATCAGGTTCGCCAGCAAGAATATTGATGAAGTCAGTCCAGTCGTCACGGGTCATATGGTATTTCAGCAGCGCATCTCTTGCGAAGCTCCTGAGAAGATCCACTGTCATCTCAAGACCCTTGTCAGGCATGCCGCTTGACGAAATCCCTTCACTTATGCGATTCAAGTAATCAAAGGAATAGTCAACCAGCGCAGGGTCCATAGAAATCGCTGCACGGATCAAAGATGGGGTCTCGAGTGCTTTGTAGAGCAGATTCTGAATTTTAGGGAATTGTTTGACAGCAGTTCGCGCATCTCCGGTCTCAACAGCAATTTTTATTCTGAGTCGCCTGTACATATCTGCAGTGTTAGGTTGAACTGTATCAAGCAGGCCGTTTTTCTCATTGAGGAGATTGTCAAGGACCATCGCAGCCATATTCTTGTGAGAGTTTGACAAGGCCATTGCAAGTATGTGTAGTATGCTTGCCAGCGGATATTTGGGCACACCCTTAAACTCTCTGTTTATGTATCTCTTATGGTGATACTCAGCTAGGAGGGCGAGGCTTGATGACGTGTCTGGCAGGAATCCTGAAAGGTTTTCCAATACTTGACTCGCATCACCTTTCAGGAGAAGCATCTTGTTCAGCTCAACGATGGTATACGGGTCGTCAGGTTCGTATCTTGCGACATGATTGAAGACTTCTGGCAGCCTGTAAAAAGCCTCTCGTTCTCTGCGTTCCTCAACCGTCTTTGATGAGTGCAGTATCCGCTCGGTTCCTCCTCGGGCATCATCTCGTATTTCCCCATACACATAATCTGCGATAGATGCTCCTATATCCGCTCCTTTGTCTTTTCTGAACATCTCCAGGTGGGTGTCGGGCTTGCCTTGCATGATCTCTGCCAGCCCACAGAAGAAATAGCTTAGGTTGCACCTGATCCTGTTCAGCAATTTTTTTGATCGTGATTCGAACTCTTTGTAGTCTTTGCTCCTGAAAGCTGCGAAAGTAGCACGCAATGCAGGAGTTACTGTGTCTGTTATCCTTTCTCTAAGGGCTGCCCTTTCAGGTGACTCAGGAAGCGGAGCCAGCGTCCTTATTGCAGATGTCAGATCATCATTCTCATAGTAGAGCCGTGCCAGCTCTATGCTATCTGCAGAAGTCAGTCCTGCCTTGGACTCAAGAGCAGCGATTTGTTCAAGTTTCTTTCCGCGGGTCTCTTCAGCTTCTTTGTCCATCTGCCCGAAGCGTTCCTGGACAATCTCCCACGTGCTCTTGATTTCAGCCATCTTAAACTAAGTCCCCCTTCAAACTGTCCAAATACAGGATACTCAGACCCATGAAGAAAGAGCAATTAACTATTTAAAAGTAGCGAAAAATCAGCCTGTCGCGCTTATGTATTTCTCCGTATTGATGGAGACGTATGTCTCGCTGAAGTCGACCATTGTGTCAAGGAGCATCTTGCATTCGCTTATTGTCTTCAGCGCAGGCTCATTGAATTTTGCGGATTCGACCTTTTTCACAAGGGAATATCTTCTTTTGATCAAACCATTCAGGTCTTCTATGCTGTAATTCTGCTTGAAGATCATGTCGAACTGCTCCAGGAAGAGCGAGAATATTTCTTTCAGATAGCTCTTCACATCAGGGGTCATCTTTTTCATCTCAAAGACTCTCTCGCTTGTGTGCCTGACCTTGTCCATTGCCTTGTCAATGGTCATGAACAGCCCGAAGAGCCGCGCCTTCTTGTCTTCAGGGATGTCAGATAGGTGGAGAAGACGCAGGTAGTAATACGAGAATTTGGCGATGTTGTCGTGGTAATCATATGCTGCTAGGCGGAACTTCTCAAAATCTCCATCAATTGCATTTACAAACTCGTCTAAGAACTCTTTTACGAGGAAATACACCCTCTTCTGCACCACATCCATCTTGCCGTGCTCTTCTTCACCCATAAGGCTCTGCAGGACTATCTTGTTCTTTGTTTGCGATGTTATCTCCAGGCCGATGAATCTCTCCACCAATTTTTTGACATGCTTGTCTATATAAATAGAGGGTCCGCTCTTGTAATCAGGCATCTTCTCTTTTGTGAATTTAAGTATTATCTCTTCCACCCCTTGCCTGTAGAATTCATGGAAATACCTGTTCAATAGCATCTTGTTGAAAGTGTCGATGTTCAGCACCACTGTCTTTATTTTCTTGGCCGGCTTTTCCTTGACTAGGATGAGGTTGTTCCCTTCTTCTTCTATGTCCAGCTCGTCTCCTGCCTTTATACCGGTATTCTTGACCCATTTCGCAGGCAGGCTGACGGTAAGGGTATTCTGTCCCACCCGGTTGACTTTCCTTTTCATGATGGACAAAAAACAGAGCCAATATAAATACTTTTCCATTAGTAATTATATAATTATGTGTAATAATTATAATTGGAAAAAGTATATATTTCTTGCGAACATATAACTACATATGAGTGCTGTTGAGGGCAAAGATGTTTGAGGAATCACGTCTTGTAGACCCGCCTTTCAAGCTTAGGGACCTTTTTGTCGAGGAGAGGTGTCCGGAAAAGCCTTGCAAAAGGTGTGGAAGCGTTTACGTCATTTCAGGATCAGACGAGTGCGTTGCCTGTTTCAACAGCTTTGTGAAGAAAAGAAACCAGCCTCGCTGAAGGCGCATCTGAGATAGAAAACCAGAGCTAGCGGCAGTTCTGGAGGATGGAGGTAAAAAAATGCAAGACATCGAGATGGTGGTGAACCACCACCCTTTGGGAAACAGGAGGGGATTTCCAGGTTTTCCCGCACCATTTGGACCTGACCACCGGGATGATTGGGGCAATCCCTGCTGGCCAAAGCCAGACTATGTCACTGAAAGACAGCCCCTTCGGAAGGAGTTTCCTCCACCGTATTGGCCGAGGCTTCCTATAGGGGATTACCCGAGCGGGCAGCCAGTTTTCATCTGCTATTCTGAAAAGCAGAAAACATGAGGGGGTGTATCAGAATGTCAACCGAAGCACTGGAGAAAATAGTTGGGAGCGTGCAGATCAGCATCTCTGCAAACGGATACCTGAGCAGCAGGCCGGATGTCTGCATGATGATGGGTTCGCCAGACCATCAGCCCTTCCAGACAGGATATGACCTTCCGGCAACAGGGAGGCAGCTTCACCTGCACGGCCCCGACAGGAACACCATAACTTATGGGAAAATAGTCGACTACAGCCGAAACGTCCTGAAAGAGTTGAACGGCTATGATTCATCTATAGCGTCGCACAACGCTGAACAGATCGGCCTGAGGAAGTTTCCTTAAATTTTTTATTTTTTTATAGAGGTGATACTATGAAAGGCTTCGAAGAGCTTGCGAAAAAGGAGATTATTTATTTTTACAGCATCTATGTTCGACAGGCGCACCCTTCACTGATAAAAGAGAAAGCAAGGATGCTGCACCAAAAATACCTTGCGGCATCGACAATTCTGGGCAGTGCAATGAACAGGGCGATTGGCAAGCTCGTGGATTTTTATGCCAAAACAGGGATTGAACCTCCCTCAAAAGAAGAAGCAAGGATAATAATTGAGACGTTATCCGAAGAAAAGTGAATGTTAACGCACCCATCTCCTCATCCACTGCGCAGCCATCTCCACCATCTGGTTCCTTGTCTCCTCTCCCCTGAACCAGTGGTCTGCGCCTTCCACCTCTTCAAGCATCTTCGGCTCGTTCGCTGCCAGGAAAAGCTGTCTTGTCTCCTCTATCTTCACGCGCAGGTCTGCTGTGCCGTGGATGAACAGGACTGGCGCGTGCATCTTCGCGAGATCATCCATCACGTCATGCATGCGCGCGCTGTTGATGTATTCCTTGCGTATCTTGAATGCGTGGTGATGGTGCACTCCTTTTGCCATCAGTTCGCTCAGGTCATTCGGCTGGAACCAGCTGTTTATGTGATGGTCGAAGTGGCTTCTTGCTCCCTGCACGACCAGTGCCCTGATGCGCGCGTCCTTGGCTGCTGCAAGCAGTGCTATGTTGCCGCCGATGTCAGTCCCCACTACAGCTATCCTGTCCTTGTCTGCATATGGGAATTCGGCGACAAAGTCGAGCGCTGCGAACACATCGTCGACCTGCTGGTGTATCGTGTGCTCCTCGAACTTGCCTTCGCTGTCCCCGTGCCCGTGGAAGTCGAATCTCAAGGTGAGGAATCCGTAGTGAACGAGGCTGTTGGCTATGTCTGCTGTAAGGTCGTGATGCTTGTCCTCTGCGAATCCGTGCAGCACTATCACGACAGGGTACTTGACAGGCTCGACAGGCTCTGAATACCTCACCACGCCTGACAGTTTCTGCCCTCGAGAATTGGTGAATGTTATTTCCTGCGTGGTCATTCTTTACTCACACGCTCCCAGCACATAACCCTGCGCGTTCCCTTCTGACTTGAGGCATGCCTTGCATGCGTTGTTGAATGTCTGCCAGTCGTCAGGGTCATCGCCCGTCTTTGCGCACACAGGGTTGTAGTCCTGCGGGCAGGTTGTCTTTCCCCAGTATTCCCCGCAGCCGGTCATGTTCATGCCCGGCAGGCACTCTCCGCGGTAGTATGCCCATTCCTCGCACCAGCTGGCGTCTGAGAAAGTGCACACGCCGTACTGTCCGCCCTTGGCATCCTCTTTCATCGCCCATGCAGCTCCGGTTGTGTTCATGCAGTGGAGTGTTGCAGGGTTTGCGACTCCGCTTTTTTCTATTGTCTCTTTGTTCCGGGACTCCTGATCTGTGAGCATGTACTTCTGCGATGAAATCCGGCATCCCGTGAGGGACATGATCGCCAGGATCAGCATTGCAGAGATTATCATGTGGCTGTATCGCATATGGTCGCATACTTCTTCACAATATTTAAATATTTCTGGTTTCCTCGGCAGTGTATGATACTTATACTTGGGAGGTTCCAGCCCCTGCACAACGGCCACATGAAGGTGATTAGGGATTCATTGGCAGAGGATGATGACCTGGTCATAGCTATCGGCAGCCCGGGGAAGAGTGACCAGAAGATGAACCCTTTCAGCGGCGAAGAGCGGAAAGAGATGCTGGAGAGGACGCTGAAGGCGAGGAACATCGCTGCGGAGATATTCTTCGTGCCTGACAGGCCTTCTGATGAAGGATATGTTGGGCATGTCATCGAGCAGATAGGCAGGAAGCCTGACAAGATAATCACAGAGAACCCGTGGACAATAGACCTTTTCGGCAGGGCAGGCTATAAGGTTGTCGTGACTGAGAGACATTTTGAGCTCTCTTCCACCGAGATCAGGAACAGGATATCAAAAGGAAGGGAATGGGAGCACCTTGTGCCTGAAGAGGTCGCGGAATTCATCAATGGCAGCCGCGGCATTGAGAGGATTAAGAGGACGCAAACTGAGTATCAGACCTGATACTCATCGAGGTTCAGGTCCTTGCGCGCAAACTCAAGGAAGCTCTTCGTTGCCTTTCCCATAAGCACCATCCTGCCCTCTATATCAGCATGCAATGCCTCCGCTGCAGGGTCTGTGCGGTGTATGTCCTCGAAGAATTCCTCTTTGGTCATGGCAGCGCCTCGGGGGCCGAGGTATTTCTCGCCGAAGAAGTCGATTGAGCTCTTCATCGTGCCTGAGCTCTTCCAGTAGCTCCTTCTCGCTATGTATTTAGCAAGGTCCGAGGGGCTGTCTGTCGCGACAGGCAGGGAGTATCTAAGCGCGCTGACCAGCCTTTTTGGCATCGCCCCCTGCTGCTCAAGCCTGAACAGGTTCGCCTGGTATGATTCATATGCGAAGTGGTAGTTCTTTATCGTCTGGACTGTGCCGTAGTAAGGGTCTTTAAGGCTGATGAACCTCCAGTACAGCTGGCGCGTGTGATACGGCTGCGACATGTCTTGTATATAATGGAGCGTCCTTGCAAGGTACCTGAACCCCCAGTATGTGTCACCTCTCCCGAACGCCATCTTCGCCATGCTGTAGAAATGATCCGCTCGGTCAGGCGTCTGGCCTTGTGCTATGAATCCCATGGGGACGTGGAAGCTCCACGTCGGGTAGTACATGTGCCTGTAACCCTGGCTCTCCCCGCTGAATCCCTGCATCCAGCTGAGGTCGAGGTTCTGGTCCATCTCCCAGTCTGGCTCGTCTGAAAAGTCAGTCAGTATCTGTCTTGCGTCAGTCTTCTCTGCAAGCTTCGCGCCTTTGAAGAAAAGAACAGGCTCGTAGAGTGCGTGGTAGTAGAAGTCACTCGGCCCGAGCTGGCCAGGGTTAGGGTTGTAATATCTTATCCTGACCTGGCTTATCGACGGGTCATCATATGAGTACTCTGTGACTGCCACCTCATCGAACCTGTCTAGCCAGCCGAGGTCCCTCACGACTTCCGCAGTCATCTGGTCGTGCCTTGCCCAGGCGTGTATGGAAGGCAGTAACAATAGAAATACGGCAAAGTGGATGATTGTTTTTTTCATTTTACCTCTTTTTGAAAAGATACAGGCAAAATGCCGCCTCCTTGCAGTCTTCTGGCATTTTGCCTTTCTTTGATGGACTCTGCGGGACTTTCGTGAGCTCCTGCGAACGAAAGAATCGAACGCAGTGAGTCCTTTCGAACCCGCGGCCTCCCGATCTTTGGGCGGCAGCCCAAAGTTCGCAAACTTTGTTTGCCGCATGCCAACCGGACGCTCTACCAGGCTGAGCTAAGAGCCCATGTTGAAATGATTTTGTTAAATGATTTCGCGGGTTATTTGCT
>JAFGJH010000041.1 GCA_016929255.1 Candidatus Woesearchaeota archaeon
ACAAGGCTCAAAAGATAGAAATTATAGCCTTAAGCATTTCCTAACTGGTTGATACCCCGCAGCTTGCTGCGGGGAGGTTCATTCATTGTCCTGCTCTTGCTGTGCAAACACCGGCGGGCAGAAAGGAATTGCAACCTGTTCCGCCGAAATAAACTGATTGCACACGATGAGCAGCGGCGGCAGCCAGGAAACATTCACGGGAATGTTATGTACTTCTTGAATGTGGTCATCTCGATGTCATAATCATCGAAAACAGTCAACTTGAAGTCCTTTTCAGAATAAATGTCAGAATAAGAAACATGCACAGGAACTATCTCAGAGACAGTCTCTCCTGGAAGCATCTTCCAGTATGACTCTGGCAGAAAAACATCATCATCCCACCAGACAGAACCCTTGCCTCTGGGATTTAGCTTGAGCTTAATCTTTGTGGGGTTGACTATCGTGCAGAGCTCATTGTTGGTGATGGTCAGCTTCAAAGATGTGATGCTTGCCCAGTTGTCTCCCCTGTTCTCCCGCTGGAAGTTTGACACATCGACCACTATCCTGCTGTAAGGATAATCAAACCCTGCAACCTTATTCGTGCAGGCAGGCTCTTCAACAACATCCTCAAACACTTCTTCCACCGGATCTTCAGAGGCAGGGATGTATTCAGGACCTTCATCAGAGAGGTTCACCTCTTCAATGTCAGAGCCTTCACTCCCATCAGCAATATCTTCATCATGATCCGCGGCATCTGACAATCCATCTTCAGCATCACTGCCTGAATCAACATCCACATTCTGGGTTGCCCTGCTAGAAAGCTGTGAAGTGCCTGGCGAAGGGTTTCCGGAAACCCTCTCTTTCGCGGAGAACCTGCCCAGCATAAATACAGAGACCAGGACAAGGACGAACAGAAGAGTTATCCCAGCATACTTCAGGATGCTGCGCACAGAGACTGTGCTATCAAGGAAACCGTCCAGAAAGCCAGTCCTGAAATAAGAACGCGCACTACTCCCGTGCCTTTTCGAACGGCTCTTAAGATGAATACCACTAATCCTAGATTTAGGCCTTGCCTTACTCCTGCCCAATGTCTAACCTCCCCCTCTTTCAGGCTCCAGAAATCCAGCAGGATTTAAAAAACTATGGTTGGACCTATTTAAAAGCTTTATAAAGATCGGTGATGTTGAGCTCAAAACAAGAAACAGGCATCTCAAGCTCCCAGTTGTCCAAGACCTGCGGATGGAGCTCACCGATGTATGCCACATCAAGCCCGCCCACAGAGATACGGGCCACCCTCCCAGGTATGAACGAAAGATGCTCTGTCTCCTTTGAATCATACCCGAAATCAAGAGCCTGCGCCAACACATCAAACACCTGCTTTATCCTTGTGAAATCCGCATCAGGGCCGCATAGAGCCACAGCAAGCCGCACAAATTCGCACACTCCTGTCTCTGAAGACGCGTCCAGCCTGAAGCACGTGCCGGCCTCAAATATATTCTGAGGGTACTCAGAGCCTTTGTTGTCATGCAGCACTTTCATCATGCAAGGAAGCATCCAGGCCCGAAGCACATTGTAATCAGTATTCACCGCACTCTCAAGCTCGGCCAGCCTGATATCTGTGCCCATCCTAGAGTTCTGGTCAACAGCGTTGGTAAGGTTATAAGTGTTCGTCTCAAGCAGGCCAAGACCAATAAGCACATCAGATATCCTGCGCCTGAAGACTTCAAAAGGAGATTCCTCGCCGAGCGTGGCAACCTTGGGAAGGTCAGGCTCAAATTTATCGTACCCATAAGCGATAGCCACATCCTCTGCAAGGTCAACCATGTGAAGTATGTCTGCCCGGTAGGCCGGAACGAGCACAAATCCCATCTCGAAACCATGACCCATCCTCGCAAGCAGGCCGGTCATCTGGTCTTCAGACAGCCTTAAACCGAGCCACTTGTTCACAAAGGGCACGTCCAGCTTCATCCTCCTAGGCTCAAGGTCAGGAGTTATCTTCTTGCAGTCAGGAAACTCAAGCTCCATCGAGCATATCCTGCCGCCCATGTCAGCCAATGCAGCAACTATTATGTTAAGGCAGATGTTGCACGTATTGAAATCAAAACCAGAGCACTCGATGAAAACCTCTTCAGTCTGATCTGTCACCTTGCCTGTCCTGTGGGAGTTTATGATGGGAGGCATGGACAGTATCTCATTGTTGGCGTCAGCAAAGAACGGGAACATATCTTTCCCCTCAAGAAGAGGTCCATATTCCCTTCCCGCAGGATGCTGGCTCAATATCTGCAGGCCAGTCAGTTCCCTCGGAAACTCCAGAGGCTGGAACTTCACCTTCTTCGGATCCTCTGCAAAGTACCTTATCGGGAGCTTGATGTGCTCCAGAGGATAGATGCCGATGGCAAGCTTCTTCCTGTTCCTGCCGAAAGTCACGTGCAGCTTCTCCTGGATCTGAATCATCTCGCGAATCTTCTCGTCGTTGAACTCCAGTCCCCTGACTATCGCGCAGGCAGTGAAAGGCCTGACACCCGACACTGATTTGTCAATTATGACTTTGGAGCCTGAAGGCTTGACATCATATCTCCTCAATCCTGTCTTCTGCCCGATGAACGAAGAAAATGCCCTGGCGAACCCCTGCTCAGATAGCATATCAGGACGGTTAGGGAATACCTCAACACTTATCTCGTCGCCCCCGACAGATTCGAGGTCAGTGCCCATCATAGGGATGCGCTCCCTCAGCTCAACATCGGAGAGCTCCTTACCGACAAGCCTGTTGAATACTGTCTTGTTCAGCTTAATGCTCGGCATATCACACCATTACCTCATCCATTGCCTCATCCCCCTCAATTGAGAGATATCATTCCTGTACAAATAACGCAGGTCAGTCACCTTGTAGTATTCCATCATTATCCTGTCAAAGCCAGGACCCCACGCAAGAACAGGGACCGCCTCACCAAGCAGAGGCTCGACCACTTCCGGCCTGAAGATTCCTGCGCCTCCAAGCTCAACCCACCTGTTATGCACGGAATGGAAGACATCAATCTCCACGCTCGGCTCTGTGTAAGGGAAATAAGCCGGCCTGAACCTCGCCTGCGGGAAACCAAGCTTCGCGAAGAACCTTTTCAGGTAACCAAGCAAGTGCCTGAAGTTGGCGTCCTCATCAATCACGATGCCCTCTGTCTGGTTGAACTCAAAAAGGTGAGACCAGTCGATGGCCTCATTCCTGAAGCACCTTCCTACAGCAAAGAACTTCGCGGGCCAGTCCGACCTCTTCAACGATGATATGGTCTTTGCAGAAAGGACAGTCGTATGAGTCCTGAGTATGATCCTCTTTGCAGTCTCAGGATCCCACCTGTACTGCCAGCCTATGCTCTCCAGGTCCCCTCCATGCTCATGCATGGCACGCACATTATCGACAATCCTCTTGTCAGGAAGCTTGCCTTTAGCAGGGCTCTTCATGTAGAACGTGTCCTGCAGGTCCCGCACAGGATGGTCCTGCGCAGTGAAAAGAGCGTCGAAGTTCCAAAAGCACGTATTGACCATGGGGCCCTGCATCTCCTTGAAGCCCATCTCCACCCATACCTGCTTCGCATAGTCGGTGGCCTGGTTCACGAAATGCCTCCTACCCCTGCCAATCTTAGGCACATTGATCGTCACGTCATATCGCCTGAAGGTCTTGCCTTTCCAGGAACCATCCCTGAGCATGTCCGGCGTCAATCGTTCAATGGAATCACCCGCCTTTATTTTCTCTTTAGACAAAGCCTTACCGATATCAGTAACCCTGAAGCGTTTAATCTTCTCCAGATCAGATTTTACAATGCCTTTCCTCTTCCTGAATATATCATAAGAGAACCTCTCCTCAGGAGAAAGGGAAGACGGCTCAACACCATCTTTTGATACCCTCTTCAAGAAAGCCTCCTCAAGCCATTCCTTGGACAAAGCCTTAATTCCGTGTTCAGTCACAGAGACAACACCCCTGTCGATGCTTATCGCCGCCTTGCTCTTGAGAAGACCCAGGCAGACAGTGTATTCCTCTGCAGAGAGCGAGGCAGCCTTGCCGATGTCTTTTATCGGGAGCGGTCTCTTCTTCAAAGCCTCAAGAAACCTCCTCTCAGGAAGGCCCTTCTTAAGATATTCCTTCCCGTTCGAATCGAGATGTATCGTCTCCTTGACCTCAGAAGTTATCTTTAGGACGCCTTTGTTCTCAAGCCACTGCAATGCCCGCATAGCCTCTGCTTCAGAAAGCTTTGAAAGCTTCATAAGATCCTTCAAGGTTGAGCACTTAGCGAGAAATGGTGATGCTTTCCTCTCCAAAGGATGCAGGGACTCGACCAGCCTATTGATATCCATGAAGCGGAAGGAAAGAGAACGCCTTTAAAAAGATTGTTGTCAGCAGGGCTTAAGCCAGGTCGCGTTTAAAAACAAAAGAATAAGAGAAAAATAATGAAATCACTTGCCTTTAACCATTTCCTTCGCAGGCTTCATGCTTTTCCAGGCGATATCGAAAAGGTTGTCCAATGCACTTGAGAAAAAAGGCGTGTTGACCCAGACACCGACATCATAAGTGGGATGCACTTCAGCGTCATCCATGACCATGAAGATGACTTCTGACTTGTCAACTATGGTGAATCTCGCCTTTGTATTGACATGCCTTATCTCTGCAATCTCACCAAGGTCCTTTATCGCACCAGCGCACTCCTTTGTCAAAGGAGCAGCAATCCTTATCTTGACACCGCGTTTCTTGATCTTCTCAAATGTCGGCTTGAGGCCCTCAATCTTCCTAAGAAGACCCTGGGTCGTAGTCATTATCGAGACAGAATTCTCAGCGTTCCTTATCGTCAGCTCAAGATGATTGTAAAGGTTGTGCCTTCCCTTGAGGCTGCCTGACAGGTCAGACGGCTCAATAAGATCGATACCCTGAGTGTGCAATGCAGATAGCTCATCAATCACCTCTGTGCCCTTCAGTTCCTCGAGGCGCTTCACCTTATCATTCGCTTCATCTGCCATGTTCTTCTTGACCCTCTCAAGGACCTCCTCAGGAGGTACAGCGATGTACTTGATGGGCTTGCCAAGCTTTGTCACTGCAAAGCCCTTCTTCTCAAGGCTTTCAAGAACATCATAGCTTCTCGACCTCGGGACATTCGCAATGTCAGAAAGCTCACCAGCAGTGGAGACACCCCTTGAAAGAAGAGCAGTCCAGATTTTCACTTCGTAAAGATTCAGAGAGAAATAACGTCGCAACTTGCTCAGGAATTCTTCTTTTACAATCATGTTTAAACCCTCCCCCTTTTTTCTTTTTTTAACAGATTTTTGTTACTGAGATGAATTAACTAACTACTACTACTTAATATATGTTACGATTTTTCACTCCCCCATTATAAGCACAAAATCAGCTTAAAAAGATGATTAACCACGCGCCAGTGAAATGTTTAAGGTATATTTAATAAATAGTGTATGACGCGAGGGTGACACCAGAAATAATCACGCCGCGGCTTTCTCTTTTCGCTCGAACTTCTTGGCCTTTGCAAGCTGGGCCTGCGCTGCTTCTGACGCACTCTTCAGCTGGGTGAACTGCTTTCTCCTTATCTTGGTCAACTCTGTCATCGCAGTGTTGAGAGCATCAATAGTCTCTTTCTCTGCGGCTTCTGTTGATGACAGCTCTTTTTCCAGAAACGAGATCTGGGTCCGCACCGACTTGACAGCTTCGCCCAAATCCCAGTACGACTTCTTCACCTCCGCCTTGATCTTGTTGGTCTTCCTGTCAGCATACCTTGATATCTGTTCCTGCATCTCGTCAATCTCTATCAGTTTCTTCGCCTGCTTAACCTCCTTCTGGTTACCTATCGCAGCAGCCATCTTCGCAAGCTGTTCCAGAGCGCCTGCGACAAACCTCGAAACCTTATTGCCGAAGTCAGCAGCCTTCTCAATGTGCCAGGTCCTCTGAACAAGCTCGCCATTCTTTATGATGAAAGGGAGTATCTCGTTCTTGTTGAAATCAATGGTGCTGGTGATGAATGTCTTGTCCTGCTCAAAGATGTTGGCAGCATGCTTGGTCGCCTCAACAACAACCTGTTCAGGCAGATCAGTCTCAAGCTTTTCCATCGCTTTCCTGAACTCTTCGCATGCGAGATGTATCTTTTCGACATTCTCCCCGAGGTGCCCCTCAAGCTTCTCCATGTTCTCGGCAAAACCCGCGACTTCCTTCTCAGCTGCAATCATCTTTTTCGCTTCTCCCCGCATCGCCTTCAGCACACGGCGGCCTTTAGCAAGGACCGTGTTTATCTTGTTCCTAATGTCCTCAACCTCAGAAACAGACTTCTTCAGCATGTCCCTCTGCTCCTCTATCTGACCCAACTGCTTATCGAGCTGCTTTCTTGCTTCGCCTCTTGCAGAGTTCCTCTGAGCAAAAAGCGCATCGATATTCTTCTCTTTGTCCGCAACTTTCTTACGGAGGCAATCTATCTCTTTATTAGCCCTGGAGCGAACAGCTTTCTCGACGCGTATCTCAGAATTTATTATCACACCGGCGTGTTTCGCAGCCTCGGTCATGACTTCTGTTGTGTGCTCGATCGCCTTGAATGAATGCTCCTTGGCCTTGTGCACGAACTCAGCGTCAGTAGCTATGTTCATGAGGATATCAACGAGCTTCTTGGCATAAGCAGTCAGCTCGGCGGCCTTCTGCGAGTCCTCAACGTCATCCATCGCGTGCTGCTTGATGTGCCTGTCAACCGCAGATGCCATTTCAAGCACCTTCATGTCTCTCTGTTCTGCGCTTATCTCTGCATTGTCAAGCTCGGTCATTGTCCTGCTTATCTTCTCAACCCCTGCAGCAAGCGCAGCAGCGTGCCCTTCAAGCTCAACATTGCGCTCCTCAACCTCTGCCTCAGCTTCAGTGACCTCGCCGAGCATACCTTCCTTGTCGGCAAGACGCTCTGCCTTAAGCTCGCGCCTGCGGATCTTCCTTTCGATGGAAGGGTCAAAACCCGCTTCTTTCTCGAGGCGCTTCTCTTCGCCGCTGCCAAGCTCTGTCTTCTTAATCGCTGCTTTTATACCCCATAATGCCAAGGCACCAATACCGCCGAAAATAGGCAGCGCAAGGATGTTCCCGAACAGCAGGAAAGAGATACCTGCAATGAGAGCAATCATGCCCAAGTAGCCGCCCTGCGAAAGGCTCTTACCACGCCAGAATATGAATACACAAAGTATCACAACAGAAAAGTAAGTGAGGAACATTGAAAACGGAGAATTGAAGATAAAATTGAGCGTGAACAGTATGAGTCCTACAGGAAGGCCGACACCCTTGAAGCCCTCTTCCCTGACATCCCTGACCAGCAGGTAGACGCCAAAAATGAATCCGAGCCAGATTATCTGGTTGAGGGGAGAGTACTCTTTCAGGAAGGTCATAATCCTGCCGTCACCACCAAGGTAATTACCGTAATTGCTGAAGAAATCCGCGGCGATAACCCTTCCTGAAATGTCCAATAGCGCCATGGCCACATCTAAAAACAACAGGATTTAAATATATTACGTCTTTTATTCCGCATATCCTGAAAAGAAGGTGAACTGATGAAAGACTTTATCGCCAAGATAAAAAAACAGGCAAGGAAAGACCCCAAGCGCATCGTCTTCCCAGAATCGACAGAGGAAAGGACACTCAAGGCGATACAGCAGATAATCAAAGAAAAGACAGCCATACCATTACTTCTAGGAAACGAAAAAGATATCCGCAAGAGGATGACCCAGCTCAAGCTCAGCCTAAAGAAAGTCACCATAATAGACCATCTTTCAGACAAGAACAAGAATAAGTTCGAGAGGTTCTCACAGAAACTGTTCGAGCTTCGCAAGGAAAAAGGCATGACCGTCGAGCAGGCCAGAGAAAAGATGAAAGAAGAGATATACTACGGTATAATGATGGTCCATCTCGGAGAGGCAGACGGGCTCATATCAGGCGCGGTACACTCAACAGGCCACACGGTCCTCCCTGCCTTGCAGATAATAAAGTCGCGGGAGAAATTCCACAAGGTATCGGGAGTGTTTTTCCTGAATTTCAAAGACGAAGTGATGGTATTCGCAGATGCTGCAGTAACTATAGAGCCGGATGCCAAAGACCTCGCAGGCATAGCGATCGACTCAGCAAGGACAGCGATAAGGTTCGGCATAGAACCGCGAGTCGCGCTGCTGTCATTCTCGACAAAGGGCAGCGCAGACCACCCGCTCGTCAAGAAGATGCAGGAAGCGACAGCCATCGCAAAGGAAAAGGCCAAGAAGATGCTTCCAGAAGCAATCATAGACGGAGAGATGCAGCTAGATGCAGCAGTAGAGCCGTGGGTGGCAAAGATAAAATGCCCTGATGCAACAATAAAAGGAGACGCGAACGTGCTCATATTCCCTGATCTGCAGGCAGCGAACATCGGCTACAAGCTTGCGACATTCTTCGGCCATGCAGAGGCCATCGGACCCATACTCCAGGGACTCAGGAAGCCAGTAAACGACCTCTCAAGAGGGTGCACTGTCCAGGACATAGTGGACATAACAGCGATGACTGTCATAGAGGCCCACCACATAGAGAAAGGGGCAAAGGAATAATATCAAAGAAAAGAATTTTTTTTCAAACCTTCAATCTTCCATCGTTGACAAGTCTCCTATAGGCAGACCAAGTTCCTGCGCCTTGAGCACGCGCCTCATGATCTTGCCAGAGCGGGTCTTGGGAAGCGTGTCACGGAACTCAATCTCTTTCGGGTATGCGTGGCCTGCAAGCTTTGTCTTGATAAAATTCTTGATATCTGCCTTCAGATCATCAGACGGCTTATGCCCTTTCTTCAATGAGATGAACGCCTTGATTATCTCGCCATACATATCGTCAGGCTTGCCGATGACACCCGCCTCTGCCACAGCAGGATGCTCTACCAAGGCAGACTCAACCTCGAAAGGGCCGACCCTGTGGCCTGCAGTCTTTATCACGTCATCAGCCCTGCCGACAAACCAGAAATAACCGTCCTCATCCATCCAGGCACGGTCACCGCTGATGTACCAGCCGCCCTTGAAATAGGAATCATACTTCTCCTTGTTGTTCCAGATCTCCACCATCATGCTCGGCCAGCCGGGTCTTATAGCAAGATTACCTTCTGTCTTGACGGGAACTTCATTTCCTCTGTCATCAACGATGCCCGCGGTGATGCCCGGGAAAGGCTTGCCCATGCTGCCAACCTTCACATCCATGCAGGGATAGTTCGCGATAAGTATGCCTCCTGTCTCTGTCTGCCACCAGTTGTCATGGAACGCAAGACCGATATGCTCAAGTCCCCACCAGATGGCCTCGGGGTTCAGAGGCTCGCCGACAGAGGCAAGATGGCGCAGGCTCGAAAGGTCATATTTCCTAGCGATGTCTGCACCCTCCTTCATCATCATGCGGATAGCAGTCGGAGCAGTGTACCACACAGTCACCTTGTAGTCATTGATGACCTTGTACCATTTCTCAGCGCTGAACCTCCTGGCATCGACAATGCTCGTGATTCCGTTCGAGAAAGGCCCGAGTATGCCATAAGCGATGCCGGTCACCCAGCCCGGGTCAGCAGTGCACCAGTAAATATCGTCAGGCTGCAGGTCAAGGATCCACTTGGTCGTAAGATGCTGATGGATTATGTCATAATGCGTATGGACAACACCTTTAGGCCTGCCCGTGGTGCCTGAGGTGTAGAGCATGTAGGCGCGGTCCTCAGGTTCCATGTGAACAATTTCAAAATCCTTGGATGCTGACCACATCTCCTGGTTGTAGCTCAGCTCACCTTCTTCAGGCACGTAATCCCCTGTGACGATGACTTTCTGAAGCTCAGGAAGCCTGCCGCGTACCTTGTCGACACGCTCCTTCAGAGTAAGATCAGTCACGACAATCTTCGCCCCGCTGTCATTCAGCCGGTCGAACAGGGCATCAGGACCAAAAGCGGCAAACAGCGTAGAGGCGATGGCACCTGTCTTCAGGATGCCGAGGAAACTCACGTAAAGCTCCTCGATCCTCGGAAGGAAAATGAACACGCGATCGCCTTTCTTGACACCTTGTTTTGCCAGTACGTTGGCAAACCTGTTCGAAAGCATCGCGATATCCTCAAATGTGGGGTGCTTTGTGCTGCCCTCATCGATGATGTGCAGAGCCACCCTTTTCTTCAGCGGAGTCTTGAGGTGGCGGTCGACAGCGACATAAGCAGCATTCATCTTTCCATCAACAAAGAACTCAATCTCATCCTTGTGAACATCATAAGAGAATTCCTTCCGCGCGAACTTGTAATCCTTAAGGTTAGGCATCTTCTTGAGCCTGCCAACCTCTTTCTTTATGACCTTAGGATGCTGTTCCGCCATCATAACACCTCTTTAAGCCCCAAAAGGGGGAAATTATTTAAATAGTTTTCCTGTATCACCCATCCTATCAAAAAAGAGGCTGATAATGGAGCACATACTGATACTGAACATCGGATCTTCTTCAATAAAGTATAACCTGTTCAAAGGAGAGCAGACAGCGCTCAAAGGATACCTCGAAAGGGTCACTGATTACGGAAAAGGAATAAAGCAGATCATTGCCGAGATAAACAAGAAAGGGCTCAGCGTGGATGCAATAGGCCACAGGGTAGTGCACGGAGGGACACACCAGGAATCTGCGCCGCTTGACACAAAAAAGGTCAAGGAGCTGGAGAACATATCAGAGCTCGCTCCGCTGCACAACATACCAGAGGTAAAAGGGATAAAAATCTGCATGAAGCTGTTCAAAGTCCCCCAGGTGGCCGTGTTCGACACAGCTTTCCACCAGACAATGCCTGAGAAGGCATACACTTACGCAATACCTGCAGCACTCGCCGCTAAGTACAAGATAAAACGTTATGGCTTCCATGGCACGAGCCACAACTATGTGGCGCATGAGGCCGCAAGGCTTACGGGCAAGCCGCTGGAAAAAGCGAAGATAATAACCTGTCACCTAGGAAACGGCTGCAGCATAACGGCAATAAATCACGGCCATTCAATAGACACCTCGATGGGATTCACGCCGCTTGAAGGGCTCGTTATGGGCACGCGAAGCGGCGACATAGACCCCGCAATCATACCGTTCATCCAGCAGAAAGAAAAGCTCAGCCACAAACAGGCAGAGGAAATGCTCAACAAGAAGTCAGGGTTGCTCGGGCTGTGCGGAAAGAAAGACATGCGGGACATACATGCCGCGAGAGCGACAGATAGCAAGGCAAAACTCGCGCACGACGTGTTCTGTTACAGGCTCACTAAGTACATAGGAGCATACATCGCAGCGATGAACGGAGTCGACGCGATAGTGTTCACAGGAGGCATCGGAGAGAACGCCTGGTGGGTCCGCGAGGACGTGCTCGAGAACTTCAGCCACATCGGGCTGAGGCTCAACAAGAAAGCGAACAGGAACAACGAGACAAAAATATCCTCATTTGCGTCAAGGGTGCGGCTCTTCGTGATACCTACGAACGAGGAGCTGATGATGGCGAGGGAAGTGAGGAAGACTCTCAGAGACAGGGTATGAACCGCAATCAGGTGACTCTCTCATATACCCTTGCGACAGGTTCTGTCCCTCTGGTATATATCGCATCAGCCTTGCTTTTAGGGGCGTTGTGAAAGAATATCTTCTTGCCTCTCGAATTCCTGATTTCACCCTCAGAAGGGCATTTCTGTTCAATCAGCCCGACTTCGGGCTTGTCCCCCACATTCGTTATCAAACCAATAGGCCTCCCAGCCTCATCAGAAATTTCAGCGACATTCTTTCCGAAAAAATGGTGCTTCTTGAAATCTACAAAGTAAATCTTTCCGCCGACATCCTGCAACATCAACTTCTTTTCAACACCCATAATTACCACCTCAAAATACCATCTTGTACCTCAATACGGCAGCGATTCCGCCTAGTCCATCAAGCTTTCTGCCTCCATCGTGCTCAGAAGAGACTATGCAGATATCAGCGCCGCTGCGGTCAGCAGACCTCATGATATCATTTATCCTATTAAACTTTTCCTCCTGACGCATCTTCTGGATGATTCCATCCGTGATCAGAAGAGTCCTGACTGCACCGGCATTCGCCGCATTCTCAGTCTCATCGACACCGTAAGCAGCAGCACCCCGCTTCGATATCTCTGAAAGCAGCTCTTCGACCAGGTTTATCTCAGATGCTATGCGATCCTGCTGGAGGACAGACTGCACCTCAGGCCTCTTCAGAACCTCATTGATAGCCCCCTTGTCGCAGGACGAGCAAGTGGCGAGCACAACCATCCTTTTCAGCTCCTGGTTCTTGAGGCTCTTCAGCAGATCCTCTTTCCAGAAAGCAGGGCTTGCAATAATCACGTGCTTTATGCCGTGACGCTTCACATACTCCTGCAAAGAGCTGATTATCTCATCATAGAAATTTCCTGCAGACTGCCTGACATCCGCCTTTTTCGCCACCTCACCCTTGAGCTCAGCGACAACCTCAAAACCATATTTCTTCATCAAGGCTATGTATGCCTCCTCTCGGTCAAAGACGCAGATCATTGTGTCGGGCCGCCTTTCCTTCGCAGCCTCTTCCAGGCGCTGGCGCTGGTACTTCAGCCACTCTGGCTTGGTTATCGTGAGGGCCGTTCCCTCCTCGACATTGAAGGTGTGGTAGGAGCCCTTTGGGATGTCTTCCTTGCCCTCTGCGACCTTTCCGGATATGCGCAGTACATCAGAGTAACGGTGGAATTCCACCTTCTCAACATCAAGCTTCAGGAAAACGGGCTTCTTAATGATCTTCTGCGAGCGCTCATCCTCCCCGCCCATCTTGATCTTGCGGAAAGTCCTGCCCTCAACAGCATCACCTACATCAATCATGTTGGACAGGTACCAGAGGTCGTCCAGGTTCTCAACGAGCAGTTTTGCCTCGTTCTTATGAAAGTGCAAAATTTTCATCTTGTAAGCCCTAAAACCGGCTTTTTCGCCTGCGCAAATAGAAAAACATAAATATATAAAGATATTCATTTTGGGTTATAACCACCATAAGCGCTTATAAAAAGGTGAATACCTGATGTATGGCCAAAACCCCCCCAAAAGAATAGTCATTTCTAGGAAGGCGCAGGATGCCGGTAACGCGGCAACCCTGATAGCTGTCATCGCATTGCTCATCATCTTCTACCTGCTATTCATCCCGCCAAGCTTTAGGGACCAGATACTGGAAGGCAACGAATCCACAACATCAACAACAGGCACAACAGGGACGGTCAACGAGACGATCCTCAAGGCAAGTCCGGGAACGCTCTCACGCATATCATCAGAAGAGATAGAGCACAGCATACCATCCATAGTCCTCTATTCAAAGAAGGAGTCAAAAGTCATCAGCTCGGTAGCTTCATTATCAGTCAAATCATCAGTTTTCAGCTCAAAGACAGCGGCAATGCAGTTCACGATAGAAGACCTCGAGAACACAGACAACCTGCTCCTGACCTTCATCGACAAAAAGTACAAGGGAGCGCTTATAGTGACGGTCAACGGCAACGAGGTATTCAACGGCGAGGTCACGCAGGAGAATCCGGCTCCGGTCACGCTGAACAAGCAGTTTCTGGTCAGAGGGAGCAACAAGATAGACTTCACAGCAGAGAGCGCCGGATGGAGATTCTGGAAAGTAAACAGGCATGACCTGCAGAACATCCAGGTGACAGGCGAGATAAAGGACATCTCGCGGCAGATGAGCAGGAACATATTCATAGTCTCAGCGACAGAGAAGTCCAATGTCAAGCGGGACATACTCAGGTTCACTCCGGACTGCATGACAGGCAAGACAGGCAAGCTAAATGTCATGATAAACCAGCACTCAGTATACTACTCAGTGCCCGACTGCGGCGGAAGGATAGCGATTGAGTTCACGCCAGACGTGCTCAGGGAAGGGGAGAACACAATAGTGTTCGACAGCGAGGAAGGAAGCTACCTAATAGACCTGATAAGGATAACGTCAGAGCTCAAGGAAGTGCTGCAGCCCGCGTACTACTTCGAGATCACGAAAGAGACAATGGAAGACGTGAGGGACGGAGACTACGATGTCACGCTGAAGATAACATTCACAGAGGACAACGACCAGAAGGCAGGAGTCCTCAACATAAACGGAAGGGAGACAAGCATATTCCAGCGTGAGAGGACATACACCAAGAACATCAACGACTACATCATCGAAGGCAACAATGCAATCAAGATAGTGCCTGAGACCATGCTTGAGATAGTTTCCCTAGAAGTCATCAAAGAATAATCTTGAGAATTAATCATTTCATCGTTTTTATACGCGCGCATGAAAAAAAGAGGTGACAGTAGTTCTTATGCCTTTGACAAACACAGTACGAATTCTGCAAGAGATGATTAAAGGCAAGAGAGCGATGTCGCCGATGCCTATGCCGAAACCAATGCCGAAACCTGCAGGTGGTGGTGGCGTTGGCGCAGGAAATCCTGCAGGCGGCGGCGGAGGTGGCGCTGGCGGAGGTGCTGGTGGCAGCGGCAACCCTCTAGAGTCGCTCATGGGCGGCGGAGGCATGCCAGGGATGCCGGGCGGAAATCCTCTAGACCAGATTAAGGGCATGGCAAGCACAGGGTCAGGCGGGCTCATCAAACAGCATGAGGAAAAGATATCACAGCTGAAGCAGGAGATAGCACAGCAGAAGGAGAATCTGAAGCAGGTCGATGCACAGATAGGCGGACCAGGGGGAGTCAAATCAAAGATTGACGCAGATAATACCTCGATAAGCGATGCAAAAAAACAAGGTGCGGGAGTAGCACAGATACAGCAGATTGAGGCACATAAGGCACAGCTCGAGCAGCAGCTTCAGAAGCTGAATGAGCAGAAGGCAGCGATACAGGAAGTCATAAGGAAAAAAGAGGCAGAGATAGCTGTCGAGGAAGAAGCAATATCCAAGCTGAAAGGTGACCGCTGGACAGAACTTAAACTCAAAGCAGTCGGCTTCATCCCGGGCTACGGAACCGCGGCGGAGATAGCTGGCGAACAGGCCATGCAAATGAAGCATGGGGTCACAGAAGGAATGGCTGCGAAAAAAGAAGGAAAGATAGAAAGCGGCGCAGGCGAAGCTGAGAAAAAAGCAGCAGCTGCAGGCGAAGCCGCAAAAAGCGCAGGCGCATCAGCAGGACCAGCACCAACCCCCACCCCCGCACCGTCAGGAGGAACCTCAGGCGGTGGCGGCGGAGGCGGACACATAGGAGGAGGCCTCCCTAATCTCGGAGCTCTCGGAGGAGGTGGCGGCGGAAGCGGCGGAATTGGCGGCGGAGAAAAGCCGCCAATAGTAACAGGACTGCTTGTAGGACTCAGCGTGCTCGGAGGAGGCATGGTGGTGAAATCATCAGGAAGCTTGGACATAGCGACGCTCCTTCCAGTGGTGATCCCAATAGCACTATTTATCACAGCACTGATATGCATCAGGCTCAGGTCAAAACACTGGCTATTCCTTGTAGTTGGAATAATACTCCTAACAGGTTCGCTATACGGCGTAGCAACAAGGACAGCACCGCACGCTATTGCAGCATACCAGGCAGGAGCGATAGGTGAGTCAGGAGAACAGACACAAATCGCAGCGAAGAAAGGAGTTTCAGGAGTGATAGAGGATTTTTCAGTATCCTGGCAGAGACAGATGGCCATCGCCAAAGGAGAGAATATAGACGGAGATGTAGACCAGCAAGTGAAAGAGGATGTAGGGCTCGAGATACTGCCGCCATACCTGCCGAACCCGACAAAGCTTAATCTCGATGAGGCAGGCACGCTCGAGATAGGGGCAAGGGTGAAAGGCTTCGATCCCAAGACACCAATAACCGCCACGACAGTGTGCCACATGCAGACAAGGGACGAGGCTGTCAGCTGGACAGGAAGCACAAGGACAGTCAAGCTCAACCCAGGCATCCAACAGAAGATCAGGCCGGTAACAGTCCAAGGCCACGCATTCGACAGCGACATCATATGCTATCCAAGCATAACAAGATGCGGGCACTACGTGGTCACGATATCATCACAGGCAGACAACATAAGGACAGATGCGCAGATGCAGAACTACATAATCGACAAGGAGATACTCAAGCAGAGGCTCAGGAGCTACGCAGAATCCAAAGACACGGAGTTGAGGTCAGAAAGCCAGGTCAACTCGGCGATAAACGAGATATACAAGGGGCAGGTCGGCAACTTCAAGTCAGTCTCGCAGAAAGGTGCGATAAAGGTGGTGATGGCAACGCAGCCTCTGGCACTGATAGGCGTGGACCAGGAAACAGAACTCACGTTCAGGATGGGCATAGAGAACATGATGAACGGGTGGATAAGGACGCTCAACAGGGTGGAGGTAACCATACCCGGCTACTTCAGGCCATTGCCCGAGTACTGCACTAGCTGGCAGCTCGAAGGCAACAAGCTCATACTAAAACAGGAATACCTCAGGACAGTCAACCTTTACGAAACAATAAGAGGAACACAGAAGATATTCCCCTCATGCCACCTCGTGCCGTCAGGAGATTACGCTCTGACAGAGCCCACAGAAGCCACGTTCCTTGCGCTCGTAGACTACAACTACATCGTCCAGTCAGAGTACAATGTAGAGATAAGGACAGCAGACGGCCAGATATGCAGAGAAGAAGCGAGCTCTGGCGGAAGCGGCGGAGGCGGTGCTGCCACCGGAGGATTACCGCATAACACAACAACAAATACCAGCAATAATCTAACAACATCTTTGAGCACGAACTCATCATAATCCGAAAAGGTGCAAACATGAACCGAAAACACACACCAACAACACAGTTTCTATCACGAATGCTGATTCTCTTAATCCTCCTAATGCTGTCCGGCTGCAGCGGTGCAGGCGGGTTCTTCAAGGGCAACACCAAAACAATAGAGACATACAACTTCAGGCAGGGAACTGACGCCCTCTCGATGCAGTTCATCGAGGGCATGCCCCCTAGCCAGGTATTCATCGGGACAGACTTCAGCACAGGGCTCAAAATCAAGAATATGGGAGCCTATGACATAGACGGCAACGCAGAGCTTTCCATAAGCGTCCCTGACGCTTCCGCATTCAGCTTCAAGCAGGGAAACAAGGAACAGTTCATCATGAAAGGCAAATCATTGTACATCAAAGAAGGAGAAGAGAACGTCATAATATTCCCGATGAAAGCGCTGTGCTTCCCGGGATATGCCGAACAGATAGTCAGGAACTACACAAGGAAGATAAAGGCCACAGCATGCTACTACTACGAGACCACCGCCAATGCTGACCTCTGCATAGACACCAGGAAGTTCCTCAGGGCAGAGAAGGAGAAACCAGAATGCCAGATGCGAGACATGACTCTCTCAGGAGGACAGGGAGGGCCTGTAGGAGTCTCGAGGATATCACCGACAGTGATACCCCAATCGACAGAAGAGGTCACAGTGCAGCTGGCAATATCAATAGACAAGCTAAAAGGAGCAGACCACAACATATTCCACCCGGACTCAGGATGCACTGACCCACAGCAGCTGAACAGGGTGCAGGTAAGCGTGGAGATGGGCGGAGAGCCGCTCCAGTGCAGGCCGTCAGAGATACAGCTCAAGGAAAGGCAGTCAGTAAGCATGATATGCGAGAAGAAAGTCAACCCTTCCCTCGGAGCGTTCCTGTCACCGGTCACAGTCAACATGAGATACTATGTCCAGCAGACACAGCTGAAGGACATAACAGTAGAGCCGCCTCCGCTGGAGTACGGCAATACAGTAAACTGCGCAGCCCTGAGCGGCGCTCAACCTGCCTCTTAGAATCACCTGGAAGCAGCGGCATCAAGCAAACAAGGCTGAACAGCACCAGCTTAAAGACAGAACAGCAGAAGCAGGGTATACGTTAAATAATCAGGTATAAAGCCCGTATCACCGAAAAATATAAATACTCAAAAACCGCGATTTAGCACACACAAAGCCCCTCTGGGCTTTGGTGTCCTAAAATTATTGGTTTTCAATAATTTTATGACAAAAGAGGCCTAAAAAGATGGTAAACAAAAAAACAAGCATTACTTTCGGGTTGATTTTCGCACTGCTGCTGATAACAGGCTGCAGCAGCTTCGGAGGAAGTAGGGACGGTCCGCCTGTGTCAGCAGAGTTCGTCGCCTCAGGCACAGAAGGCATAGTCATGAGCTTCATAGCAGACCAGCCTCCGCCCAAAGTATACACGCAGTCACCGCTGACATTCCTTGTAGAGATAAGGAACAGAGGGACATACACAGTCCCCAGCGCAGCATTCTACCTCACAGGGTTCGACCCAAACATCATAATTGGACTGCCGCCATCCTACATAATCACGCAGCCTCTGGAAGGCAAGAACCAGTTCAACCCTGACGGAGGATACACGACAGCAGAGTTCTCAACATCAACAGTCACGCTGCCGACAAGCATGCCAAACTACAGGCCCACATTCATGCTCACGGCATGCTACCCATACCACACAATCGCCACGCCTCTCATCTGCGTAGACCCCAACCCGCTCGACACGACATCAGACAAGGCCTGCAGGGTGCAGAAGGTCTATTCTACAGGAAGCCAGGGAGCCCCCGTATCTGTGCAGAGCATAGAGACAGAGGCAAGGCCGACAGGCATGTTCTTCAGGATACACATCGCAAACCTGGCAGGAGGCACAGAACAGGCAAGCGGAACAGTATTCGACCAGACAGCCATGCAGACCTGCCCGGGAGGGCTGCAGTACAAGGACCTTAACCAGATTGACTACATGGTATCAATCGCAGGACAGCCGCTCGACTGCGAGCCCAAAGCAAAGATAAGGCTCGTCAACAACGTGGCGACAATATTCTGCAAGTACCTTAACCTGCCGCAGATACCCGCATACCAGACCCCCATAGAGGTGGAGCTCAGCTACGGATACAAAAGCTCGATATCCAAGATTGTAGAGATAGAGAACCTTAACTTCGCAAGATAAATCTTCATGAAACAACAGAGGTCAGACTAGGAGGTCAAAAAATGAGGAAAGCAATCCTGATAACATTCGTCGCGTTCCTGCTGTTATTCGCAGCAGGATGCAACAAGGAAGAGCAGCAGGGCCCAGTGGGCTCAAAGTTCGTAGGAGGCACAGAAGGCCTGTCCATAAGCTTTGCGCCGGGATCCATACCTGACAAGATACTCGACAAAGACCAGCCGTTCGGCATAAGCGTGGTACTCACGAACAAAGGAGACCACACCATAGAGAACGGAGCAGATGCGACAGTCAAGATAACAGGGATAGACCCGGCAGACTTCGGCGTTGGCGCAGGAGACCTGGTCCAGGACAGCCCAGGAACAATCAGGGGGGCACAGAAAGACGTCCAGGGAGCGGTCATACAGGGAGAGACAGTAAGCCTTGACTTCCCTGCAAGCGGAGCAAGCTTTGTCCACCAGAAAGAGATAGCAGGAGCAGTGACATACAATGTCAGGGCAGACGTGTGCTACAAATACGGCACGGTAGCCAACACAAAGCTCTGCGTCCTTGAAGACATACTCGGCACCCACGGAGCATCAGGCAAGCTCTGCCAGATAAACGAGGACAAGGTCGTCGACAACTCAGGAGCCCCTGTCCAGATAGTATCATTCAGGGAATCGGTATCCTCGGCGAACAAAGTGGCATTTGTCTTCAAGATAAAGCATGTAGGCACAGGGACCGTCCATGAGATGGACAGCGAGTGCGCAAAGGAGTTCCAGCAGAAGGACAAAGTGCATGTAATGGTTGACACTGGCATATCAGACGGCCTGACGTGCTCAGGACTCCAGGACGGAGCAGCTTCAGGATCAGTTTATGAGGGCAATGCGCAGCTCCTCAACGGAGAGAGGGAGATAAGGTGCACACAGAACATAAACAGCCCAACAGACCTCGAGAAACTGACCATAATAGAGCTCACATACGACTATGACCAGAACATAGAGAAAAGGCTCGAAGTCCAGCACGTGGGAGGATAAGACTTAATATTTTATCATTAATTTTTTTCATATTTCTTTTTCTGCCCAACTACACATTTAAAGCGGTGGCTGCAGCCACGCTGCTACCCTGCTGTCGGTTGCCATGTGAATTCTGTTTTGCTGGTTGCTGCGCAAACCCTGAAGAACAGACAAAAGCGCAACCATTCTGATTCTTTGGTCTGAGGACACGCAAAGAGCGGTGGCTGCAGCCACGCTGCTATCGGTCATGTTGGTTGCTATCTTTCTATCCTTTAGCCTGTTGCTGCGCAAACCCTGAAGAACAGACAAAAGTGCAACCATTCTGATTCTTTGGTCTGAGGACACGCAAAGAGCGGTGGCTGCAGCCACGAATTAATATTCATGGCCACTGCCGCTTTTCTGAAAATAATAAACAATCACTTCCCGACGATGTTGAGGCTGGAAAAAGCATTCTCCACATCAGCCTTCGAGTAACCAGAACTCAAGAGGGAATGCCTTATCTTGTCAATGTCATCGCCATGGTCCATCGCCAGCTCAATCATAGGCAGTATCTCATCTATCTTAGACGGAAGGCTGCTGCCTCCATCATCAGTGCCGGAATCCATTCCAGTTTCTCCAGAAGGGGCATCATCATCAGACACACCCATCCTGCCTGCGTAACCTGAACTCTCAGGTTCATCAAAAGACCTGAGATCGTCAGGGCTTATGCTGACCGTCTCAGACGGCTCGAACCGGGTCATCATCAGCTCCTTCATGCGCTCCCCGAACTCGCTCATCAAGGCGTTCTCCTTGCGCGCCTTCTCCTCAATCACCTTCTGCTGCTTATCAAGCTTCACCTTCATCGAAGCAAGAGCAGCATTGAAGAGCGAGACCTTCTTCGCATGGTTCTTCATTATTATGAGCCTCTTCTCCTCCTCTTCCTTCCTCAACTGCTCAAGAGCGTCGGCATACTCAGCCTCCCTGGAGCCTATTACGCGCCCCTTTTCCGCAAGAGCGGCGTCGTTAGACTTAAGGCGCTCCTTCATCCTCATCATCTCATAAAGAAGCTTCTGGTTCTGTTCATCAGTGGAGAAGACGCGTTTCTCGACAGCGCCGACCTTGTTGTTGAGGGCAAAGACCTGCTTCCTGTAAGCGTCGATCTGCTGCTCAAGGTCACTGTTCCTGCTGTCCATCCCCTTCAACAGCGATGTCTTCTCGGCTAGCTTGTCCTTCAGCACCCGGACCATACCATCCTTCTCAGCCACTTGCTTCCTGAGCTCTGTGTTGAGCCTGTCCAAATCCTGCAGCTGCCTCCTGCTGTCTAGGATGTCCTTTGAAAGCGACTCTATCCTGGCAGACTGGTCATCAATCTTCTGCTTCATCGAGTTGACGACATCCTCGCGCCTGGAAAGGTCAAGCTCAACAGGCTTAATGTCATCAATCATCTCAGAAATCAGCCGGCGCTTATCCTCAAGCTCTCCCTTGAGCCTCTTGAGCTCAGCGCGCACAGCAGGATCAGAACCTGAACCTCCCATCTCCTGCCTCAGGCTCTCGAACTCCTCCGCGAACCTGGAGATGACCTCCTGATTCTTCCTCAGACGGTCGGCCAGCTCCTCATTGGAACGCATGATCTCCTGGCTCTTCTTCCCAATATCCTCAAGGATGCTATTTTCCACCATCTTTTTTTTTCAGCTCCCGCCATGGCAGGCAACCAACGACATGCGAATGACCATCGAAAGTGCACCAATACTCATTTCTCAGAGCCGACCAACGCAACGTGCGCAAGGAAAGCCTCAAGCTGGACGAACTCGTCGCTGCCCTCAGTCATCCTGAACTCGGCCTCGCCGCATTTCTCGACCAGAGACATCTTCTTCCTGCCGTCGAGCTCAAGGTTGTATATCTCCTTCTGGACCTGCTTTATGACATCAAGGCCCGAAAGCCCGTAATTGAGCATGACATCGAGCAGCCTTTCCCGCGAATCGATGAACCCGCCCTTCAACGCAATCTCAAGGACATCCTTGACTTCCTTCGGCCTCGCGACCGACGCCAGAGAGTAGACTATATCATCTGTTATATTCTTGCTGATCGCGGCAGCGCTCTGGAGGATGTTCTCGACCCTCCTACAGTCCCCCTCTGATATGTTGAACAGCGCCTCCTCAGCCTTGTCGTCCAGCCTCAGCCCCTCAATCTTGGCAATCTTCTTGACCAGCCTGAACACATCAACTTTCGGAAGCGGCTTGAAGCGGAATATCGCGCATCTCGACTGGATAGGATCTATTATCTTGCTGCTGTAATTGGCCGCCAGGATGAACCTTGTGGTCTGGGTGTAGTTCTCCATGGTCCTTCTCAGGGCCTGCTGCGCCTCTCTCGTGAGAGCATCGCACTCGTCAAGATAGATTATCTTGAAAGGCACGTCCCCTATAGCCCGCGTCCTGGCAAAATCCTTGACCTTGTTCCTTATCACATCTATACCTCGCTCATCAGAAGCGTTAAGCTCAAGGAAGTTGCTGTGCCAAGACTCGCCGAAAAGCTGCCTTGCGACGACCAGCGCAAGAGAGGTCTTCCCGACTCCCGCGGGTCCTGAAAACAGAAGATGAGGCATGTTCTTCTCCTTCACAAAAGCCTCCACTCTCTTCACAACAGCTTCCTGCCCAAGGACCTCGCTGAAGTCCTTAGGCCTGAATTTCTCTGTCCAGATGGCGTGCTCTGTCATGCCTCTGAATAAAGTCCGAGAAAATATAAATGTTTCCCTTTTAAAACCACGACAAAAAATCAAAAACAAAGAGAAAACAGCAAAAAATAAACAGAAAAATCAGAAGAGCATCAGATGATGTCTTCCTCGGCAATGACCATGAAGTCACCGATAGCCATCAGCGCGCTGAAGGGTATAAGGATGTTATTTTCCTTGTCCTTCTCAAGCTCAAGCCTCTCGCTGTACGGTGTAGGATTGATCAGGACCATGTGGATGAGTTCACCAGACTTGACCTCAAATATCATGTCACCGACTTCTCCGAACTTCTTGCCCGTCTTGGAGACCACTGTCTTGCCAATCAGTTCCCTTGCAAATCGTTTTTCTTCCTCAGCCATGTTAGCACCTCTCTTGGCATTCCTCAAGCATAACAATGAGTAATATAACTTACTCTACAGTAAAAATAACATATTCATGGCATATATAAATCTTTTTGTTTTAAAACTCCCGTAATATCCTCCACATTCTTTAAAAACACACCTTACCATGTCTTGCTGCCGGGTCCTGCCAGCAAAAAGCTTTAAATATGACGCTTCCAAAGGAATGACCATCATGGATGTCGAAGAAAGACTCAACCTCATCCGCCAGGTCGGTGAGGAGATAATAGGCGAAGACGAGCTGCTGGAGATGCTCGCATCAGGCAGGAAGCTCATAGCCTATGACGGCTTCGAGCCATCAGGGAAGATACACATAGCACAGGGCATACTCAGGGCAATAAATGTCAACAAGATGACCAAGGCAGGCGTGCATTTCAAGTTCTGGGTCGCAGACTGGTTCGCGCTGATGAACAACAAGATGGGCGGGGACCTGGACAGGATAAAGACGGTCGGCAAGTACTTCATAGAGGTGTGGAAAGCCTCAGGCATGGACATGAAGGAAGTGGAGTTCCTCTGGGCAAGCGACGTCATGAACGACACCCAATACTGGCTCAAGGTCATCAACATCGGCCGCATCAACACCGTGACGCGCATAACAAGGTGCGCACAGATAATGGGAAGGAGCGAGAAAGACACGCTGTCTGCAGCGCAGATATTCTACCCGTGCATGCAATGCGCAGACATATTCCATCTCGAGGCAGACATCACCCAGTTAGGCATGGACCAGCGCAAGGTCAACGTGCTCGCACGAGAGGTCGCGCCCAAACTCGGCTTCAAGAAGCCAGTAGTTGTCTCACACCACATGCTCATGGGCCTCGGAGAGCCGCCAAAGACAGAGCTGACAGGAGCTGACGCGGCGATAGCAAAGAAGATGTCCAAGTCAAACCCTGACTCAGCCATATTCATGACAGACACGACAGATGAGATAAACAGGAAGATAAAGAAGGCATACTGCCCTGAGAAGATAACAGAGGACAATCCAATCATGGAATACTGCAGATACATCATATTCGAGAGGTTCCCGATAATCGAGATAAAGAGGCCTGAGAAGTTCGGCGGAAACCTTGAGATACACGGCTACGACGAGCTGGTAAAGCTCTACACGTCAGGGAAACTGCACCCCCTTGACCTCAAGCAGGCGGTCGCGCACTACATCGACGAGATGCTGAATCCTGTGAGAGAACACTTCGCAAAGGACAAGAAGGCCAAAGAGCTATTCGAGAAGGTGCAGAGCTTCGAAGTGACAAGATAACAAGAGTCTATTCTTCACTTCCCTATAATCACCATAGTGTAGTTCCTGTGGAGGAACCTGTCCCTGACCCTCAGGATGTCATCCTTCGTCACTTCCCTTATGTTCTTGATGTACTGGTCAGCAAGCTTAGCATCCCTGATGAACTCCCAGAAAGCCAGTTCGTTAGCCCTCCTCTGAGAATCCTCATTGTCCACAAGAATCTTCCCGATGATATGCTCCCTTGCCTCGTTCAGCTCCTTCTTTTCTATGTTGTCGAGCTTCCTGATCTCGTCAAGGATCAGGCTCTTGCACAGCTCCACGTTCTTCTTGTCGCAGTTGAAGTAAGTCGCGAAGAAACCATATGTCTTCTTGCACTCATGCGTCGTGCCAACGGAATAAGCCAGGCCGCGCTTAACCCTGACCTCCTCACTGACCCTGCCTGAAAGACCCTTTGAGAATATGGCCGATATGACATCCAGGACAAAACTGTCCTTGTGCGTTCGGGGGACCGTCTTGTATCCGATGACAGTATAATCCTGCTTGACCTTCCTCCTTTCCTTCCTGATCCTCTGCCGTGTCTCCTTGGGCTCATCCACCCTCTTGGAAAGAGGAATCTTCCCTGGCTCAAGATCACCGAAAACCGCCTCCACCTTCCTCGACAGCCAGTTCACGTTACCCACGACAGACACTATCATGTTGTTAGGGATGTACCACTTCCTGTAATAGTCCACCATCTGCTTATGGGTGATGGACCTCACAGAATCTACACGGCCATACACAGGATTCCTTGTCGGGTGCCTCCTAAAGATGCTCTTCTCGAAAAGTATCCACTGATAGAACATCGGCTGGTCATTAACCATCTTGATCTCCTCAAGGATGACTTTCCTCTCCTTCTCCATGCTCTGATGGTCGAACTTGGGGTTCTTCATGATGTCCGCAAGTATCTTGAGGCCGAGATCAAACTTCCCACGCGGGACTTTCACATAGAAGTATGTCCTTTCATTGGATGTGGCTGCGTTTATCTCACCGCCCACATTCTCAATCGTCTCGCTGATCTCCTTGGCGGAACGGGTCTTCGTCCCCTCAAACACCATGTGCTCAAGAAAATGGGAAATGCCGGCGATGTTCCTCGGCTCATTGTTAGAGCCGGTCCCGACACACACCTCGATGGCGACAGATTCGGACCTTCTCGGCTCCCACAGCACAGTCAACCCGTTTTTCAGCTTGAATTTCCGCATGGTGAGGGAAATAATTATAAATAGTATTAAAACTTATCTAAAACCAGTGAGACTCAAAGAATTCCAAAGACTGCTGGCCAAGAACAAGATAGGCCTTGCGCTGTTCTTCAGCCTCGACGGAGACAACGCAGACCCAAACCTTGTCTATTTCACCCAGTACACTGGCTTCGGAGCTCTTGCAATCACTCCGAAGAATGCCTTCCTTCTGGTCCCTGCCCTCGAAGCGGCCCGGGCAAGGAAGTCCCGCATGGTCCGCGTAGTGGTCGCCAAAGGCAGGCTGATAAAATCACTCAAAAAAGAGCTAAAGTCCAGGCCGAAAAAGACAGGCATAGACAAGAACAGGCTGAGCATCAACTTCTACAAGGCGCTCCACAAAGAGATAAAGTCCAGCTATGTCGACATCTCAGGCATGTGCCTCAGGCTTAGGGCCACAAAGACGCCCAAAGAGATAAGCATAATCCGCAAAGCATGCCATACAGCAGACGAGATAATGCACAAGACCTTCTGGAAATTCAAGAGCTTCAGGACAGAGACAGACATCTCAGCATTCATGATCAACGAGGTCAACAAGAGAGGCATCAGGCTCGCGTTCAACCCTATCGTGGCATCGGGCAGGAACGCCTGCGAAGCACACCACGAACCCCTGAACAAGAAACTCAACAAGGGATTCTGCGTCATAGACTTCGGGGTCAGGAACCAAGGATACTGCTCAGACATGACGAGGACAGTCTACATCGGGACGCCGACAAAGAAAGAGGTCGAGCTGTACTATAAAGTTCTCGATGTCCAGACAAGGCTCATAGACGAGTGCGCGCCAGGCAAAAGCTTCATCGCGATAGACAGGAAGGCGCACAAGCTGTTCGGGAAGCACGAAAAGAACTTCACGCACCTAATAGGCCATGGCGTCGGTCTCGAGATACATGAGAACCCGAACCCAAAGGCCACCAAAAGAAGGCCTGTAACAAAGCTCACAGAGAACAGCGTGATAACCATAGAACCAGGGCTCTACTACCGCAATAAGCTGGGAATAAGGATAGAGGATGACATACTCGTGACATCAAAAGGGCCTGAAATCCTGACAAAGACAGGAAAAAACCTTCTGATAATAAGGAAAAAATAAGGCAGAAATCTATTTGTCCAGCCCAATCAGGGCAGCACAGCCAGGCTGCCAGTGGCGGCTGCTACGCTGCTATAGGCCATGTTGGTCGCTATCTTAGCAGCTTTCCTTCTGTTGCTGCGCAGACACCAAATAATAATAAAAAGTGCAAACCATTCCGATTCTTTGGTCTGATGACACGCAAAGAGCGGTAGTTCAGGCTTTGCATGAACATTGCAACCGTAGGTTGCTTTGGCAGCCACCATACAAGAAGAGGCGGCAGTGCTGCCAATAACGGCCCAACAAGCACGAAAAAATCAAGAAATCATATCAAGAACTTGCCATCCTTCTGGATGACCTTGCCGTCCACGATTATCTTCCCGCCGCCTGCCTTCGGCCTGAGGTCCTTGACTATATCCCAATGCAAAGCAGACTTATTGCCCTGAGAAGGGTTCTTCCTGTAGCATTCAGGGTAGGCCATGCCAAGAGCAAGGTGGATGGTTCCACCTATCTTCTCATCGAAAAGCAGGTTCTTTGTGTACTTTGTTATGTTATAGTTGACGCCTATTCCAAGCTCCCCCAGGTATGATGCTCCAGGGTCAGTCTTCAGCATTGTCTTCAGGAACTTCTCATTCTTCGTGGCGGTGGCCTTAACGACCTTTCCCTTCCTGAACTCAAGCCTGATCCCGTCAACCTCATTGCTCCCCCTTATCGCAGGGTAAGAGAACTCGATATGACCGTTGACATTGTATTTTTCAGGAGCTGTGAAGACCTCGCCATCAGGGATATTCTTATCCCCCTGCCGGTCGATAGCGTTCATACCCCTGACACTCAATGTGATGTCCGTGTTCCTGCCTACAATCCGCACCTCACTGGCCCTGTCTATTATATCCTTTATCTTCGCATACTTCCTCTGAAGCGCATTGTAGTCTATGTTGCAGGCATTGAAGAACCAGTCAGTATACTCCTCCAAAGACATCTCAGCCTCCATCGCCAAGGCATTCGTCGGGTAGTCACAGCCGACCCACCTCTTCTTCATCCTGACCTTTGAGATGGGATCGACAGTCTTGCTGCGGATGGACATCCTCTTTGGGTCTATGCCGCTCAGCTCCCTTGTGTTGGTCGTCCCCCAGATACCGATGAAGACATCAGCGTTCTTCGACTCGAACATCGCGACATCAGGGAACTTCTTCAGCTGCTCAAGAGACGCATTCTTGTAATAGATGTGAGTCAGCCCCGGAAGGCTCGCGTGAACAGCAGGATATGCTCCCTTCTTCAGGCAAAGCCGGTATACCTCTATGATGAGGGGCTCGGCAACAACATCGCCGCTGATGACGACCTTATCACCCTTCTTCACCCTTGTGGAATGCTCCACCAGAATCTTCGCCAGCTTATTTATCCTTTCGTCAACCATGGCGAAAAAACCATTGAGTCGGAAATATATAAATGTTGCCATCCGCCAGGCACCGGTGAAGAGCCAATCAGGGAAAGAATCAGAGACAAGACTCCAGCGACAATAAAAAGCAAAATGTTTAAATACACCAGAGGATTTTTTGGAGTCACTATGGCGCCCAAATCCACACCAGGATCAACACAGGTAGAGCAGAGGGAAAAGGAGATACTCAGCAGCATAGTGGCAGGATACGCGACAGACATACAGACACTTGAAGACGAGAACAGGCTCCTTAAAGAGACAGTCAACCACCTCAAGAGGGAGATGGAGAAATTCCAGCAGCCGCCGCTACTGGTGGCTGAGATCAAGGACCTCATCGATGGGATGGTCCTGCTGAGGCTCAACAACGGAAACGAGTTCTATGTCGGAGTGTCGGATAAAATCAATGATATCGCTCCCGGAGACTCGGTCCTTGTGGAGCAGAAGAACCTCACAGTGCTTAGGAAGATACCCCTATCCAAATCCTTCAATGTCGAGAAGTTTGTCATAGTGGAGAAGCCGCAGATATCCTGGGAACAGGTCGGAGGGCTTGCCAAGCAGGCAGAAGAGATAAAAGAAGTCATAGAGCTGCCTCTCAAGAAGCCGGAGCTATTCAAGAGGGTGGGCATACAGCCGCCGAAAGGAATACTCCTGTACGGGCCTCCCGGAACAGGCAAGACACTCCTTGCAAAAGCAGTTGCCTCCGCCACAGACAGCTGCTTCATAGAAGTGGTGGGCTCAGAGCTCGTCCAGAAATTCATAGGAGAGGGCGCAAAGCTCATCAAGGAGATATTCCAGCTGGCAAGGGAGAAGGCGCCGACAATCATATTCATAGACGAGCTTGACGCTCTAGCAGCAAAGAGGATAGACATAGGCACTTCAGGCGAAAGAGAGGTCCAGAGGACATTCATGCAGCTCCTCGCAGAGATAGACGGGTTCAAGCCCCTCGGCAACGTGAAGATAGTGGGCTGCACAAACAGGAAAGACATACTAGACCCTGCAGTTCTGAGGCCCGGAAGGCTGGACAGGCTGATAAACATACCGACGCCAGACACCGACGGCATAAAGGAGATATTCAGTATACACACCAAGAGCATGCAGCTGGAAAAGAAGACCAACATCGACAGGATATGCAAGGCAATGAACGGGTTCTCAGGAGCGGAGATAAAGGCAGTCTGCACAGAAGCAGGATACTTCGCGATAAGAAAGAACCGCTACAAGGTCAACGAGAAAGACTTCATGCAGGCTGTCCTGAAGGTCAAGCAGGAAGAGAAGTCAGAGGGAGAAGACTTCATGCGAATGTTCGGCTGATTCTGCCGATAATCATCATTCTTTTTTCTGCAGTTCCTTGTTCTTCTTGACAAACTCCTTCATGTGGTTCTCGATGCTCTTCGAGCGTATTATGCCAAGATCATCGCATAGCTGGGAGAACTCAGAGTAGACAGACTCTTCTATAAGGAAATTATACCTGCCCTTCTTTCTCTTCTTCCTGCTGTTGTTCATCTCTTAATTCCCTTGATTTTCTTAACTTTCCTGACTCTTTTGGCTCTCTCGACTTTCCTTACTTTTTTGACATTCCCTGTTTTCTTGACTCTCTTAACTTTCTTCATGCTCTTGACAGGCACTTCGTGCTCTGCGGGCTTTTCTGGCAACGTCTCCACTGTCCGCAGTTCCTCCGGGTGATATCTGCGATATCTGGATGCAAGCATGGCTATTGACGCGAGCACGGCAAGCAAGACCAGGACAACCACCAAGACCTTCAGCCAGCCAGGCTGAGCAGGCCTTTCCGCAACCGGACCGAGCGCCTTCTCCATTTCCTCTGCACTGGCATCGGTCTTCCTGCGCAGCTGCTCTTCCATGTCCGCAGCAGTCTCATCACCAACAATGACAGTCACCTTCCTGAAATGCGTGATGTCCGGTTTCCGCGTAGGGACCGGCTCTGTGACATTCTCGGGCTCTATCGGAGACCTGACCCTGACAGCGAAGACAGAGAAGCCCGGCGACTCTGCCTCATAGAAGAAACTCTCCCTATCCTCACCGGCCAGCTTCGTGTCCAGGTCAGACCAGACACCATCATGGTATCTTGTCACCACAATATCACCTGGAGACGCATTCTTGAGATCCATCCATTCCTTGCTGACAGCAACCTCAATGACTGCACGGTCCACAGACAAATCATACAGGTTTGATGTGCTCACCTCAAAATACCAGTATACATCGGGCAGATCCTTTCTTATGCTGACAGGCCTCTCTGAAAGAGGCGTAATGCGCACTTCCGCCCCATCAACAAAAGAGTTCAGCATGAGCCTAATTCCCTTGACGATGCTTTCTGCCATTGTCGGGCGCAGAACATATTCCTTGTGCGGCTCGAAGCTGCTTATAATGAAAGTCACCACGTTGTCGATAGTCCTGGCGAAGTAAGGCAGACCGCCCCCGCCCCCACCACCCGGAGGGCTGGGAGGGACGACCTTCACCAATCCAGGAAGCATCACGATGATCCTGGCCACTGACCCCTGACTCGGATTGTAGTCACTGTCAACACCAGCAATCTCGGTGACAGTGATCTTCTCCACAGTATTGTTGTAAGTGTAATCAGGAGGGATGACAAAATCAAGATAAATCTCTTTCATCTTCGTGCTGCTGCCGAGCTCAATGACATTCCTGAGCCAGCCATTGGTCGACCATCCCGTCGTGCTGGACTGGACATCATCAAAGAATCCTATCTCAGGAATAGATATGTCATCGACAAGCCATCCGTGCTCGGCATAATAATCATCACTGACATACCAGAACCTAAGCAGGATGACATCACCTGCGTAATGAGTGAGGTCCATGGTCTCAGGTGTCCAGTCAGAGACAGAGCCAGTGTAAGCAGGCGCGCCGGGCACACCGATGTATGCTCCAGGATCCCTGTAAGCGGTGGTGGTCGTGCCTGCCAGCTGAGACCAGGTGCTGCCATTGTCCGTCGAGACCTCCACGTACCCGAAATCCCAGCCGTACTCCACACTGTACTTGGTGTTGAATTTAAGCGTCGCAGAGGAGACACCGGTCAGGTTGAACTCCCGCTGAAGATAGACATCGCTCTTGTCCAACCTTGTCGAGTACCAGTAATTGTCAAGCCTGAACGCTGCGTAAGGCGCGAGCGTACCGTCGACAGCGAGCGCAACAGAAAGGTCCTCATTCGCCCCGTTGACCAGGAAATACTTGATGCTGGAAAGCTGACCAGGAGTGTACCTAACCTCCTTCTCAAAAGTGCCCAGGCCAATGGCCGCGACGCAGCTCGCGCCGGCAAAAAGGAGCAACAGCGCTAATGCGATGCCTCCGAACAGCCTATGGTCCATCTGCTTAATAGTATGTCTCATTCTGCTCACACTCAATATATGTTGTAGAGTATTTTATGCCTGGAGTCTCATCAGTCGGAGACTCCAGCAGGACATGCAGGTTCGCTGCGTCAGAATCGTTCTGCCACTTGAAGCCATAGAAAGCCTCGAGCGCAGACGGGCTTGTTTTTGTCATGTAAATCCACGAGGAATCAAGCGCCCAGTCATAAGCCCCCGACTCGTTCACGCCCATCATGTACTGGTAGTACTTGTGCGGCATGGACAGGATGGATGAGCTCTCCCAGAGATTTGTCGAGTAGACCCTCCCCTTTGCCTTCAGGTTGCCGTCATTCTCGAACGAGTAGGGCGGCGGATGGTTGTCAAGGGTGTCGTTTATGTGAGAGCCCCAGCCCTTCTGGTCGCAGATGGTCTGGTTGGGGTTGACGCACATGTTGCCGAAGTCCATCTCATCGCTTGGCTGGGTGCACGACGTTGTCGGCAGTATGCTAAAATTATAGACAACGCTCCACTCGCTGAGATTATAAGTGTCATCGGCCCTGACACGCCAATAATAAGTCGTGCTGAACTGCAGCCATGACAAGTCCCAGTAGTAAGTGAACGTGCTGCCTTCAGGGATGTCCATCTCCGCAACCTCAGGAGAGCCGAAATCAGAGTTGTCATCAACCTGAATCTCGTAAGTCACGCTGTCAGACAAGGTATGCTCAGGATTAAGCCAGCCATACACAGGGTTCCTCGAATCAGTGATTATGTCCTCCGCAGGTGGCTGCAAGAGTGTCGGCGGCTGTATCCTGTAATCTGTCCTGCTCGTTATCGGGCCCCAGTCAATGACATTTGCGCTGACATCACCTCCATTGACCGCGTTGTACGGGTACTGCAGGCCGGCATCGCCGAAGCCGTTGTCCTGGGTGTCGTATATCTTGAGCAACTCAACACCGCCCCAGTAGTTACCGTGGGCGACGCTGCCCGATGTCGTGTTGAACTGGTTTCCCGCGGTGTCAGCGAAGGCATGGTAATCCGAGCTGTTCCTGAAACTGTTGTAATAAATCACATTGCCTGAAGATCCGCCTGTCAGATAGGCACCATAAGTGCTGTTGAAGACCGAGTTGTTCCTTACTGTGGAGCCAGCAGTGCCGTCCAGATAAATGCCGTAAGTGTAATTAGAGGCATTGCATGACTTCAATGTTATGTTTGTGAGGCTCCCTGCAGAGAAAGCCCTGCCTGTATCATTTCCAACCAGCAGGGTCCTGTCGCAGGTAAGCGTTATGTCGTTCGCCTTGAAGTTCACCAGGCCGTTGCCTGCAGCATCATCGACATAGTAAATGCCGCTGCAGAGCCAGGTGTCAGAGGTTAAGTTAAGGTCATCCCTCGGCGGGAATATGCTCGCGTTTGTGTCATCGCAGTCGTGATACAGATTATAGGTACAGCTGGTGATGTCGCTACCCTCAGCGCCATAGCCGTCGCCGTCCTCATCAGCGCAGTTCTTTATCGTGATCGGGCCCCAATCTGTCACGTTCACGCTGACCTTTCCGCTGAAAGTGGAGTTGTAGGGATACTCAGAGCCGAAATCACCATAGCCGTCAAGATTCGTGTCATATATCTTCAGGCCAGAAACGTCATCCCAGAAGTTGCCCTGCGCAGCATCTCCGACAGTGGTGTTGAAATGGTTCTCGCTCCTGTCAGAGCAGGCATGATATACTCCGCTGCCCGTGAAGTTGTTATGGTGCAGGACATTGCCTGTCGAGTTGAGCAAGTAAACACCATATGTGCTGTTGAACAGCGAGTTGTTCAGGAATGTCGAGTCTGAAGTGCTGTTGAGGAAGATTCCTCTTGTGTAATTCTTGACCACGCAGCCTTCGACAGTAATGTTGTCCTTGCCGTTTGAGTAGAAGCCAAATCCCGAGATGTTCCCTATTATGGTAGTGTCATTGCACGTGGCAGTCACGCTGCCAGCGCCGAACTTTATCAGGCCGTCACCAGCAGAGTCATTGAGGTAATATGTCCCGCTGCAGAATGTCACGTCCTGCGTGACCGTATAATCATCGTAAGGCGTCACGCAAGCGCTCTCAACCTCTGTATCGCAGCAGATCTTGGTCGCGTATGATCCCGCGCCAGTGCAGTTCCCGACCATGAGGTTGGTGTTGAGCCCTGTATCTGCCGACGATATCGAGGCAACACATGTATCATAGGCCGAGCAGTCGGTGTTGTATGCGCATGTGATGTTGTAATTTTCAGTGCCGCTGAGGCAGATATCGTGAGGGTATGCGGCTTCGGACACCTTCTCGACATGAGAGTTGGTCTCCGACTCCAGACGGAGTATGGGCTCTGCATCGGGGGCCGCGCAGTCCGTGCCGACTTTCTCTCCGTAGACCTCCCTGCAGCAAGCGATGTAGGGGTAGTTTGACTGCGTGTTCAACTCGGCATGAGCATTGAAAATGCTCGAGAGGCGGAACACTTCAGTGTATGAGCAATCAGGGGTGATTTCACAGTAGAGCTGGCTCACATAGTTCTCAGCCATAGCGTGCTGGTCGCCGAAAATGAAGAGAAGGTGGTGATGCCCTCCAGAGAGCTCAGTATTGGTGAGGAACCCTGTCCCGTCACAGCTGTAGTCCTCGATGAACAGCGAGCTTATCACAATCGAGTCGTTCCCCGCGAGGTCAGAGTAGGTGTATGAAGCGCCATCATCCCCGATAAGCTTCATGCGGTAATGCGTGTACTCGCTGCCGCACCTGATCTCGATGAACAGCAGGTCATCCTCGGTGCTGTTGTCGTCTCTGAGGAATTCAGAGAACGTGGTGTTCATGACAGGGGTTATAGTCAGGTTAGCGGTCCCTTTGGTGGTGAAAAGCACAGTCCAATTGGCGCCCAAAGAAGGATAGCTGTGCGTGTTTAAGATGCTTATAGCCTCACCGCCGCCAGTGCCTGTTATGCCTTCCACCCTGTACATCCTCACTCCTGCGATATCCACCTCTTCCATCGTCACTGTCAGGGTCTCGGTCACCGTGGAATTACCTTCATCAGCCCTCGTCACATTGACCCTATTGACGCCAGGATATACATAGAACATCCCCCTGCAGCTTTCATTGACATCCATGATGGACTTTGCGTAAGGGCAGATGTAGGCGAGGCCTTCACCTGTCGACGGGATGTAAAGGGTCTTGGACGCGCTGACGAGCTCGCTCTGCTCCCTGACATCAACAGCTGATTTCCTCTCTGATGAAGATGACTCGACATTGATGCCGCTCAGGTCAATGTCAGACTCCGCATTGCCGAAATATACCTCAAAAGAAGAGACATGGTTGCCTGACGCATCTTTCAGAAGGACAGCTTCAGTGCCGAACTGCCGCACCTCTGTCAGGTCGACAGCCTCATCACCCTCAATTACTGCGGATGCATTGGCTTGGAGGGTGCGAACCCGCTTAGGGATGATGAGCATCTTGTCATACGCTGTAGCATAATCATACATCACGACACCATCAGACCCGACTACAAAAGCTCCGGCAGAGGAATCTAAGCCCGCAATGGTGAGGTTATACCAGGACCACTCCCCTTCCTTAAGGGTGAGCGTGCTCAGGATCCTGCCGGTGTTCTCCTCCATAAGGCGGATGGGCGCTGAATGCTCTGACCATGCATAAACGGATACGGTATCATTGTCTGACAGGCCAGAGCCGAATGCAAGCCTTAGCCTGTCGCCGCTTATCGTCGTTAAGTTCCCATCCTTTCCGGTCAGCATGGCGGTGACATCCTCCCCTGAAGAGAAGTTCTCTCCCAACAGCACTGCTGAAGCGAGGTCCACCTGAGGGATATCATAACTCAGGTCAAGCTCGTACTCCCGGCTCGAGAGGTGAGGCACAAGCCACTCTACGCGGTCAACCAAATAATCATTGTTCGAGTCGATGAACGTCAGGTTATCCACAGCCTCAACAGACGAGTCATTGTGCCTCCACTTCAGCTTCACAAGCCACTCCGGGACCCAGGCGACATCTGTATATGCGGTGACATTTGAGTAACCTATATCGCCGTAAATCACGACACTCTTGAGGTACTGGCTGTGCTCTGTCTCAGACTTCCAGGGACCTGGCGTCTGGTATGATATTTCATATACCCTTGGAGCCGTCATGTTCTCTGTCAGGTTCATCTCGATATAGCTGCCTGAAATTTCAGGCAATGAATAGAGCACATCCTCTGAGATCAGGTCTAATGTCTCATTCACCACCCCTGTCGCGTTCCGGACAAGCTCCTCGATGGTCTCCGCACTGAAGAAGCTCCACTGCTGAGAGTACATGATTTCGTGGTTTAGCTCGCAGACAACATTCCAGGTGTGGGTACCGGGATCAAGACCAGTCACCTGGAAGAAGTTCAAGCCTTCAAGAACGAGAATGTCGGTCTGGTTGACATTGCCGTCCAGGTGAAGGAGGCACTGGTCAAACTCCCTGTCAGTCTCGTAAAGCAGGTTGAAATTCCTTCCTCCTGTCTCATTGTCAGAGGGACTCAGAAGCCTGACAGGATGAGAATCAAGGGTGGCAGAGCCACTGACGCCGAAAAGCGAAGACAGCCAGCCAAAGAACTGCTGCATAAGCCCTTTGTCTGTCTTGGCAGGGAATGCCGAGTACACACTCATAGGTGTGGGGCTCTCTATCCTTTGGACAGTCACCCTGGAACCCTCGAGGGTGAGGAAAACCGCTCTGCCGAATGCAATCCTGTCTTCACAGACCTTTTCACGGGAGGGAACCGCCGCCGCAGCCATTGCCTGCCCTTCCTGCCCCCCGCTGACAAGAGGAGTCTTGTAGACCTCGATGTATGAGGCCTGGTACGGGACAAAAGCCCTGATGACAACCTCTCCTGTCCTGTTAATGAATATCCGCCTTGTCCAATTGACAGGGTTTCCCACCCTTGCGGAGCCCTGGACAAGCTCGCTCTGCAGCTCAGTGAAATCGGAAAAGTTGACGCTTATGTTGGTCAAGTTGAGCTCCACGCTCATGTTGGCTGTAAAGTTGGAGATGTTGGCGACCGCAGTGAAGCTCTGCACATCGCTGGACCAATCGCCGAAAGCGCCGGAACAGTGTATCTTCCAGAGATACTCGCCGGGCTGGAGGTCCAGTGCCTCGAAATGGTTGAACCCTATCGGCGGGGTGTGCTTCTCAGCGGCAAGCCAGAACTCCTCCTGCAGGTACCTGTACAGGAAATAGAGGCCGCAAGTGTCTATTGAGGCGTTGCCACCGAGCTCGTATGAAAGGTTCACGCGCTCAGGGACGACCGATGAATCTTCAGGAGAGAGAATGGTTATGGTCAGCTCCTGAGAGATTTCCTGCAGCACCTCCGTAGTCATGTTGGTAATGTTGGTCTCGTTGGTTATGTCCGTAATCTCTGTCATGTTGGTGATGTTCGAAGTCAGGTTCAACGTAAGGTTGAGTGTCTCGTTGACAGCAGCATTCGTGAGATTTGTTTCATTGGTAATGGCTGTGTCGGTAATGTTGGTCAAGTTTTCAGTCTCATTAATCACTGAAAAACCGGTCATGCCCGCATTGCCTAAGAAATGCAGGAGTGAGAAAACGACCATTATGCTGAACAGAATGATCAATATGTCTTTGGATGCCGAGTAACCAGGGGAATCGCCGAGCACATCATCCGCAGAGTTTTCCCTATGACCAGCAATCCCTTCTGATACCGCTTCACCAGAGTTTTTCATTTTGTGTGTATTAATACATATTTAATATACATTTATACACACAAGTATTTAAATGCTTTTATGCGCTTAAAACAGCCAGGAAGGCAGATCAGACCTGCTGCAAAATCCTTTAAAAGCAGGCAGAGCAGGCTCTACCATAACAAATAAATACAAGTAGCAGTTCAATAATAGCATAAAAACAGGGGGTATAGCAATGAAACTTACTCTAGCAGAACCGAACTACCTAAAAGACAGCGTCTCAATCATCTCAGAGCTCGTAAATGAGGCCTCTTTCAAGATCAAAACCAATTCCATGGAACTTGTGGCCATGGACCCTGCGAACGTGGCGATGGTCATATTCAAACTCCTGTCCAGCGCATTCACTGAATATAAGGTAGAGAAGGAGACAGACCTTGCGATAAACCTCACCAACCTCAAGCAGATACTCAAGAGGGCCAAATCCTCAGATTCACTCACCATGGAGATAGAGGAGGACAAGCTCAAGATAACCCTCCAGGGCAACTCAACAAGGACATTCTACCTGCCGATAATAGACATAGAGGAAAAGGAGCAGAGGATACCAGACCTCCACTTCCCTGTCACGATAAAGACAAAGACAGATGTCCTGAACGACGCGATAGATGACGTGGACGTGGTCGCAGAGTCAGTAAGCTTCATCATAGAGCCAAAGAAGATGACAATACTGGCCGAAGGGGACCTCAGCAAGGCAAAGATAGAGATACCATCCAAAGGCGATACCATAATAGTCTCAGACACGCCCGACAAGATAAGGGCAAAGTACTCGATAGAATACCTCAAGAAGATGATAACAGCATCAAAGCTGGCGAACGAGGTCACGATACAGTTCAACAAGGACTATCCTCTCAAGCTCGAGTACAAGTCAGTTGACAAGCTCTTCATGAGCTTCATACTCGCGCCGAGAGTGGAGAACGACTGAAGAGGCGGTCGCCGACTTCAACGGAGTTGTCGTGTGATGAGGCCTGTCACGCTCGTATATTGTCTGCGCGAAGATTCTGTTCTATTAGGCCTGAAAAAGCGCGGTTTCGGCGCAGCAAAGCTGAACGGCTACGGCGGAAAGGTCCATGAGGGAGAGACTGTCGAACAGGCAGCAGTCAGAGAACTGAAAGAGGAAGCAAAAATAGATGCATACCCTTCTGACCTGGAAAAAGTCGCTGAGATAGACTTCTTTTTTGCCGATGTCCCGAAGGAAAAAGGCTGGGACCAGACAGTGCACGTGTATTTCCTCAGCAGATGGATAGGCGAACCTAAAGAGACAGAGGAGATGAAACCCGTATGGCATTCCCAGAAAGCACTTCCCACAGACAGGATGTGGGCGGATGACCCTTACTGGCTGCCGGAGGTGTTTGGCGGACGAAAACTACGCGCCTCTTTCACATTCAGCAAGCAAGGGGAATCTGTCAAGGATTATTCTATCGATTTTGTATATTCCCTGTGAATTTTCCTATGAACGCAGATTCAGCTCAGCCACCGCCTCAACATGATTCGTCTGCGGGAACAGGTCGAAGAGCGCGAGGGATTTCAGTTCGTATTCTATGGCAAGGACCTTCAGCTCTTTGGCCATCTGCTGGGGATTGCATGAGACATAAACGATGACCTCGGGCCTGAGCTGCAGAAGCCTCTTGAGCGTCTTTGGGTGCATGCCGCTCCTCGGAGGATCAGTCACCACGAACAGCCGCCTCCCCTTATACCTGTCCGCCAATGACTTCTTGCTTATGCCTGAAGCATCAAGACAGACCGCTTCCGTGTTCTTCAGCCTGTTTCTCTCGATGTTCATCTTCGCGCACACGATGCTCTCAGGAACAGACTCCCCAATCAGACAGTCCCTGAACATGCCTGCAAGAGAGACTCCGAAAGTGCCCACGCCGCCATAAAGGTCAAGGAGAGAGGCATCATTGGTGCAGTGCTTCTCCAGAAGAGACCGCAAATACTCCACCATCCTCTGCGCCATCGCAGAGTTGTTCTGGAAAAAACCCTGGCTATGGAAACAAAGGACTGTGCCTGAAAACTCCTCCTCGAGGAACACATCACCCTTGACTGCAAAGAAATCATCAGAGACGCTGACATCAGTCCTGCTGTGCACCCTTGCTATGACAACATTCTCTGCAGAAGTGCTCTCTGCAAAGGACTTAATCAGATCGATATGCGCAGACTGCCTCTGCGAGTCAGAATTCAGCACGAATGAGACTGCCGAGGAGGACGCAAACTCAGAAGCCCTGATGAGCGCATAGCGCAAAGTGCCCTTCTTTGTCCGGATATCAAACGGGTCAATCGCTTCCCTGTTCCTCCCAAACCAGTCCCAGACCTCGGCAAGAAGAGAATTAAGTTTATTGTTGGATATCTCGCAACGCTTCACGGCGACGATGCGGTCGAACTGGCCCTTTTTCCTGAAACCAACACCGTCCTGGAAGAAGATGAAATCCATCCTGTTCCTGTAATGATAAGGCTCACCGTGGAATACTTCAGTTTCGCCGGGCAAAGCTATGCCGCTCTTCCTGAGTGCAGAGAGGACAAGCTCTTTCTTGTTCTTCAGCTGTAGCTCATAAGGCACGTGCTGAGAGACGCAGCCGCCGCACTCCCCGAAGTAAGGGCATGGAGGTTTTATGGGTTCCATAAACCCAGGATATCTGGAGTGCTTTTTATTGTTTTCCTAAACCTTGTCCTTCACAGTCTCCCATGTCCGCTGCATCACTCCGATCCAGCCCCTCAAAAAAGAATTCCTGTGGAACGGATGCCTGAACCTCTTCTCAAGAGAACAGCGTTCTATGTGATCCTCAATCTCCTCAGGAAGGACAAACCTTTTCCTCTCAGAAAACACCATCGAGCCCCAATACCTCAACTGGTCGTAGCTGGACCTTGAAAGAAAATCCTGCGCAAGCCTTACACCCAGATTGAAGCTCTCCATGCGCTGGCCCTGGACATCCGACCTAAGGCGCTCGATGAGCTTCCTGGTCTGCTCGACCATCGGCGGGACATCCGCGATCAGCTCAACCTCCTTCAGCAGTGCGTTCGAGCATACCTTAGATATGTTCAGCCGGTCCTTGTGCTCCCTGACCTTAGCCAGGACCTCATCAGGGATGTGGATGGAGATCTTTGCCATGTTTAGCTCCTCTATGAAAAACCAATCTGCCGCGAGCAGTGCTGCAGCACAGCGACGCTTGTTTTACCTGCGCCGCCACCAGAGCGCCCGCTCTGCATGATCTGCTGAGTGTATTTCCGAGAGTTTGGTCTGTCGCATATTGTTCCACCAGCTCGCAAGGCGCTGGTGGCGGCGTTAGTTTAATCTCTCGCAGGCTGGCGTTGCCTGCCTTGCCTGTGGCGATGTTCTTAAAGGTATTACCAGTATATACAAGTAATAATATAAAACCACGCCAAATGATTTTTTATCAGAAAGAGAAATGCCATGGGTGTTACCGGTGTGCAGAGCAAAAAAATACTGTGAGGTAATACTTTCCATACAAGTAATACTTTGCCGCAAAGACAATCTTCCGCCGAAACATTCATACGGAATTTCAGGAAAGATTTATATCCTCAAAAATCTATATAGCAGAATATAATTACAAAAATTTCATAAAAGGAGAGATGACGTAAAAAATTCGGTTCCGACGACAGGGGATGGGAGACGACACAGACACCATCGACTTTCACTCCTGATCATGAGGTCCTTAAAGGGATTTACAAATCAAAGGGAATTCAAAGGGCCTTCACCCCGCCCAAAGGCACCCCCTGAAGATGTTTCTCATATCTTAAGCGCCGGATACTTTCCATTCCTCAAGAGATACAGCACAAAAGAGAGCTTCGGTGAGAAGAACCGCTACCAGAAGATAAAGATAACCTCGGTGGACCGCTTCGAGGAGTGCATAACAGGCATACGCGAAAGAATCACGGCTTCGCGCACCGGAACAGGAAGCAGCACAAAAGGCCTGCTCTTCTGCGGCCCTGTCGACGGAGTGGACGAGGTCCTAAGCGCATATGCCAGCATATGCTCAAATGAAGACACTGCATACGCCATATTCTTTGACATAAACCCATATAAGATAGACTACTTCACCTTCAGGCTCTTCCTGACACGCATATCAGAGACAAGGGAAGAGTACTTCAGGAACCTATTTTTCTACCTGCAGGGGGACAAGGCAATGCCTGCCATGCAAATACTCGAAAAAGCCGCAAGAAACACGGTGACAAAGGAGCTGCACGCGGACTACCTCATACACCTGACAAAACAAAGGCTACAGGACAGGGCGCAGCTTCTTAGGCCATACATAAAGAAGGGCATAGAGCTCCTGAACATCGTCAGAGAAGGGAGAACGCACTACAAAAGCCTCGCAAAGAGGCTTGCCCAGAACATCAATCTCAATCCTTCCACGCACTGGCTCTCCGACGAGAGACACTACCAGGCAGTGCGCGAGGCAAGCGTGAGCGAGAGGATAAAGGCAGTACAGGCAGATCTTAACAGGGGAGGCAAGAAAGAGATACTCAGGATAATAAAAGAGACGGGTCTCAGGCCAGCGCTGCTGTACATACCCAAGGGCAAGAAGAAGTTCTCAGGAAGCGGGGAGCTCGTCGAGACATTCGAGACATGCGTAGACACTTTACCCCCGCAGAGCAAGAAAGAGAAGCACAGGGTATGGAACATCATGGAGCCAGAACGCTTCTTCTCGACTCCTCAGTTCCAGCACCAGGGCGAGCTCTCAGGCAAGCAGCTCATGCTCCTCACAGAGGACTACAAGCAGAGGACCAGCATAACAAGGAAATTTGACGAGAGATGCAGCATAATGCTCCTCGGAGACGTGCCTTTCGGAAGGCTCTACCTTGATGACAGGTCAAGGAAGTTCATCGACAAGATACAGGAATACGCCAACAGGTACGATGTGAAGCACATAGCGCTCTGCGGCGACATCATCGACGGCGAGCACACCCGGGAGAAGAGGAAGCTCGCACTGCTCCAGTACCTGTCAGACGAGCCCCAGCCCTCAATAGAGCAGCAGTGCAGGCTCGCGGCAGATTTCATATCAGGGTTCAAAGGCAATGTCTACTCAGTCACTTCCGACGGCGACTGGGACATAATAGAGGAGAAGCAGAGAGAGCTCATAAACCAGAAGGAATTCCAGTACAAGATAGAGAAGAACACAGGCCACATACCTGACGACGTCAGGAAAAGCCTCAGGGTCGAGGCGATATTCGAGGCGGCAAAGGAATACTATGACTATGTCGAGCGTCAGATAAAGCTGTCCGAGAAGATAGGAGACTCGCTGCACCTGAACTTTGACACGGCCAGCGTCAGGCTTTCGCACATGAGCATAGGCCAGTATTTCAGGAGGAGCCTCTCAAAGTCCGTCGGGGTGAAGGAGCAGCAGATAATAAACCAGCTTCTGGCCCTGCACGACAGCGAAGAGCAGAAAGACATTGAGGTCAAGGTCAGCTCGCACGACAACGTGCTCCAGGCCAGCATGGAGACTGAAAACACGCTAAACATCAGGGTGCCGTCGCTCGAGTCACCGACACAGTACGATTCCATACCTGTACAGATAAGGAGCGCGGTCCAGGACACTATGCACAAAGCACTTTCTGTCAGGGGAAAGATGCCCTTCCTATCATCGTGCAAAGTAGAGGTCACGGACGACGCACGAATACTCATAACAGTCATAAACGAGAAGCTGCTCAACATGCTGGAGCAGCACAAGAGCCTGCCTGCAGAGGAATATATCATATTCAGCCTCACAGACACGCACGTAGGGTCAATAGCGAACAGGCATGACTACCTCATAAAATACATGGACTATGCCAAGAGCCTGGCGCAGAAGCTCCAGGAGAAGCAAGGCATAAGGAAGGTTGGCAGGATAGCCATTCTCAACGGCGACCTCGTCGAAGGAATAAACTACCCTACAGCGATGATGAGGAACGCTCCCACAAGGCTGGTCATACCGCAGACCCAGGTAAGCTGCGCACTGGAGCTCATGAAGCCGTTCTTCTTCACAGAAAAAGAAGGCCAGCTCAAGATAGACAAAGACATAGAACACATCTTGCTGACGCACGGAAACCACGAGTACAACTCAGGGTTCATACACAGCGGCATGATGGCAACCCAGACAGTACTCCAGTACTTCAAGGCGCACATGGAACGCGAGTATGGCCCTGAAGAGGTCAAAAGAAGGCTGATGTACAGCCTCTACGTCAGCGTAGACCGCAACAAAACACTTTTCACTTCGATAGGCGCGTTCTCAAAGCTCGGCCTGAACGTCCACATGATGCACTCATACGGCGGAAGGCCGAACATGGCAAACGCCACGCCGCCCCAGGAAAGGTGGGTAACGAAGATGGGAAGCCTCGCAAAGCCATGGGACATACTCATCCAGGGCCACTACCACCAGTTCTCGCTCGGCGAAGTGGCAGGAAAGGTCCTTCTTACATTCCCATCTTTCACAGAGGTCTCGGACTTCGAGTATGAACGGGGGCTGGACTCGCCGATGTGCGGGGTCCTGCTCCACCTGTCATCGAAATACGGCCTTGTCATAGAGATACTGACAAGGAGATTCCTGGACAGCTACAAGTGCCAGCACCCGATGTTCAGAAACATAAGCGTCAAGAGATTCTACGAGCAATGCGTCGAGAAGGCGCTCGAGCCGGCGGACCTGACAGGGTTCAGGTAGGGAACTGTCCGGAATAAAATACAAAATCATTCATTGTAGACCGTTATGAAAGTCTCGGCAACAGGAGACTCGCCGACAAAATCATAGGTGTCTGGAGGCACATACCTTGCAGTGACCTTGTGTGCATAGGACCCTTTCGGCAGGTTGCCCGGAAGATTCATTGTAATAGGTATTATCTTCTCAGGCACGTCTGGAGTCATGTGGACGAGAGAGCCCTGCCAGCTGAAACTGCTGCTCAGAGGCCCATCCAGGTAGAGAAGGACAGTATAGTCAGCATGCTGCCTGTTGGTCAGCTTCAGCTCGATGACCCTCGCAGGCTCAGAACTGTAGTCTATAGGCACGACGAGCGGCTCGAGTTCAAAGTCAATGATCCTGCCGTACACGTACTTGATGCCGCTTATGTTGATCCAAGTGTTGTCAAGCTCAAAGATGAGGGTGTTATCGCCGCCAAGGCCCCCGACATGGCAGGTATCATAGCACATGTCACTGAAAGCAATGCCTTCTGATGCATCACCCTCAAAATAATATGCAAGATACTTCCTGTCTTTACCTTTGAGGAAGACAGCAGCCTTGCCATCGCCATAGACTGTTCCTGAAAGCATCAACGAATTTATGCTGTCAAGGTCTGTCTTTATCCTGACCTCTCCGGGCTCAAAGACCGCGAAGCTGCCTGGCTCTGCGCTGACTACAGACTCGCTGAACGTCACAAAACCGGTGGCGTCCGGCCCAAGATAGAAAAGCGCAGCAACACAAGCCACTGCCATGGCAAAAACAAGGAAATAGCCTGCGAAAGTAGAAACTCCACTGCCGCCCGCAGAGCCCGAAATAGAATCAATCTTCCTGTTTATCCTCTTCAACTCTTCCAAAGCGGCTTTCTCTTGCTTCATATTCCCTCTTTTAAGGAGTGGCTATGGTCTCAAAAGTATATAAAGTTTGTTGTTGGTTGTGTCAGCAAAAAGTGTCGCCTGCGGTGGGTGCCGCCAGTTCGCTCTTAATGATATTTGGTGAAACCCTGCCTCCCCCTGCAAGGGACATCCCCCTTGCCTGTGCGCATCATCACCTAAATGAGCCCGCAGATTGGCGGCACCACCGCTTTTTGCCAAGCCTGTTTGTGCAATAGACAAAAATTTAAATATGCAGTAAGCAACATGAGTGTAAAGAGGTGCAACATGGGCCTTCCGAAAACAACAGCATATCTTGTCGAGTGGTTCGTAAGATACACCAAGAACCGCGACCTGCTGTTCAGGAAGATATCAGAGATCAAGGAAGAGGACGACAAGGTCCTTGTCAAGCAGAAGGACGGCAAGACACTTCTTTACTATATCCAACCATTCCCCTGCGAGTTCGCAAAGCTGGCAGAGTCAATCCAGCAAGACCAGAAAGGCCTGGTGGTCTACAACTCAAGGGAAAACTTCGAAAACATGATGAAGGAATGGAAAAGCCTGACAGAAATAAGAGGCCTGACAATATACTTCGTGAACCCGTTCTCAAAGCTCGAAAAGAGATGGATAATAAGCCCCAACATACACAGCAAGATATCAGACGCACAGTCCCTGAAGGAGGGGCTGAATTCCATGTACCTGATGGTCGACCCGATATCAAAGGAAGAGGTCGAAGAACTCACCAAATGAATTCTTGATAAGAGCGCCCCGCACCAGGTTTAGAGAGGCAGCTGCCACGTTGCTAGTGATGCTTTGCCGGCAAGCAGAAGACTTGCGCACCACTAGAGGCTACGCCTTTCGCATACTGCTGGACAAGTACCTGTCTCCGCCCAGTCATCCAACCGACGTGTCAGAAACCCAAATGTTTCTGAGCATGCTCAGAAATGCTGAGCATTTCTGACACAAAGAGCGGCGGCAGCCGCCACGCACGCGCGGCGGAGCTAATCACCACTTCGACTTGTTAATGCCCAGATAGAATCCTATATGGTTGGTCAGGATGTGCAGTATCGGCACGACAACCAGCAGGAAAAGCATGACTTTCCAGGAAGGGATGTACACTAACGCCAGGAACAACAGCGCACCCACAACAAAATCAAGCTGGTCAAAAGGTATCCAAGGCTTTCCAGGCTTCACACCGACCCTGCGCTTGAAGAAACTCTTGACCAGGTCACCGAACAGGGCGCCGAAGCCCAAAAGCATGCCAAGAATCACGAAATTGTGCGCAGAATAGTCGATAAGGCTCGCCTGCCTAAGCCACCCAGATGAAGAGAAAAGCACGGACTGCACGTATGCGATGATGATTGCGGCAGTTATTCCGAAGAAAAGTCCCCTGTAAGTCTTGTGAGAACCAAACAGCGGCTTCCCTTTCCACCTGGCACCCAAGTCCACAGGATAGCCGAGAAAATTGACCTTCCTGAAGAGCGGCGGGACAAGGTTAGCCAGAAGCGCGGGCAAAAGCATGTACAAAGACTGAAAAGCTAAAAAAAGGAAGCCCACTTTGCCACCTATATGAACTTCTTTATGCGGAACGCGCTTATCATGAGTATGGCTGCGACAAGGAATATGAACGGGTACCAGCTGGTCAGGCCGAAAAAGTAGAACAGCGGAACAACCACACCATTCAGGGTTATGGGCATGCCCTCAAAATAATGCAGCTCCTTGACATTGAACCTCGCAAGCCTCAGCGCGCCAGCAGCGAGGAACACCATGTAGATAATGGCCGCGAATATCCAGCCCTCACCGATGTCCTTGGTGGTCTGGAAGGCGAACACCACAGGCGCGACGCCGAAAGACACGATGTCGCACAACGAGTCCAGCTCCTTTCCGATGACCGTGACCTTATCCATATAGCGGGCAATCCTGCCGTCTATGAAATCAAAGAAAACAGCCGCCAGCATAAACACCGCGGCAAGCTTCAGTTCGCCGGATATCGCGAACAGCACGCTGATCATGCCACAAAGAATATTCATCAATGTCAATACATGAGGAAACTCAATCAGACGGAACATGCTAAAATTCTCTTTGATGTTCATATTCAAAACCTCGCAACCGCAGTTTCACCATCAACCACCTTCTGGCCCTCACTGACCAGCACCTTGACGTCCGGAATCACAAGTATCACCTGAGACCCAAGGCATATGAGACCAAGCTCGCCCCCTTTATGTATTTTTTGCTTGGGCCTGACAAAACACCTTATCCTGCGGGCCATGAAGCCGGCCACCTGCACCACCTTGAGCTTGCCAACCCTCCTGTGGCGAAGCAATATCTCATTACGCTCGTTAACCAAAGCCCTCAAAGATGCTGCATCCTTGACCGCGTTCAGGAACCTGCCCCTTGTATAAGAGACCTTTTCAACGACACAGTCGGCAGGAGCTCGCTGGAAATGGACATCGAAAGGAGTCATCATGATGACAATCACATAACCTCTCTTGATGGTATCCCTGACAAGCAGATCAATCTTCCCCAACAGACCTTTGCTAATCCCCGCTGATGCTACACCATCACCAATACTTATTATCCTGACCACCTTTCCGGAGGCAGGGGATACAAGCACATCACCTGCAGGGACATCGCGTCGAGGCTTACGCAGGAAATAGAACCTGTAGAAGACAGAAAGCAGGGCTATCGCTGCCAACACCACGACAAGAGCAATCAAAACCACAACTGATATTTCCGAAGCCATTTTAAGGATAGTAAAAAGCGAAGTGCAAAATCACCGTAACGGCGATCCCCACAATGACACCGACAACAGCCTGCACAGGAGTATGTCCTGTTATCTTGAGCAGTTCAGCGACCCCCAGCCTCTTTGAGCGGATTATCTCATTCACGCTGCGCGCCAAGGTGTCAACAGCATGCCTGACACCAAACGCATCCCTGACGACCACCACAGCAAAACCTGCCGCAAGGAAGAATATGGTCGACAGGAAACCCTCAACAAGACCGACGCTGACCGCAAGGGAGCACACGAAAGTCGAGTGCGAAGAAGGCATGCCGCCTGTAGCGACCAGCGCATACCAGTCCAGCTTCATCTTCCTGAACGACTTGTCGATGAACTTCCATATCTGGCAGATGACGCTCGCCACTATCACAGACACAACAATCTGGTTGGTCACAATATCCATAAACATACCATCACCTCAAATGCAAACCAATAACATCTAAGCCCTGTGCGCCTCAGCATATTATCCTTATCGCCTTAGGGAAAACATTCACTGTCAAGGGAGTCCTGCCGATAGGCTCGGCATCAGTGTGCGCCAGCACGGGTTTCTTTGACTTTATCCTTATACGTTTCACCTTGAAATACTCGATGTTCGCGAACTCAGTTAGGGGGATAAATCCCTTTGAGGCGGCACTCACAAAATACTGAAACATGTTTATGAGGTCTGTCCGCTTGAATATGCAAACGTCGAGGTAGCCATCGTCAGGCTCTGCGAACTGAGCTATCTGCAGGTTGTTGCCGTAATACTTGACATTGCCGATGACAACGAAATAGCCCCAGCGCGGAAGCACCTGGTCATCAAGCCAGACCTCCATCTTGCTGGGAACATGAGTAAGCAGTGTCTGCAGAGCGGTCAGAGGGTACACTCCCCTGCCGAGAAGCTTCTTCAGCACAGGCTTGATGCTCGCAACAGCCTTGGCGTCCATCCCCACGCCTGCAGTCAGTATGAAAAACCTCTTCTTGGCCTTGCCAAGGTCGAGTGTCCTGCACTTGCCGCGCACTATCACTCTCGCGGCAGCCAGGTAATCCAGAGGAATGCCGAGGCCCTGCGCAAGGCAGTTCTCAGTGCCTAACGGTATGATGCCCAGCCTTGTCTTGGATCCCGCAAGGCCATTGATGGTCTCGTTGATGGTACCGTCACCGCCGGCGGCAATCACTGCCGAGTACTTCCTGACAGCAGCCCTTGCCAGGCGCTTAGCGTCAAGAGGCCTTTGCGTCTTCTTAACATCGAGCCTTATGCCCTGCCCCTCAAAGAATCCTTTGAGTTCATCCTCTATCCTCCTGGCACGCCCCGCGCGCGGGTTCATGATCAAAAGATATCTCCTCATCTCCAGCACACCTACTTCTTGGCGAAGCGCCACATGAACTCAAAATAGTTCCTGAAACCGTCGGCGATGTTGTCCTCCCTTATGAGTATGCCGACAGGGTCAGGCCTCCAGGCGACGATGCATATGTTCCGGTCGTAGATGTTGACCGCGGTATTTGAGGTTATACTGTCAGGGACGAACCTCACCTCTGCCAGAGGTATCTTGGAGATGTAAGGGTGGATCCTCTCAGACTCGTTGAAGATTATCCTGACCTTAATCCTCTTCTTGACACGCTGCCTATCGAAGTGGGGGAAGTAGAAATCAAGAATCTCAACAGCCTTTGTAGTCGCGCCCCAGATGCACACCTCCCTGGCCTTGTCGAGCTGGTCATCGAAAGCGCTCTTCAACGCGGCCTTACCCCTGAAGAACAGGGTCTCGTTCTTGCCCTCTGTCATCTGCTGCAGAGCCTTCAGCTCAGGCAGTATTGCTTTTACATCCTCTTCCCTCTTGCGCAGAATCTCTATGAGCCTCTCAGGGCTGACTGCCTCGAAATACTTCCGGTTGTTTGACTTTATGTAAGAAACAAGGCCCTTCTGTATGAGCCTCTCGATGGAATCATAGACAGAACGGCGGTGGATGCCTGTGTTGCGTGAGATGCTGCCCGCAAGGCTTGCTCCCTGCTCAAGAAGGACAAGATAAATCTTCGCCTCTGATGAGGTCAGGCCCATCTCCTCAAGCACTTCCTGTTTCATGACAGAACAGACAGCAGAGCAGTATATAAAATTTGTGGGAAACTAACCACCACAATCAGCAGCAGGTAAAATCAGAAGAGACCAAATGCAAAAGAAAAGGGGAAAAATTCGAAGGATCACGCAATCAAGCGCTCTCTTCTTCCTGAGAGGCGGTCGGGACAGCGGCCTTGCTGATTATCATCACGTCGCCGATGGATTTGACCAGCTGATGAGGGACTATCACACCCCTCGCAGAGCCGAGGACCTTTGAAAGATAAGAATTCTTGGTGGCCTTCACGCGCCATCCATGGATCTTTGTCTTTGTGATGATTGCCTCTTCGACATCACCGAAGTACTCACCGTTGTCAGTGAAGACCTTCATATCGTATGTTTCTGAAACGCGCTCAAGTTTCAACATGCTAATCCCTCCTTTATGACAGTAAAGTCTAACCTTGCCATTCCCTATTCCCTCTTGATTTATAAACTTTACTATTGAATAATGGTCTTTTAAATGCTAAAATATTTATACGCAGCGCCTCTTGTGCAAATCCATGCAGTACAAGAAACTGACCATAATAGGGACATCCCACATAGCCAAGCAGAGCCTCAAGGAGATAGAGGAAGCGTTCGGGAGGCACAAGCCAGAGATAGTCGCGGTAGAGCTGGACCGAAGAAGGCTGCACTCGCTCCTGACAGATGAAAAAGCGCACGCAGGCATAGGTCAGATACCTAAAGTGGGTCTCAAAGGATACCTCTTCGCGCTGATAGGAGGATGGCTGCAGAGAAAGCTGGGCACAGCAGTGGGAGTCATGCCAGGATCAGAAATGAAGCTTGCTGTGGAGTTCGCACGGAAGACCAAGGCAAAGATAGCGCTCATAGACCAGGACATAGAAGTGACACTCAGGAAGTTCTCTCAGAGGCTCACCTGGAAAGAGAAATTCAGGTTCGTGGGAGACCTCCTCAAGTCGGTCTTCTTCAAGAAAAGATCGCTGCGCGAGATAGGGATAGACCCTAATAGCTTTGACCTCTCCAAAGTTCCTGAGAAAGAGCTGGTCAGGAAACTGATACTCCAGCTCAAGGACCGCTACCCAAATGTCTATGACGTGCTGGTCAGGGAAAGGAATGTGATAATGGCAAACAACCTCGCAAAGCTCATGCACAAATACCCTGACGAGACAGTGCTTGCAGTGGTGGGAGCGGGACACGAAGAAGAGATGATAGAGATGGTCAGGAAAAGGCTGGAAGGAAAGGCGGATGTGGTGTGAGCACTAGCGGCACTGCTGCAGCACAGCGACGCTCGCAGCACTTATTGTAACTATGATTCTTCCGCGAGTTGGCCAACAAATTATTGGCCGCCTGGCTCGCAGGTCGTCAGTGCTGCAGCAGCTTTATGCAAATTCTGAGAAATGTTTATAAACGCAAAATGCTTCAGTCTTCTATAATGGACCCTTCAAGCAAACATCACATGGGCATAGGCATATGGACAGTTCTCTGTATTGTCCTAATAGTTGGTGTGGTTCTGTCGGGAAGCATAAACATCAAGATTCTCTTTGCAATACCTGTTGTAGTAGTCATCGCCCTTTTCTTCTCATTCGCGCGCAAGTGGGGCAAAGGAAAATACAAAGCAGACGTCAATAAAGCGCAAGGCAGCCTCATGCACCTCCTGCATAAAGATGAAAAGCTGTTCAGGAGACTGGCGATAGAATCCAGAAAAAAATCACTGAACGAAAAGACTTTCCACGAATACATGCAGAAAGAACTTGCAGAGCTTGACAGCGCAATAAGCCAGAAATTCGATACTCTTGCCCACAAGAAACTAGCCATATGCTCAACACTCATACAGATATTCGAGAACATCGATGAGAACTGGCAGACACACTCGCTCAAGGACCACCATATGGGCTGGAGCAAAGCAAAACCAGACAAAGAACCAGACAACAAGCACGGTGCAACAAGAAGAGAGCAAGTAGAGCAGGCGTTCGGCGCGCTGGAATACCTGAGCTCACTCGAGATACTGAAAAAATACCTGAAAGTCCTTGATGTCCAGGTAGGATCCATAGCCGAACTGATAAGAGACGAATCAACAAAAGAATCTCTGAAGATCGTAGGAAGCGACCTGCAGAAATCACCTGATGAGATAAGAGCAGATTTCCACAAAGCACAGCAACTCACAGAGAGCGAAAAAAAGATGGTCGAAGGGCTGGTAAAGCTCCACAAGGAGCAGGCAGACCTTCTCGCAGAAGCAAACCACAGCTATGTGCGGTTCCATAAGACCAACCATATACTCACATCACCACTCCATGACGCACACGTGTTGGGAGTGAGAAATACACTCAAAGGATTCTATGCAAAAGCAGTGGACGAGCTGAAGATAACACACGAGCTCTTCTTGAATGAAGACATCAAGAGAAAACTTCTTGCCAACGCAAAGAAAGTACAGTGAATGCAGGAATATGTCTCTAGTAACGCAATCCCTAAGAAACCTTTATAAACTAAAATCCTATATAAATGGAATATGCACAGCTGGAGCAACTTTACCGACAAGGTCAGGCGGTACTACCCGCTCGAAAGCTTCGAAAAAAGAGGGCTTGTGATAGCGCTGTTAGTGCTGAGCTTCATATTCTCATTCAGGGACTGGGGAGTTGAGAGGTTCGATGTAACGTTGGGCATCAGGAACCTCCTGATAACACTCATCATTGTCGCGATAGCGATGGCAGTGAGAGAGCTTGCCCACAGGACAATAGCGATCTGGCTCGGATACAAATCACAGTACAAGCTTTGGCTGCTGGGACTCGTCATCGGACTCGTGGTCGCTTTTGTGTCTAACGGCTATCTTCTCTTCATCGCTCCAGGAGTCATGATAATAACGCACCTAGAGGTGCACAGGCTCGGCAAGGCATACTACGAGCTCAGTTACAAGCACCTCGGCTGGATAGCGATGGCAGGACCGATAGCAAACATGCTCCTTGCAGTCGTGTTCAAGACACTCTCGGTCGCGACAGCGATGCCTGTCTTCGAGAAGGCGATGATAATCAGCATCTGGATAGCGCTGTTCGACATGGTGCCCATACCGCCGTTCAACGGCAGCAGGACATTCTTCGGCTCAAGGTACGTGTATGTTTTCGTCCTCGGCGCGCTCATCGGCTGCGCAGCAATGCTCTTCTACATGGGAGGGATACTCCCGATAATAGGCGCACTGGTATTAGGGGCGCTCGTGCTGCTCGTGTTCTTCGCATTCGTGGACAAGAAGTGGTGAATCTCTTTGATGTGCCTGAGGCGCACAAGCGGTGGCACCGTGAATGCGCGAGGCTTAGCAAGTGAACGGTCGCGGCCGTTGTGGGGGACGCCTCCGAGCGGAAGCGATCGAGGCACCAAAGCGCCTGCCGCTTTGAGCACCCCCTACGGGGAAACAGGCCCTGCAGAGGATCAATCACTGGCCGAGTTTCACGTGCCACTGCATCAGCAGTGCCACGCTGCTAACGCGTTTTGCCGGCAAGAACCTGCTGGTTTCAGCACAAGAGGCTGGCGCCTTCCGCATACCGCCGGTGCTTAAGCCGGTTTCTAACAATCTATCCAACCGGCGCACAAGCGGTGGCACTGCCGAAGATACCGCTCTGCTGATCAAGCAAGAGAGAAGACAGCCTTCTGGAAAAGGTATACAGCAACCACCCAGCTGACTATCGTCGTGAATCCGAAGAGCATCACGAACATGTAGATGCCGCAGAGGATGTCCATTATGCTGGTTATGTCCTCCCTGAATAGCCAGCCCTTTATGATAAGATAAACGACAAATATGAGTCCGATGCGCCAGCCTATCAGAGCATCATAGTGCATCAGGACCACAGCCACAGAAGCAAGAAGATCCCCGACTCCCAACAGTTTCACGACCATGACAACAGACAGAAAGGAATAATATTTAAAGTTCACGTATTTTCAGCATTCCATGGAAAAAGTGTTCGGCAAGGTAGGGGAAAGCATCTGGAAGTTCACAGGACCGTCAGACAAGAGCAATGTCTACTTCATCGACGGCAAGAGCAAGATAATAATCGACACAGGCAACAGGACTGACCGTGCGCACCTGACAAACTTCATGGGAAAAGCAGCGGATTTTGACAAAGTGGATGCGGTAATATTCACACACCTGCACCTCGACCACTGCGGAAACTTCGACATGTTCCCCAACGCAAAGTTCTACGCATCATCAGATGAGATACAGGCTTTCCGAGAGAACCCTGAAGGGACCGTGCTGGATTCAGTGGTCGCTGAAAAGCTTTCACACATACAGATACTGCCCCTGCCAGCAGAGCTTTTCGGGCTCAAAGTGATAGAGACACCAGGCCATACAATAGGCAGCATATGCCTATGGTACGAGAAAGAGAAAGCGCTATTCACAGGAGACACATTATTCAGGAGCAAGATGCAGGGAAGGGCAGACCTGCCGACATCAGCGCCGCACCAGATGAAGAGCAGCATAATGAAACTCATAGACGTGCCTTACAAGATACTGTGCCCTGGGCATGATTACTGAGGCCCGTCCTGACTCGCTTTTACACCGCCACAAACCGCGCTCGCATCGCTTCTTATAACCATTATTCTTGCCCATTTCAAACCTTTGGTTTGTAATGTCCCAAGCAGGGCTTGTGCCAACTGCGATTTTTTTTGCGTATTCTTCCACTACTCGTTAGGCGGTTGTGGCTGTGTTAACTCTACTTGGGACAGGGCAACCACCAAGCAAAGCTTTATAAACAGATGATTTCTCAAGCAGGTATTCACTTTTAATGGTGGACAACTTGAAAAAAAGAGAGTACATAACAAAACTGATGCTGTTTGCCATCTTCGGACTGGTATTCGGCAATTTCGTGACAAACGCCATACTCATTCTGAACACACTGAACTATAATGTTTAAGCTCTCTTGCAGAGCACTTGTTCACTCCCCACTGGACATGCTTTCCCCGTAGGCGCTGGCCCGGTGTGTCGTTCGGCGCTTTGCTCCTCACTTCCCACTGGACACGCCCGGATGAGCTATTTAAAGGCAGAACTGCTTATTCTTAGCATTGGCAATAAAAATTAATAATAAAGAGAGGATACGTAATGATAGAATCAACAACAAGGACACTCAGTGACTGGAGCAATGCAGAAACAAGGCAAAAACCGCGTTCCGAGGTGCCAAGATACAAGATGATGCTCAAGAACATCACGCCAAGGCTGTACCAGGAGACAATACTGGGCATGTGCGTAGACAAGAACTGCCTGGTCGTCCTGCCGACAGGCATGGGAAAGACAGTCATAGCGCTCATGCTCGCCTCACAGAGGCTGAAGTGCTTCCCGAACAGCAAAGTGCTCTTCCTCGCCCCGACAAGGCCTCTTGTAGAGCAGCACCTCCAGACATTCTCAAACCACTTCGACCTTGAGGAAAGCGAGCTCGCAGTCTTCACAGGATTCGTCAAGCCAGAGAAGAGGGCGCTGCTGTGGAAACAGGCCAAGGTCATCTTCAGCACTCCGCAAGGCCTCGAGAACGACATCATAACCAACAAGATAGACCTCTCAGAGGTCAGCCTGATAATATTCGACGAGGCGCACCGCGCCACAGGAGACTACGCATACACATTCGTAGCGAAACAGTACAACAAGAAAGCACGCTACCCGAGGATACTGGCGCTGACCGCCTCCCCTGGAAGCGAGGTCGAGAAGATAAACGACGTCTGCAAGAACCTGTACATCGAAGGCGTGGAGCTGAGGACAGACGAAGACCCTGACGTAAGACCATACATACAGGAGACAAAAGTCGAATGGGTGCAGGTAGAGCTGCCAAAAGAGTTCGACAAGATAAAGCAATACCTGAAGGCCTGCTACAACAGCAAGCTGGACGAGATCAAGAGGCACGGCTATGCAGACACATCAAGGATGCTCACCAAGGTGGACCTCCTGAAGCTGCAGGGGCACCTGCACTCAGAGATAGCCAAGGGCGACAAGTCATTCGAGATAATGAGATCAGTCTCGCTCATAGCAGAGGCCATGAAGACAGAGCACGCGATAGAGCTGATAGAGACGCAGGGCGTCGCTCCGCTCCACCACTATTTCGAGAGGATATACGAAGAGTCGCGGTCATCGAAGGTGAAGGCTGTGCAGAACCTCGCCAGCGACCTCAACTTCAAATCAGCGGCCATACTGGCAAGGAACCTGATGCAGGAGGGCGTCGAGCACCCCAAGCTTGCGACACTCAAGTCACTCGTCGAGAAAGAGGCAGAGGCCAACAGCAAGGTCAAGATAATCATATTCAACCAGTACAGGGAGAGCGCAAAGAAGATAGAGGAGACTCTCAACACCATACCAGGAGCAGAGTCGAGGGTGTTCGTAGGCCAGGCAAAGAAGAACGGCACAGGACTCTCGCAGAAGGAGCAGAAGCAGATGCTCGAGGACTTCAAGAACGGGAAGTTCAACTGCCTTGTCGCGACATCAGTCGCAGAGGAAGGGATAGACATACCCTGCGTGGACCTTGTCATATTCTACGAGCCCATACCGTCAGGCATAAGGACAATCCAGCGGAGGGGAAGGACCGGAAGGCAGGACAGCGGAAGGGTAACGGTGCTGATGACGCGCGGGACGAGGGATGAAGGGTACAAATGGAGCGCACACCACAAGGAGAAACGCATGTACCGCGAGCTGGACAGCCTCAAGACAAAGTTCAAAGGCCTTGACCGCAGGGCAGAAGAGAAGCTCGAGAAGTACATAGCTCCGGAGATCGAGCTCAAAGTGTTCGCAGACTTCAGGGAGAAGGCATCCGGCGTCATAAAAGAACTCATAGACATAGGAATATCCGTCAACATGCAGACGCTGAATGTCGGGGACTACCTGCTTTCCCAGAGGGTTGGCGTAGAGTACAAGAAAGTCCCTGACTTCGTGGACTCAATCATCGACGGAAGGCTGCTCGACCAGATAAAGAGCCTCAAGCAGAACTTCGAAAGGCCCATGATAATCATCGAGGGGCAGGAAGACATCTACGCGATGAGGAAGATAGCTGCAAACGCCATACGCGGCATGCTCGCGACCATAATGGTCAGCTACGGAATACCTGTCATACAGACAAAGACGGTGAAAGAGACAGCATCGCTCATGGCAGTCATAGCCAAAAGGGAGCAGGACCCTGATTTCAGGGAGTTCAACCCGCACGGAAGCAGGAAACCGATGACCACAAAAGAACTGCAGGAATACATAGTCTCAGCGCTGCCCGGAATAGGACCTACACTCGCAAAGCCATTGCTTGAGAGGTTCGGTACGGTAAGGGCTGTAGTGAACGCCTCGGAGGCGGAGCTGCAGGAGATAGAAAAGATAGGCGAGAAAAGGGCGAAAGAGATACAGAGGCTACTGACAGAGAGATACGAGAATGAAAACAACAACAGACATTAAGACTAAGCCCTCATCTTCCTGAGCCGCTTGATCCTCTCATCCATGGGTGGGTGAGTGCTGAAAAGGGAAGTCAGACCCTTTGCAGAGAACGGGTTGGTTATGAACAGCGACGATGTGGTCGGGTTCCCGAACCTCAACGGGTTGCTGCGCACGCCCCTCTCCAACTTCTCAAGCGCACTGGCCAATGCAAGCGGGTCATGTGTGGTCTTGGCACCGGTCTCATCAGCAAGATATTCCCTTGAGCGGGAGATAGCAAGCTGGATTATGAGCGCGATTATCGGAGCGAGTATTGCAAGCACGAGCCAGCCTAGTATTCCTCCGCTGTCACTGTCCCTGTTTCCGCCGAAACCGCCGAAGATGGCAGCCCAGCGTGCCATCATAGCGACGTAAGAGATGACACCAGCGATTGTTGCGGCAATGGTCTGTATGAGGATGTCACGGTTCTTGATGTGCGCCACCTCGTGAGCTATTACGCCCTTCAGCTCATCCTTGTCAAGCAGGCGCATGATCCCCTCTGTGCAGGCGACAACAGCATTCTTGGGATTCCGCCCTGTAGCAAAAGCGTTCGGGCTGTCGCTGGGGATGATGTAAACCTTAGGCACGGGAATGTTGGCGAGCTTCGCCACCTCCCGCACGGTCCTGAAAAGATCAGGGTGCTGGGACTCCTTGGCTTCCTTGGCCCGGTACATGAAAAGCACCAGCTTATGAGAGAAGAAATAGCTCAAGCCATTCATGAGGAGCACTATGATGAAAGCGATGGTAAGCCCCTGCATTCCGCCGACAAGCTGGCCGACCAGCAGCAGCACGACTGTCAAAGCAAGCAAAAGCACCAAGGTCTTGAACTGGTTTGCAGCAGCAGACATGATATCCTCCCCAAAATATGTTTCTTATGTTGTACCAGTTTCTTTATAAGCTTTATGAAACACTTTTTATAAGCTTTGTTAAACACTTACACCCTTATCGATAAATAAAGAACGCCTGCGGCGAAATAAACGATACGCAAGGGTTGTCAGCGGCCTGGTTTGCGTCATTAGAGCCTGACATCGTGGTGTTGCTGTCTACAGGTGGCTGAAATATGTCGCAATGCCCTCGATATGGCTGAGGTCAGAGTTCCTGAAAAGAAATTCGCGGAAGAAACTGTCAACCTTGACGCCGTTCCGTGTGAGATTGGTCTTCAGGCTCGCGTATAACTTCTTGCCCTCCTTGTCAAGGTCAGTAAGGATGATGGTTTCCCTGACACCTTCCTTCGCAAGATCCTCAGCGACAGCAAAAGCAGCCTTATTCAGGCGGCGTATGCGGCTGCGAGGGAGACCAAGCCTGACCAACGCATCGATGTCCTTGATGCCTTCTACTATGATGATCTTATCAGAATCCTTCAGCTTCTGAAGCCAGTCGAGCATTTCCTGTCGGTTGTCCATTTTTTGAAACTTCCGCACCACTGCCACAGCGCTCGCTCCAATCCATCATCCTCTCCGCCATTCCGCGAGTTGGTCAAGCGCGTATATTTCCGCCAGCTCGCAAGGCGGTGGCAGCGGCGCTTGAGCAAGTGTATTTTAAAGCAGGCTAAATCTTTTAAACACCAAAGCGATATGTTTTAAATAGGTTTCTCAATTATCCCACAGGCATGGCAGAAAGGATGGATCCAATAACGCTGAGCAGGGTGCTCAGGCACTACAAGCGCATAGAAGTGCAGAACGAGATAGTCAAGGCTGCGCAGAACAAAGAGGCAGTCGGAAGCTTCGGCGGCAAAGGATACGCCAAAAGGCCTGACGTCCTCATCTATCCGAACGATGTGATGGAACAGGTCAAGAACGGCGTCACATCATTCCATGTCTCAGAAGAGCTCTGGTCCAACCCGCAGAGGATAAGCACAGAGATGAAGAAACAGGAGTACGAGGACCTCAGGACAGGATGGGACCTTGTCCTGGACATCGACTGCCCGCAATGGGAATTTGCGCGAATAGTCAGCTGGCTGTTCATCAAGGCGCTCAGGGAGCATGACATCGACGCGATAACAGCAAAGTTCTCAGGAAACAAGGGTTTCCACATAGCAGTGCCATTCGAGGCATTCCCTGAAAGAGTCCATGACGCGCAGACAAAAGACCTGTTTCCCGACGGGCCGCGGAAGATAGCAGCATACCTCCTCGACTACATAGGCAAGAAACACGTCAAGGTCAAGGAAGACACGGTTGTCTTCGGCGACAGGTTCAGCTACACACTCAAGGACCTTAAGGATAAGACGGGCAAGACAACAGAGGAGCTGGTGCAGACGTACTGCACGAACTGCGGAAAGAAGAAAAGCGCAGCAGGAGGCCGACAGGTGCAGTTCATCTGCCCTCAATGCAACATGACAATCGCAGGCAGAGAGGACGAGCAGTACAAGACCTGCCCAAAGTGCAGGATAATAATGGAGAAGGAAGTGATAGACACATCAAAGAAATGCTGCCTAAAGCCGAGGATGACGAAAGTCTTCAACCCGTTGTCCATCGTCGAGGTGGACACAGTGCTCATAGCACCAAGACACCTCTACAGGGCGCCTTATTCTTACCACGAGAAGTCAGGACTAGTATCAGTGCCGATACACCCTGACAGGATACTCGGGTTCGAGAAGAAAGAGGCAGAGCCGGACAGCATAAAGACCGGAAGACACGCTTTCCTCGAAAGGGAAGGCATCGTCGCCGGCCAGGCAAAGAAACTGCTTGTAGAGGCGTTCGACCTTGCAGCGCGCAAAGAGCAGAAGATGCGGGAGATAGAGGAAGGGACAAAGATAGAGAGGCACTTGCTCAACAAGGAATTCGAGGAAGTGCAGACAGCGATACCTGAAAAGTTCTTCCCACCATGCATACAGCAGATATCAAAAGGGCTGACAGACGGAAAGAAACGCGCAGTATTCATACTGACCAACTTCCTGACAAGCTGCGGCTGGGACTATGGTGCTGCTGAAGAATGGATGAAGGAGTGGAACCAGCGCAACTCAGAGCCATTGCGGGACCAGTACTACCTCGGCCAGATAAGGTACGCAAAGCAGCAGAAGAAAAAGGTCCTTCCTCCGAACTGCGACAATTCAGCATACTACAAGAGCTTCGGCGTGTGCAAGCCAGACAACTTCTGCAAATACATCAAGAACCCAGCAAACTACGCCATCAAGAGGGCAAGGTATGCCCAGAGAGAGGAAGGGAAGGGGAAGAGGAAGGGAAATAAAGTGGAAGAGAGATCCGGAAAGCAGGCAAAAGAGCAGGTCATCCAACCTGTTCCTGAACCACCCAAATCTGTCCCCAACAAGCAAAGCCAAAGTTTATAAGCAAGCGAAATTTCGGTGTGATAGTTCGGAATAAGCGTTTAAACGACTTATTTGATGTTTAAATGCGATATAGGAATAAATGAGCCTGAAAAGATGCTTTTTCAGTACGAGTTTATTACAATTAAGCTCTAATTCTTGAAAAAGCTTCAAAAATAGGCTTTTACTGCCAAAAAAGCCCTGAAAAGGTCTGGATAGGCCTATTCAACTCAATCAGGCTAGTCTATCCTATGCTGTTCAAGGTAAAAAATGCCAAAAGCACACAAATCAAGACACGGAAGCATGCAGGTATGGCCTAGAGTGCGGGCTAAACGCATCTATCCAAGGATAAAGCACTTCCCGGAAGCGAAAGATGCCAAGCTGCAGGGCTTTGCAGGATACAAGGCAGGCATGACACACATTATAATAACAGACGGCAGGAAGAACTCCATGACAAAGGGAGAAGACGTAACAATCCCTGTCACGGTCGTCGAATGCCCTCCGATCAGGATTGCGGGAGTCAGGCTGTACAAAAGAGGGTACAAGACAATGCAGCCGACACTTGACATCCTCGCAAAGGCGGACAAGGAGATAGCGAGGAAGATAACCGCACCCAAAAAAGAGAGCAAGAAGCTAGATTCTATCAGACCAGAGGATTACGATGAGCTGAGGATCCTCATCCAGACACAGCCGAAGATGACAGGCATAGGCAACAAGAAGCCAGAGCTCTTCGAGGTCAACCTCGGCGGCAAGAAAGAGGACAAGATCGCATTCGCAAGAGATAACCTCGGGAAAGAGCTGAGCGTCAAGGACGTGTTCAAGGACGGCCAGTTCATCGACATACACGCGATAACAAAAGGAAAAGGATTCCAGGGACCTGTCAAGAGGTTCGGAATAAAAGTAAGGCACCACAAGTCAGAGAAGACCAAGAGAGGGCCGGGCTCGCTCGGCGGATGGTCAAAGCAGGGCCACGTCATGTACAGGGTCGCTCATGCAGGACAGATGGGATTCCATTCAAGGGTGGACTACAACAAGCAGATAATGATGATAGGCGACGACCCTGAGCAGGTAAACGTCTCAGGAGGATTCGTCAGGTACGGACAGGTCAAGAGCACATACCTGCTCGTCAAGGGAAGCATACCCGGACCGTCCAAGAGGGTGCTCAGGCTCCAGAACCCAATAAGGCCGAACAAGAAGGTGGAGCAGGTACCGCAGACAATACAATATGTCAGCACAAGGTCCAAACAGGGGAAATAAAACACAGCACAACAGACCGCACAATAGACCATACTCATAAAAATGAAACTGAAAATACTCGACGCAAACAACACCGAGAAAGGAAGCAGGGAGCTTCCGCAGGTCTTCAGCGAACCTGTAAGACCAGATGTCATAAAGAGGGCAGTGGAATCGCTGCAGTCACGCGCAAGGCAGAGATACGGATCAGACCTGATGGCGGGAAAAAAGTCCAGCGCAAAGGTCTCAAGAAGGAGAAGGGACTACAGGGGAAGCTACGGCCACGGAATATCGAGAGTGCCGAGGAAAGTCATGTCCAGGAATGGAGTCAGGTTCAACTGGGTGGGAGCGTTCGCTCCAGGCACAGTCGGCGGAAGAAGGGCACACCACCCGAAAGCAAGCAAGATATGGGAGAGGAAGATAAACATAAAGGAAAGGAGAAAGGCAATACGGAGCGCAATAGCCGCGACAGCAGCCAAAGAGCTCGTCACAGGAAGAGGCCACATCCCGCCGGACAGATACCCCTTCATAATCAACAGCGAGTTCGAATCACTGTCAAAGACAAAGCAGGTCCTTGAGGCCCTGAAAAAGCTCGGCTTCGGCAAAGAGCTCGAGAGGGCATCAGAAAGGACATACAAGGCAGGCAAGGCAAGGCTCAGGGGAAGGAAATACAGGAAGAGGAAAGGGCCCCTCTTTGTCGTAGCAAAGGACTGCCCGCTGCTCAAGGCAGCATCGAACATCAGCGGCGTCGACGCAGTGAGCGTGGAATCGCTCAACGCAGAGCTGCTCGCACCAGGAGCAGTCCCCGGAAGGCTCACGCTATTCACAGAATCAGCGATAGAAAGGCTGGAGAAAGAGAAGCTCTTCTACGACGTGCCGGCGACAGCGGCACCAAAGAAGGCAGAGAAGAAAGAAGCGACGAAAGAGGCAAAGAAGGAAGACAAGAAGGAAAGCAACAAGGAAATACCAGCCAGAGCGCCTAAGGCAGCAAAGGCGGCCAATAACTGAAAATGGAAATAGAGAAAGTCATCAAATACCCGCTGTCGACGGAGAAGTCGATCAGGCTGATGGAGGCCGAGAACAAGCTAGTGTTCGTCGTAGACCTCCAGGCAAGGAAGCCTGAGATAAAGAAGGCGATAGAAAAGACATTCAAGGTCAAGGTCCTCAAGGTCACCACGCACATAATGCCATCAGGTCAGAAAAGGGCGTATGTCAGGCTCTCACCGGAGACGCCGGCCCTTGACGTGGCAACAGACCTCGGACTGATGTAACAGGATAACCAAAATGGGAAAGAATCTCATACAGCAGGCAAGGGGAAAAGGCGGCCCGACATACAGGGCGCCGAGCTTTAGGTACAAGGGATCAGCCAAGCACAACAGGCTCACTGCGGAAGCGGTCCAGGGAGAGGTGCTTGACCTCATCCACTGCCAAGGCCACTCAGCGCCCCTCGCACAGGTACGCTACACCAACGGCGAGACCTGTCTGGTACTCGCGCCGGAAGGCATGAAGGTAGGCCAGGCAGTCCGGAGCGGACCGGAGACAGAGATCACCCCTGGAAACACCGCCGAGCTGGTCAACATACCTGAAGGGACGGTCGTGTTCAACATAGAAGCGATACCCGGAGACGGCGGAAAGTTCGTCAGGGCATCAGGCACATTCGCAAAGGTCATAGGGAGGTTCAAGGACAGCGTCATAGTCCAGCTTCCGTCAAAGAAAAGGAAATCATTCAACCCGAGATGCAGGGCATCCATAGGCGTCGTCGCAGGCGGCGGAAGGACAGAGAAACCTTTCCTTAGGGCAGGCACCAAGCACTTCAAGATGAAGGCAAAGAACAAGCTCTGGCCAAAAATAAGCGGATCAGCGCAGAACGCAGTCGACCACCCGTTCGGAAACAAGAGGACGCTGAGGAAGTCAAAGGCCAGGCCGATAGCAAGGAACGCACCTCCTGGAAGGAAGGTAGGAATGATCGCAGCCAGAAGGACCGGCAGAAGGAAGAGGTAAAAGACAGGCAAAAACAGGATAAGGAGAAAAAATGGCCAAGAAGGAATTCATCTACATGGGAAAAACTCTTGAAGAGCTCCAGACGATGGGCATCAAAGAGCTGGCCCAGCTACTGCCCTCAAGGATCAGAAGGAAGCTCAACAGAGGGCTGACAGACGCAGAAAAGACATTCCTGAAGAACCTCAAGACAAGCAAGAAGCCCGTCAAGACCCACTGCAGGTCCATGATAATACTTCCTGAAATGGTAAACAAGACAATAAAGGTCCACTCAGGCAAATCATTCGACGATGTGCTCATACAGCCAGAGATGATCGGGCACTACCTCGGCGAATTCGCGCTCACAAGGAAGAAGGTCTCCCACTCAGCACCGGGAGTCGGAGCGACCAAGTCATCATCAAACGTATCAGTCAAATAAAAAACAACTGAATGAATGCAATAAATATGAAAGGATAAAATGGCAGGCTACAACTACGCATTCCAGAACTTCAACAAGGAACTCATGGCAAGAGCTGTAGGCAGAGACCTGGGCATAAGCACAAAACAGTCCATAGAGATATGCAACTACCTGCGCCACAGGAAGCTCGACCAGGCCAAGAGGCTGCTCGAGGAAGTGATAGTCAAGAAGCGCGCAATACCTTTCAAGAGGTTCACGAACGGGCTTGGCCACAGGTCAGGAAAGATTGCCTCAGGAAGATACCCGATAAAATCATGCGCCGCAATCCTTAAGCTGCTAGAGTCCGCAGAGGCAAACGCGCAGACAAAAGGGCTCAACACAGGAGAGCTAGAGATAGTCCACATATGCTCGCACAGGGCGAGCCAACCCGTGCATTACGGAAGGAACTACGGAAGGGAGTTCAAAAAGACCCACGTAGAGGTCGTCGTGCAGGAGACAGTCGCCAAGAAGAAAGGCGAGAAGCAAGGCAAAGAAGCAGCGCCGCAGAAGGAGCACGCGCCGAAGGAGAAGCCTGCACAAAAAGCCCAAATCAATGAAGGCAAAGAGGACAAAAAATGATCGAAAGACAGATTGTCGCAGCAAACGTCAAGGAGCTTGAGATACAGGAATACGTGACAACAGTCCTCAAGAACCTCGGCCAGAGCCACATAAAGCTGCAGAAGACCCCTCTCGGGGAGAAGATAATAATCCATGCATCAAGGCCAGGACTTATAGTGGGGAGGAAAGGCCAGAACATCAAGAGGCTCACCGAAGACCTGAAGGAGAAATTCAAGCTCGAGAACCCGCAGATAGAGATAAACGAAGTGGAATCACCAGACCTTGACGCGCAGATAGTTGCCGAGAGGGTGGCCAGCTCACTCGAGAAGTTTGGCACGCAGAGGTTCAAGGGCATAGGCCACAAGATAATGGCAGATGTCATGAACGCAGGCGCGATGGGAGTCGAGATACTGATATCAGGGAAGATCCCCAGCTCCAGGGCAAAGAGATGGAGGTTCTACCAGGGATACCTCAAGAAGTGCGGCGACATCGCCATAATAGGCGTAAGGAAAGCATACTCAGCGGCACAGCTCAAGACAGGGACTGTCGGCATACAGGTCAGGATAATGCCGCCCGACCTCAAACTGCCGGACGATGTAGTGCTGTACCAAGAAGAGCAGCAAGTGACCAAAGAGATGAAGAGCGAGATCAGGAAGAAGGCAGGCAAGGACGATAAGAAAGAGGCAAGCAAAGGGAAGGATGAAGGGAAGCCTGAGGCAGAGAGGGCAGCAGGCGCCGAAGGAGAAAAGAAGAAACGCACAAGGAAGACCGCCAAGAAGCAAGAGCCCAAGGCCAAGCCCGCTGAAGAGAAGAAAAGCGCAGAGAACGAGAAAGCTGCGCCCGCCGCATCCCCCGCAGCAGTACCTGCTGAATCACCTGCCGTATCACCTGCCCTGCAGGCCGCGAAAGAAGAGCCTGAAGAACCGCAGTCCAGCGAGCCGGAAACCGAAGCGCCAAATGGTGAGGGTGCAGGGAGCACGGAGTGAAGATGAAGGACCTAGACCCCACCAAGATGAGCAAAGAGGAGCTCCGGGCCAAGATACTCGAGCTCAGGAAAGAGCTAATCAAGCTTAACGCTCAAACAGCCACGGGTACAGCACCGAAGAACCCGCGGCAGATCAGAACAACAAAGAAAAACATAGCCAGGCTGATGACAGCCTTGAAAGCAAAGGAGTAAAACAAATGAGTGAGATTTGCTCCACGTGCGGACTACCAAAAGAGCTTTGCGTTTGCGAGACAATCGCAAAGGAGAACCAGCTGATCGAAGTGTATGTCGAAAAAAGGAAGTTCGGCAAGCAATACACCGTCGTGACAGGCATTGACACCAAGGAGATAGACATCGAAAAGCTCGTCAAGAAGCTGAAGAACAAGCTCGCATGCGGCGGGACGGCCAAGGACGGGAAGATCGAGCTCCAGGGCAGCCACAAGCAGAAGGTCAGGGAAGCTCTCTTGGAAGTGGGGTTCGCACCTGAAACCATAATCGTAAAATAACATGCCAAAACAAAGGAAGCCCGCGAGAATCGCGCTCATAGGCACGACGCTCGAAGTCGTGAGCGCCAGAAACGCGACGCTCACAGGGCTCAGAGGCAGGGTAACAGACGAGACAAAGAGCACAATCAAGATACAGACGCAGAACGGAACCAAGACAATAGTCAAGGAACAGGTGACGGTCAAGGTCGGAGACAAGACAATCGACGGCAAAGACCTCCAAGGGAGAATTGAGGCGAGGATAAAGCAATAACAGGGAAAACGAACAACAAAATATCATAACAGGATTTCGACAGGATTTCAACAACACAATAATGGTGAACTAAATGGCCAGAACAAGGAAAGCGGGTTTTGACATCGAACCGCCAAAGGAGAGCTGCAAAGACAAGAACTGCCCTTTCCACGGGACGCTCAAGGTGAGGGGCAAGCAGTTCACAGGAAAGGTCGTGTCGGACAGGATGCAGCATTCCGTCATAGTCGAATGGCTGGGCTGGAGATACATCCCGAAATACGAGAGGTACAGGAAGACCAGGACCCGCATCATAGCGCACAGCCCGCCATGCATAAACCCTGCAGAAGGAGACATAGTCAAGATAGGGGAGTGCAGGCCTCTCAGCAAGACAAAGAACTTCGTCGTGCTCAAGATAATCGGAAAGGTAGAGAAGTACAAGCTCGAGAAGGAAGCGCTCGAGGAAGGCAAGCGCAAGGAGAAGCCGAAGGAAACATCCAGGGATGGGGTAGATAAGTAAAATGCAGGCAAGAAAAGCAAGAGTGACAAGAGGACTGCTGGCAGGATCAGAGATACAGACCTGCGACAACTCAGGAGCCACCCTCATCAAGATAGTCTCGATCAAGAACATGAAGACAGCGAAGAAACGGGGCCCGGCATGCGGAGTGGGCGACCTCGTGCTCGCGGCAGTCAAGAAAGGCAAGCCCGAGATGAGGAAACAGGTGGTCTTCGCGGTCATAGTCAGGCAGAAGAGGGAATACAGGAGGCCTGACGGAATGAGGATATGCTTCGAGGACAACGCCGCAGTCGTGCTGAAGGACGACAAGGGGAACCCGAAAGGTACTATATTCAAGGGGCCCATAGCAAAGGAAGCGGCAGGCAGGTGGCCTGGCGTGGCGAAGGTAGCGAGCATAATAATATAATCACGACCAATGACAGACCTGGAAAAAAGACCATAAAGGACGCAAAATGAAAAACACGTTTTCAACAAGCTGGAAATCAAGCAAGAGGCCTGCAAAGCAGCGGAAGTACAGGCACAACGCTCCGCTGCACATCAAGCAGAAGTTACTCTCAGCCCACCTGTCAAAGGATCTGAGGAAGAGATACGGCAGGAGAAGCCTCCCGGTCGTGAAGGGCGACAAGGTGAAGGTGGCCCGAGGCCAGTTCAAGGGCAGGGAGAACAAGGTGGAGAGGACGGACCACAAGAAACTCCGCGTCTACATAACAGGCATAGAGAGGGCCAAGAAGGAAGGCTCAAAGTCAATGCAGCCCATAAACCCTTCAAATCTCATAATCACCGAGCTCAACCTCGACGACAAGAAGAGGAAGGCATCATTGGAGAAGAGCAAGCCCTCGGCAAAGCCGAAGGCGCAGAAGCCCGAAGAGGGAAAATAAAATGGTCAAGAACCACATGAAAAGGATAGCAGCACCGCGCACATGGCGCATCAACAGGAAGGAGTCCAAGTACATAACCCGACCAAAGCCAGGCCCGCACAAGCTGCAGCACGGCATGCCGCTCTCAGTGGTCATAAGGGAGCTCATCAAGTTCGCAAAGACAGCCAAGGACGCCAAACAGATACTGAACAGGAAGGACGTCTTCGTCGACAAGAGGAAAAGGAGCGACGAGAGGTACCCTGTCGGCCTTATGGACATCATAGAGTTCCCGCAGCTCGAGGATTACTACAGGATCCTGCTAGACAGGAAAGGGAAGATAACTGCGGTCAAGGCCACCGCCAAGGAAGCAGCAACCAAGCTGTCAAGGATAGAGTCAAAGACCAAGGTCAGGGGCGGCAAGATGCAGCTAAACCTGTTCGACGGAAGGAACATAACCGTAGACAAGGACGACTACAAGGTCGGAGACACTGTCCAGCTGTCGCTGCCGGAACAGAAGATACAGGACCATCTCAAGTTTGAGAAAGGTGCCATGCTCCTGCTCATAGGAGGGAAGCACTCAGGAACCATGGCCAAGATGGAAGACATCAGCAAGGACAGGATCACCATCAGGTCATCGAAGAACCAGAAGTTAGAGACGATGAAGAGGCACGCATTCGTCATAGGGAAAGACAAGCCAGCGCTTGACAGCATAAAACAGCTGACCGCAACAAAATGATGAAATGATGGAACTATAAAAGGATGAAACAGGACAAATGCTAATATGAACAGTTCAACAGAGGTAAGGATTGCGAAGGTCACCCTGAACATAGGCGCGGGGAAGAACACGGACAGGCTAGACAAAGGAGTGAAGCTGCTCGAGATGCTCACAGGCAAGAAGCCGGTCAAGACGATCACGAACAAGAGGATAGCCGGATGGGGCCTGCGACCCGGACTCCCCATAGGGTGCAAGGTCACCATAAGGGGGAACGAAGCAGGCCAGCTGCTCAAACAGCTGCTTGGGGCCCTCGACAACAGGCTCAAGCCAAGGCAGTTCGACGACGAGGGCAACATATCTTTTGGGATAAAGGAATACATAGACATCCCCGGAGTCGAGTACACCCCTGAGATAGGCGTGCTGGGCTTCCAGGTCTGCGCCACACTCGAGAGGCACGGATTCAGGATAAAGAAGAGACGCCTCATGAAGAAGAAGATAGGCAAGAACCACAGGATAAAGAAGGAAGAAGCCACAGAATTCATGAAAAAGCACTTCAATGTACAGCTCGAGGAGGAATAAGACAAGATGACAGCTTCAGACCACAGGAAAATGCTGGCGCAGCTCAAGGTCAAGCCGGCAGTCTACCAGAAATTCATAAAGCACAACGCCCCAAAGAAGCGGAGCTGCGGCATAAACAGGAAAAGATGCAGGCGATGCGGCACATACCACGGCCACATCGGCAAGTACGGCCTCAACCTGTGCAGGAGATGCTTCAGGGAAGTCGCGGTCAAGATGGGATTCAAGAAATTCAGCTAGGTGCAAAAATGTCGCTAAACGATCCATTATCAAACACGATGTCAAAGATACTGAACTGCGAGAAGGTGGGCAAAAAGGAATGCGTCGTGAAGCCCACATCAGAGGTCATAAAGAAGGTGCTTGACATCCTCAACGCAGAGGGATACCTCGGAAAGTACGATGAGGTCGATGACGGCAGGGGCAGGTACATCAGGCTAAACCTGCTCGGCAACATAAACAAGTGCGGCTCAATAAAGCCGAGATTTGCGGTCACTGTCGACAACTACGAGAAGTTCGAGAAGAGGTTCCTTCCGTCGAAAGATTTCGGGCTGCTCATAGTGTCCACATCACAAGGCATGATGACCCACTACACCGCCAAGGAGAAGAACCTCGGCGGAAGGCTCATCGCATACTGCTACTGAGACCTGAAAATGAGAATACCAGAACTGACTGAGGAAATAGAACTGCCGGATAATGTCGAGGTCAAGGTAGAGGGCAGGACAGTGACCATAAAGGGCCCGAAGGGAGAGCTGAAGAGGACATTCAACTTCCCAGGGATGGAGATAAAGATGGAGAAAGACCTGCTGACAATCATGTTCAAGAACGCGACCAAAAAAGAGAAGACGATGCTCGGCACAGCATATTCCCACATAAACAACATGATAACAGGACTGACGGAAGGCCATGAATACAGGCTCAAGATATGCTCAGGACACTTCCCCATGAATGTCAGCATGAGCGGCGACACGTTCATAATCAAGAACTTCCTGGGAGAGAAGGTCCCGCGCACCCTCAAGATAAAGCAGGGCGCGAAGGTCAAGATAGAAGGGAATGAAGTGACTGTCGAGAGCAATAACATAGAGATCGCCGGGCAGGTGGCTGCCGACATAGAGCAGCTGACCAGGATAACCAACAGGGACATAAGGATATTCCAGGACGGGATATACATAATCAAGAAATCAGGGAAGGAAATGCAATAAAATGGAAGTCAAAGAACTGCTCCAGAAACGAAGGCTGCTCAAGAGGAAGAAGCCCGAATTCATCAGACAGGACGCCCACAAGAGGAAGAAGCTCTCCTGGAACTGGCGGAAGCCCAGAGGATCCGACAGCAAGATGCGCGTCAGCAGGAGAGGCTACAAAAGGCAGGTCAGGAAAGGATGGGGCTCACCATCACTGGTCAAAGGGCTTGACAGGACAGGGCTCACGCCCTTCACAGCCAACAGGCCTGCAGACCTGGCGAATGCAGACCCGAAAAAGCACATAATAATCATAGGCGGCTCAGTCGGCACCAAGAAAAAGGTCGCCATAATAGAGCAGGCGCTCAGCAAGCACCTGAAGATAGCCAACTTCAAGGACCCTTCAAAGCTCGTCACCGAGGTGAAGGAGCAGTTCGAGAAGAAGAAGAAAGACAAGGAAAAGCTCAAGGAAGAGCGCGCTAAGAAGAGGGAGGCGGCCAAGAAAGAAGCAGAGAAGAAGAAGGAGAAGGAAAAGAAAGAGAAGGAAAAGGAGAAATCCCGGGATGAAGCCGCCGAAATGACTGAAGAAGAGAAGAAGATAGAGGAGAAAAAGGAAAAAGACAAGATGCTCATATCAACCCAGTGAGGCTGAAAAGACAAAATGAAACTCAAGGTCCAAAAAAGGCTCGCAGCAGCGCTGTTCAAGTGCTCTGAGAAGAGGGTCTGGTTCGACGAAGACAGGCTCAGCGACATAAAGGAAGCGATAACCAAGCAGGACATCAAAGGCCTTGTCATCGACGGAGCGATAAGGCTGAAGCCTACCAGGTCAACATCAAAGGGCAGGTCCAGGAAGAAGAAGATACAGAAATCAAAGGGCATGCAGAAGAACGCAGGCTCAAGGAAAGGCGGACTGAAGGCAAGGACCCCGAAGAAGATGCAATGGATGAACAAGATACGTGTCCAGAGGGCGTTCCTCAGGAACCTGCGCGAAGGCGGCCTGCTCCAGAAAGGGACCTACCAGGACATGTACTCAAAGTCAAAAGGAGGCTTCTTCAGGAGCAAGAGGCACATCAAGCTCTACCTGGAAGAGCACAACATGATACAGAAAACGGTACAGAAGGCTGCCAAGAAGGCAGAGAAAAAAGCAGAGAAGAAAGAAGAAAAGAAGGCAAAGTAAGAAGGGAATCAACTGAAAAATGTCAAGAACAAAACACGGCAAGACGAGAACAGTCCCCTACAGGCGGAAGAGGGAAGGCAGAACCAACTACAAGAAGAGGCTCGCCCTGCTCAAGTCAGACAGCCTCAGGCTGGTCCTCAGGAAATCCCTGAACATGATAACCGCGCAGATAATCGAGTACAACCCTGACGGAGACAGGATACTTGTCTCGGCAACGTCAAAAGAGCTGCAGAAGGTGGGCTGGAAGATGCACAGGGGGAACATACCGAGCGCATACCTCACAGGACTGCTGCTGGGGACCAAGGCAAAGAAGAAGAAGCTCAGCAACTTCGTGCTCGACATAGGCCTGCAGACGCCCATCAGGGGAGGCAGGCTCTTCGCGGCGCTCAAGGGACTCATAGACTCAGGCGTCGAGATGAACTTCAGCAAAGAGGCTTTTCCCAGCGACGAAAGGATAAGCGGCAAGCACATCGCAGAGTACGCCGGCAAGCTCAGCAAGGAGCATCAGAAGTACCAGAAGCAGTTCTCCGGATGCATCAAGCAGGGAGCGAGACCAGAGGACATGCCCAAGCACTTCGAAGAGACGAAGAAGAAGATAATCGCAAGCTGATGCCCGACGCATCAGACATTACTAAAAATCAGAATGAATGATCAAAATGGCAAAAGAAGAAAAGGAACAGAAGAAGACGACCCCGGCCGCCGAGGAAAATGACAACAAAGAGACAGAGGCTCTCGAGGAAGGCCACGTCGTCACTCCGGTCGAAGAGGAAGAGATAGTCAAGGCGGTCCCGAAGGCATCAATAGATGTGGGAGCCTGGAACCCCAAGACACTAATGGGCAAGAAGGTGAAGACCGGCGAGATAGCAGACATCGACCAGGTCCTCAACAGCGACAATAAGCTCCTCGAGGCAGAGATAGTCGATGTCCTCATACCCACGCTGGAGTCAGACCTCCTGCTAATAGGCCAGTCAAAAGGGAAGTTCGGCGGCGGGCAGAGAAGGGTGTTCAGGCAGACACAGAAGAAGACCAAGGAAGGCAACAAGCCAAGCTTCGCCACCTGCGCGGTCGTAGGCGACAGGAAAGGCCATGTAGGGATAGGATACGGCAAGTCAAGAGAGACAGTGCCTGCAAGGGAAAAGGCGATAAGGAAAGCCAAGATAAACCTCATCAAGATACGCAGGGGCTGCGGGTCATGGCAGTGCAACTGCAAGGAGCCCCATTCGATACCGTTTGCGGTCGAAGGCAAGTGCGGATCAGTGAAGGTCACGCTGAAGCCGGCGCCGAAAGGCACAGGGCTCTGCGCAGGGAGCGAGATCGCCAAGATACTCAAGCTTGCAGGAGTCCAGGACGTGTGGTCCCAGACATCAGGAAAGACAACATCAAGGATAAATCTCACAAGCGCAGTCGTCGAAGCGCTCAAGAAGCTGACCTCAATGAAGGTCCAGGAAAGATACAAGGCAAAACTCAACATCTCGGAATAAGACGGAACAGCAAGATGGAACAAGAGAAAAAGACCCAAAAGGAACCGAAAAAGGCAGGAGCCGCAAAGGCACCTGCAAAAGCGCCAGCCAAGGCACCCGCCAAGGAGCAGGCCGCATCCGGCAATGTAGCGGTGATTCTCGTCAGGAACACCACCGGCGCCAGCGGGACGATAAGGGACACACTCAAGATGCTGAACCTGCACACCAAGTTCTCATGCTCTGTCTTCAAGAGGAGCGGAAGCATGCTCGGCATGCTCGAAAAGGCCAAGGACTATGTCACATACGGCGAGACAGACAGCGAGACAGAGAGCCTTCTCGAGCAGAAGAGGGCCAGAAAAATCAGCGAGAAGAAAATCAGCGAGAAGAAACCGAAGAAGATCTACCGCCTCCACCCGCCAAGGGGAGGGTTCGAGAGGAAGGGCATAAAGAAAGGGTATGCCTGGGGGGGAGCCCTCGGATACAGAGGAGCCAGGATCAATGAGCTGATAAGGAAGATGATATAAGAGATTATAAGAGATGATCTGACATGGCTGTCCACATAAGAAAGAAAAACACCCGCCAGAGGGGAAGCACGACTCACGGCTGGGGCTCCATGAAGAAGCACAGGGGTGCAGGCAACCGAGGAGGCAGAGGAATGGCCGGCACGGGCAAGAGAGGAGACCAGATGAAGCCGCTCATCTGGAAGGACAGGAAATACTTCGGAAAATGGGGTTTCATATCAAAATCAAGGGCTCCAAAGACAGAGCCTGTCAACATAAAGACCCTTGAGGACAGGGCGGACAGTCTCGTGAAAAAAGGGCAGGCCAGGTTCGAGAACGGGGCATACATAATCAACCTCAAGGACCTTGGCTACAACAAGCTGCTCAGCACAGGAAAAGCGACAAAGAAACTCATGATAACCACTGACTTCGCGACAGACGAAGCGGCAGACAAGATAAAGAAGGCGGGCGGAGAGGTGAAAGTACTCGTGGCCAAGAAGCCGCGCAAGGAAAAACCCTCTGCAAACGCAAAGAAGAAAGAGCCAGCCGAGGAATCCGGCAAGGAATCCGCTGAATAGGCTGAATCTGCTGAAGACCAAATCTTTTCCGCATAACATCCTAAACACAATCCAGACGAGGAACAATGGGACTCTTCGAAAAAGTCATATCATACCTTCCTGAAGTCGCAAGACCCACGCAAAGAAGGCTTTCTTTCAAGGAAAAACTCAAATGGACAGCAATCTGTCTAGTCATATTCTACGCAATGGGCCTGATACCGCTGTTTGGTCTAGGCCAGAACGCGCTGCAGCAGTTCGAGTACCTCTCGATAATACTGGGAGCGCAGTTCGGATCGATAGTCTCGCTCGGCATAGGCCCGCTGGTCACAGCCTCGATCGTCCTGCAGCTCCTCAACGGGTCAGGAATGGTCAAGTTCGACCAGACAACGCACGAAGGAAGAAGGCGGTTCCAGGGCACGCAGAAGATAATGAACATATGCTTCATAATATTCGAGGCATGCATATACATCTTCATGGGCGGCCTTGCCCCGCCAGCAGAATTCGCGGGCACGGGAATGTTCTTCTATCTTGAGCTGTTCCTCGTGTTCCAGCTCTTCCTCGGAGGAGTGCTCATAATGTTCATGGACGAGGTCATCTCGAAATGGGGCTTCGGTTCAGGGATCAGCCTGTTCATCGTCGCAAATGTCGCGCAGGAGATATTCATAAGGGCATTGAGCCCGATGCCAAGCCCGACAAACCCAAGCATAGCGACAGGAGCGATACCCGCGCTGTTCCAGAGCCTGGCGGCAGGCGACGCAGTCACAGCGGGCCTGGAGCTGGCAGCAGTCATAGCGACAATAGTTGTCTTTGTAATCGCAGTCTACACGCAGGCGATGAAGATAGAGATACCTTTATCATTCGGCAGGGTAAGAGGCCACGGCATAAGATGGCCACTGGCATTCATCTACACATCAAACATACCTGTCATACTCGTGGCGGCGCTGCTCGCAAACGTACAGCTCTTCGGAAGGCTCCTGCAGAACTGGGGCCACCCATTGCTCGGAACGTTCGTCGGCAACACGCCATCATCAGGGCTGGTGGCATGGCTCTACTCGCCCGACATCGTCGGCAAGATAATCAGGGGAAGCATCACATTCTCAGACTTCGGCCACGCAGCAGTCTATATGCTCTTCATGATAGGCGGCGCAATCATGTTCAGCGTCTTCTGGGTGCAGACATCAGGCATGGATGCAAGGAGCCAGGCAGACAAGATAATGGCGTCAGGGCTCCAGATACCGGGATTCAGGAAAGACCAGCGCATACTCGAGAAGGTCCTTGACAGGTACATAGGTCCGCTGACGATAATGGGAGCCATAGCAGTAGGTTTCCTCGCCGCGATAGCAGACCTATCAGGAGCTCTCGGCCACGGCACAGGAATACTCCTCGCAGTGATGATAGTATACAGGATGTACGAAGACATAGCAAAGCAGCACATGATGGACATGCACCCCATGATGCGCAAGTTCATGGAATAAAAAAATGGTCCTTGAGACAATACTCAACCCGATATTCTCGCCGCTTCTAAAGCTGCCGATGGTCGTCGCCATAGGCATAATATCTCTAGTCATCTCGCTGATAATAACCCTTGTCTACAAGTACTTGACAGACCAGACCATGATGAAGGACCTCAAGCAGAGGCAGAAGGACTTCCAGAAGAGGATGAAAGAGCTCAAGAAAGAACCTGAGAAGATGATGAAGGTCCAGAAAGAGGCGATGGAAGTCAACATGCAGTACATGAAGCAGAGCTTCAAGCCCACACTCATCACATTCCTGCCCATAATAATCATCTTCGGGTGGCTCAACGCGCACATGGCATACGACCCGCTGATGCCCGGCCAGGAGTTCACAGCGACACTTGTCTTCAACCCGGGCTACACCGGCGATGTCAACATAAGCGTGCCAGACGGGGTAGAAGTCATAGGGGACAAGACATCGACGATAAAGGACGGGGCCGCAGAGTTCGGGCTCAAAGGGGATAAAGGAGACTACCTCCTGGTATTCGACTACGGTGGCAACAGCTTCGACAAGGAGCTGACGATAACAGAAGAGCCAAGATACGCCCCTGTGATAAAGCAGTTCAGCAAGCAGCCGGTAAAGGCCATAACACTGAGCAACAGCAAGCTCATCGCCATAAACCTGTTCAGCCTTGAAGAAGGAGGACTCTTCAAAGGCAGAGTCGGATGGCTCGGCACATACATCATATTCTCGCTCATATTCAGCCTGGGACTCAGGAAACTGCTCAAGATATACTGAGAAAAACACCTAAAAAGTGCCTGTCATCTGTCCCTTCCCTTCACTTCATGCGCCGATCAAACTCAGCTCTGCTGACAATCCTTTCCTTCAGGTCCTCAAGGGTATTGACGCCGTGAGCCTCGGCTTTTCTCGCAAGATTCCTGTAGTCCTCCAGGTCATCAGGGAAATCAGCGCCGTCACTCACGTGGCCCAATACGTAATCACATCCTTTCTGCAGGAGAAAAAGGCCTCTCTTGTTCCCGTTCTCCGGATAGAACACCCCTGTCACAGGGTCACGGACGACCATTATCGGCTTGATCGACTCGGGCCTGCCGTCATAATGCGCAGCGATCTCCTCAAGCCTGTCGTCAGGGATAAGATACTCTGTAGGATGGATCTTGCTCAGCGGGATCTTCACAGGAGCTGCCATGATTGCAGCAAAGCGGCAATGCTGCCTTTTATCTTTTTCCATATGCTTAAATATTCCCCGAATGTGACAGCAACCATGGACAAGATATTCGAGCAGGCAAACTCAACATACAAACAGAACTTCCCGCCCGTCACGTGGTTCGGGAGGTGCATATTCCTCTCATGGTACTGCGATCTCGGGACATGCAAGTTCTGCTTCAGGTCTACGATAAAGCACAAGATAAGGCACGCAAGCACTGCAAAGCGGAGCAAGGCAAGCGTAATCGCCGACGCGCTCATAGGCAAGAACCTCGGATGGAGAATCGAATTCCTGACAGGGGGATACCGGATATTCAGTTTTGAAGAGCAGGTCGAGATAAGCCGTCTCGTGTCGCTTGTCTATGGCCACAAGATATGGATAAATCTGGGGACGATTGATAAAGAGGGCCTCCGGCAGCTCTCACAATACGTCGAGGGGGTCTGCGCCTCAATAGAGTGCGTGGATCAAGCGCTGCATGACAAGATATGCCCTGACAAGCCGATTGAGCCCTATTCACGCATGCTCCACGATGCAAAAGAGCTGGGCTTCAAGACATCATGCACAATCATAATCGGACTCGGCGAGAAGAGATCTGATTTCGAGAAGCTCGCCAAGTTCATCGAATCGCACCATCTTGACAGGATCACTTTCTATGCACTGAAACCAGTGGCAGGGACACCATACACCAAGAGCCCTGAACCGGAGGAATATGCCTGGTGGATAGCGCAGACCAGGGTGACGTTCCCAAAGCTCGAGATAATGGCAGGCCTGACACCCAAGAACGCAGAGAAGTATGCCGGCCTGATGCTGCAGGCCGGGGCGAACGCCCTCACGAAGTTCCCTGCCGTCAAGCGCTTCGGCTCAGCACAGGCAGCAGAGATAGAAAGACAGGCAAAAGAGGCGGGCAGGGATTTCACGGGAAGCCTGACCAGGATGCCTGAGGTGGATTGGGACGGCGAGGTGGCGCGGCTCGGCCTGGGCCCTGAGCTTGAACAGCAGGTAAAGGAAAAGCTGAAAGAGTATATTTCAGGCATGTCCGGTTAAGGCGACAAAACCCGAAAAAGAGCCAAAAACAGCAACAAATAAATACTGGTTTGACTAATAGCACTCCAGCATCATATAAACAGGCGTTGTGGGGGACATGGCATTCACACTTGACCAGACAGTGTATCTAGTTCTTCTCCTGTTTACGTTCTACGGCTGCCTCAAGTCGCTGATGGCCTACAAGGCCAAGAGGGAATTCAAGTACCTTGTCATACTCGCGTTCTTCATAATACTCACACCCCACCTGTGGATGAAGGCATACGGGGTCAAGATGCAGGAGTTCCTGCTCACTTTCCAGTTCACCATAACTCTCGTCCCGCTGGCGCTCTTCCTGTTCTACGACTACTGGGAACGCAAGAGGCTCGAAGAGCAGAAGGACAAGATAAAGATAAAGACCTTCTTCGAGAGATACGTCAACCCGAAGATAATCAACGAACTCCTCCAGAAGGAGAAGCTGGAGCTGAAGGGCAAGAGGAAAGAGGTCACAGTCTTCTTCATGGACATAAGAGGCTTCACCAAGATGTCGGAGAAGATGTCTGCAGAAGAGGTCGTCAACATACTCAACAGGTACTTCGACATCTCAACATCAATCATATTCAAGCATGACGGCACTGTCGACAAGTTCGTCGGAGACTCGGTCATGGCGCTGTTCAACGCACCCACGAACGTGAAGGACCACGAGCTCAAGGCCGTCAGCGCCGCCATAGAGATACAGGAGGCCATAAGGAAAGACGGCCTGGTGGACACAGGCATAGGGATAAACACAGGAGAAGCGGTCGTCGGAAACATAGGGAGCAAGCACAAGATAGACTACACAGCGATAGGGGACACCGTGAACACCGCAGCAAGGCTTGAGGGCACGACAGGCGCGGGCGAGATAGCCATAAGCAAGGCGGTCTATGACAAGGTCAAGCACGCCTTCCCGACAAAGCACAAGGAGATGGTCACGCTCAAAGGCAAGGCAAAGCCTCTTGAGATATACAGGTACAAGACAAAGACAGAGAACTACACCAAGAAGCCAAGATGAGGACCAAATGAGAATCGGAAAGATCAGGATGCCAGAACTCGGAAAGCTGAGGATAGGCGACAGGGCCAGGGAGCACCACAGGAAGATCCACGAGCACATAAAGAAGGTTGTCCCCCAGAGCGGAGAAGACTTCGGCAAGAGCATAGAGAAGAAGCTCACAGCGTCACAGAAGATATGGAGCAATGTAGGGATAGCAGTGTTCAGCCAGAAAGCCATAGAGAACGTAAGCCACTTCTCCAGCTTCATGCTCGGCATGTTCATGCTCCTTCTCGTCGACATAGTGCTCATCTTCCCTACAGACAGGAACTCACTGGCACCGGCGTCACTGCTAACAAACTTCTTTGTGGTGCTCGCAGGGCTGATACTCATAAACGCAATAACTTTCGTGGCGATGAAGGCCATGGGGTCGAAGACGCCGTTCAAGGTGTTCTTCAGCACAGTGAACACAGCGCTCTTCATGAGCCTGCTGGTGGTGTCGATACCGCTGGCCCTGATATCCTTCGCGCTCTTCTCGACCATGCTCAAGAGCGAGTCAGCGATAAACATGTTCTTCAGCCTCATACCTTTCTACAACTACATGATATACGGCTGGGGAGCCGAGACGCTTTCCAAGCTTAAGGGCCTGAAGTCGATCCTTGTCGCACTGATAGCCCTGCTGCTGATACTCTTCTTCAACCTGCTACTGCCGCAGTTCATGGCGTGATGACTGCTGTAGAGTCAAACTACAGCTGGCGGCTGCTACGCTGCCGTAATCAGCAGTGCCGAGCTTCAAATTGCAGATGCCACGCTGCTAGAGTGCGTTGCCGGCAAAGACATAAATATTTTACCGCGGAAGGCTTACGCCTGACTGCGTATTGCCGGAGATGAAGCAGGGTTCCGCTGTTATCAGCGACTGACGCAAGAGCGGCGGCAGCTGCCACGCTGCTAGAGTGCATTGCCTGCATATGCGTATCACTGGCCACTGTAGGCTGATGCCTTCTGCGTATTGCTGGTTAAGCAGCCGGTTTCTGCTGTTCTTGGCGACTGACGCAAGAGCGGCGGCAGCTGCCTCGCTGCTAGTGATGCTTTGCCGGCATATGCGTATCACTGGCCACTGTAGGCTGATGCCTTCTGCGTATTGCTGGTTAAGCAGCCGGTTTCTGCTGTTATCAGCGACTGACGCAAGAGCGGCGGCAGCTGCCACGCACGTCGCGGCGGCGCTGCGTTTGTTTCTGGTTTCCGCCACAATATTTAAATAATTAAGAGGCTGTATCCTGCCACAGGACCGAAACATGGCCGCCCGAAAAAGAGACCTGGAAGCGGGCAGGAAACAGACCCTGCCGACAAACAACCTCTTCGCACTAATCATAATCCTTTTAGCAGTAAGCTCTGCATTCTCAAGCTACCTGGCATATCACAGGTCAGAGCGGATAGCCCAGGAACTCACAGGAGAGTTGGTGACTTCAGAAGGCAAGGCAAGGATCTGCGTGAACAAGCAGCCAACCATAAACCAGAGCTGCAACACCACAGCCATTGTCGGAGCAGGCTATTACTGCGACGTGGACGCGACAGACCCTGACAACGACACCATAACATTCTACGACAACACAGCACTGTTCAACATAGACCCCAACACAGGAGAAATAATATTCACGCCTGATGCAGGGGACTCAGGGACGCACAGCATCATCATCACAGCCAGTGACGGAAAAGGCTGCTCAAACTCGAACGCAACAGCATCATTCACGATAACAATACCTTCAGTGCCCGGAGTGCCTGGAGCAGGCGGCGGCGGTGGCGGCGGAGCCCCGCCGAAAGAATGCATACCCCAATGGGAATGCACACCCTGGAGCGCCTGCAGGCCTGACGGCACAAGGACAAGAACCTGCTACACGCTCAACAACTGCCCGAAAGACAAGCCCTCAGAGAGCGAAAGCTGCATATACGTGCTCCCCCCCGCGCCCAGGGAGCCAAAGTTCAAGCAGTTCGAGTTCTGCAATTTCGACACAGAGGAAGCATGCACGAGAAACGTAGGCATCAACGAGGACTGGCTGCTCACCTACAGGGACAATGTCAGAGTGATGAACTTCCTGAGGATAGACGGGGAAAGCATAGACCTGAGCATCGACGATGAGCTGCTGTTCTCTGTGGGCATGAAAAGGATAAAGCCCGCAGACCTGGACGGCGACGGAGTGGACGACGTAGAGTTCATATACCACAGCACGTCAGCAGGGAGGGCCGATCTCACAGGCAAGCGCATAAAGCAACTCGAGGTCGTGCGAGAAAGGCCGATCTACATCCAGATGATGCCCTGGTGGCTCACAGCCATACTCATATTCGTGTACAACAACTCATGCGCGATACTCATCATAGTCCTGATACTCGCGGCAATACTGATATATGCCGGGATCATGCGGAAAACTGAAGAAGAAAAGAAGAAAAAGGATTGAAATATACATGATATTTTTTGTTCGGCGGTGTTTAGCAGATACAACGCTGCTAGATTGCGTTGCCGGCAAACAGCACATCATCCGCTGATTGAGGCTTACGCCTGAGCGCGTATTGCTTGAGATAAAGCCGGTTTCTGCTGTTCTTGGCGACTGACGCAAGAGCGGCGGCAGCTGCCACGCTGCTAGATTGCGTTGCCGGCAGGAAATCAAATCTTCAGCTACAAGAGGCTGGCGCCTTC
>JAFGJH010000042.1 GCA_016929255.1 Candidatus Woesearchaeota archaeon
AATACGCCCTAAAGGGCTATCTGCGTATCCCCCTGTTAAAAACAGACGCTAAAGCGGGGTATTGCAGAAACTAAAAACAATAAGAAAAGCAAATAATAATCAGAGCAGGCTCCTGATCTTATCTATATGGTCTGCCACTTCCTGACCTTTCTTGGTCAGAGTCAGGAGCTTCAGCCTCCCTTGCTTGTCGAAGTTTATCAGTCCTGCCTCTGACATCTCCTGGAGGATCTTGACGACGTGGGAGTACGTGCAGTCAATCTGCTTTGCGAGCGAAGAAGCATAGATATCGGATTTTGCGGCATTCAGGGTGACCAGCATCATGGCGGGCTTCTCCCTGAAAAAGATGTTGAAAACGTCTTCTTTCTTCAGTTCCTTTTTCATACCACACTACCCCCAAAATATCGAATCAAAACAAAACAGATGAACAATATCAACTAAAATATACACATTCTGTAATATAGCTAATAACATATACAGGAGAAAGGTTATTTATAAATCTTTCCATTTTAGAAGTCATTTCATTTTTGTTGCCCCGACGAGAAAACAAAACAAAAACAGAACATAACGCCCCGGCAGGAACCAGGAGACACATAATAAGTTATATAAGACACCAGCAAATATTCCAGACCATGCCCAAAAAGACCGCTGAGGAAAAGGAGAAGACAGCAGGGAATGAAGAGCTCAAGAAGCACCTGTTTCCATACTCCAATCTGAGGGACGTACAGAAGGATATGATAGTGCAGGTCGCTCGGATCCTGGCTGACAAGAAGAACCTGATTGTGCATGCGCCCACCGGGCTGGGAAAGACCGCAGCCGCGATATCCCCCGCGCTCAGGTACGCGATCGACAACAAGAAGAAGGTATTCTTCCTGACATCAAGGCACACACAGCACATGATAGCGATAGAGACCCTCAAGGAGATAAAAGAGAAACATGGCGTGGATTTCATCGCCGTCGACCTGATAGGCAAGAAATGGATGTGCACGATCCCCGGTATCGAGGCGCTCCACACCTCTGAGTTCTACGAATACTGCAAGAAGAATAGGGAGGAAGGCACCTGCGAGCAGTACACCAACACCAAGAAAGGCAGCAAGCTGACCACAGAGGCGAAGCTCGCCTTAGAGATGCTGAGACGAGAAAGCCCCTGCCATATAGAGAAGTTCGCGCAGCTGTGCAGAAAGGACAGCCTCTGCGCGTACGAGCTGGCGACGCTGCTTGCGAAAGAGGCCACGGTGATAGTCGCCGACTACTACTACATATACAACAAGAAGGTGAGGGACACGCTCTTCAACAAGGCAGGTATCGCGCTGGCCGACTGCATAGTCATCGTCGACGAAGGCCATAACCTCCCTGACAGGATAAGGAACCTCATGACGTCGCAGCTGTCCAACTACATGATAAAGAGGGCAGTCAATGAGGCAAAAAAGCTCGATGACAAGGATATCCTGGATAAGCTGGCGAAACTGCAGGACATACTCAATGAGCTCTCGCAGGACATGAGAGACGGCGACGAGAAGAACATGACACGGGATGAGTTTGTCGGGAAGGTCGCAAAAGTGGGTGACTATGACAAGATAATAGCTGACTTCGAGTTCACTGCGCAGATGGTCAGGGAGAAGGAGAAGCAGTCATCACTGGGAGGCATCGCCGCATTCCTGGAATCATGGAGAGGGGAAGACAAGGGCTATGCAAGGATACTATCTCAAAAGGAGACAAAGAGGGAGAGCGTCGTCGTGCTCTCATACAGGTGCCTGGACCCGGGCATAGTCTCGCAGGAGACCATCGGGAACTGCCATTCCACCATAATCATGTCGGGGACCCTGACGCCGACAGCGATGTACAAGGACCTGCTCGGATTCCCCGCAGACACCGAAGAGAGCAAATACCCAAGCCCGTTCCCTGAGAAGAACAGGCTGACGATGATAATCCCTGAGACGACGACGCAGTTCGCCAAGAGGAACGCCGACCAGTACCGAAGGATAGCCGAGATCTGCGCAGAGATAACAAACCTGGTGCCAGGGAACAGCGCGCTGTTCTTCCCGAGCTACTTTGTCAGGGACAATGTATACAGGTCATTTGCGGAGATGTCAGGCAAGACCGCGTTTGTCGAGAGCCCTGAGATGGACAAAGAAGAGAAAGCCGAGTTCCTGGAGGGGTTCAAGCGCTACAAGGACTCAGGAGCTGTGCTTCTCGGAGTGGTTTCAGGCAGCTATGGAGAGGGCATCGACCTGCCGGGCGACCTGCTCAAGTGCGTCGTGGTAGTGGGGCTGCCTTTGCAGCAGCCGACGCTCGAGACAAAAGAGCTCATAAATTACTATGACATAAAGTTCGGCAAGGGATGGGACTATGGATATGTCGGACCAGCGTTCTCAAAGACGCTCCAGAGCGCAGGCAGGTGCATAAGGAGCGAGAAGGACAGGGGAATCATCATCTTCCTGGATGAGAGATACACCTGGCAGAACTATTTCAAACACTTCCCAATCGACTGGAACATAAAGATAACCAAGCTATATGCTGACAAGATTAGGGATTTCTTCAGTAAACCTTCAGCAAAAGATGGGCTCTGATGAGTTGGATTGATTTCTGACCCCCTATAACAACTGTTTTCAGGCACTAAAAACCCCCAATATACAAAAAGCTATACTATTATTAAAAAGAGTAACATTTATATATTAGTTAGGCTTATGATATCAGATAAGGCTATTGGTTTTACTGAATACAACGCGGTTATAGTAGGGTTCAAGGGTTACATCAATGGTAATATTGTTTGACCAGTTCCATCTGCCAGAAGACATATTCGAGGTGGTTTTCGCGACCGAACAGCAAGTGATAGTAGGAAGGCTGCTGGTCGAGGAGTTCAAGCACAACGGCGGATCGCTCGGCAAGACAGAGATGTCGCTGTTCGCCAACAAGCTGCACGACGGGACGACCATAGAGGTCGTCGAGGAGGTCGGCCCTGTCAAGCGAAGCAAGAAGATGCAGATATCCTACAACAAGAGGCAGTTCTATGACAGGATCCTGACGCCCATGAGGTCAATGGGCATGATAGACTATGACATGTACAAGAAAAAGTACCTCATATCAGACAAATTCAACAGTTCCGTGAAGAAGATAGGGCTCATGTGGATACAGGAGATGAACAAACCACTGAAGCAAGGATAAATCACACTTTCGGGCTTCCTGTTTGACCTAACTTCTTCAAACCACCCCCCAAAAAAGCGATGACGGGAAGCCCGATACCTTTTCATGGCAGTCTCATGACATATTTTGGGGAATCAGATGGATGAAAAGAGCGCAATACAAATTCTGAGGAAATACGCGGCCAGCGAGAGGGACTTCGACAAGGTTCTCATCCACTCCAGGGCAGTGCAGAAACTTGCGCTCGATGTGGCGCAGAGGATATCTGAGCAGAACAATCACATCAAGATAGACATGGAGTTCATCAAGACCGCGTCGCTCCTCCATGACATAGGGAGATTCAGTCACCCGCCAGGCAAGGAAACAATAAAGCACGGAGTGGCCGGAGCAGACATACTCCGAAATGAAGGCATCGATGAGAGATACATAAGAGTATGCGAACGGCATCTCGGCGCAGGGATTCCCAAAGCAGACATCCTAAAGAACAACCTCCCCCTGCCGCCGAAAGACTACCTCCCCGAGACTATAGAAGAGAAAATAATAACATACGCAGACAACCTGCTGTGGGGCGACAAGCCGAAAGACTCGCCAACCGTAATCAAGAGGTTCACAGACGAGCTCGGTGAGAATGCAGGAAGAAGGGTTAAGAAGCTTCACGACGAGATAGAAGACATGATGCAAGGCCGGTAGAAAAATGAACATAAAGAAGACAAAAGAAGGGTACAGGATCGAGAGCAGCTCGCGGAAAGGCAGGTGGTACGAGGTCGACCCCGAAAAACCATGGTGCGACTGCCCGGCATACAAATTCAGGGCTCTCAAGAAGCACGGCGTCTGCAAGCACATAACTGCTGTGAGGGAATATATCAAGAAGACACAGCAGAAGACACTCACCAAAGAGCAGGAGAAGGCGGATGACGCCCTGGCTTTCATAGAGTCCAACGGCGGAGAGACTGACACAATAGAGCTCATCGAGAAGTTCGGAGAGGAAAGAGTGGACAAACTCATACATTCCGGTGAGATAATGGAGAAAGCCGGAAAAATAAAAATACTTAAATAGTCAAATACCCAATAAACAACTGATTGCATGAGGAGGTGCTGATATGGCTGAAGCCGAGAAGCTCAAGTTGAGGTTCGAGAATGTCAAGAGGAAGCCAAACAACGGGGATGTAGTACAGGACATCAAAGAAGGATATGTATACCTGGATGTCATGGTGGACGCCAACGGCAAGAAGCTGAAGATAGAGAAGAGGGTGAGACTCGACAAGCCGGAAAGGATGCTCAACAAGTTCGTGACCAAGATAAAGGCCCTCGCAGAAGAGCAGTACAAGGAGAAGAAGTACTACGTCGCCAACAAAACACCTCCAGCGATCGACGTGCACCTGGACAACGAAGCTGCAGTGAACGAGAAGATGCTCCCCGTCTTCGAGGAGATAAACCAGTTCAACAAGACAAAGAACGCAGCCGTGCTGGCGACCAGTTCGGTGGATTTTTAGAGAGAATGAAAATAAGATAATAGAAAAAAATGCCCGCACCGGTGGGCAGCGAATCCCAAAAAGAGGCTGAGGCCAGGAAATGAACATCAGGGACCTGAAGAAGGAGCAGCTCAAGCTCGCGAAGAAAGTGACTGTGAAAGACGACTTCGATGAGATCAACTACATAGGGGGCTGCGACCAGGCATTCATCGACAACAAGGTCATTTCTGCAGTGGTCGTCCTCGAATACAAGACGCTTAAGATGGTGGAGAAGAAACACGCGGTGGCAGACGCCCCGATACAGTACATACCAGGATTCCTCAGCTACAGGGAAAGCCCGGCGGTGGTCGAGGCAGTGTCAAAGCTCGACCAGAAGCCAGACCTCCTGATGGTCGACGGGAACGGCATACTCCACCCGCGCAAGATAGGGATGGCCTCCCATCTCGGCATACTGCTCGACATGCCCACAATAGGAATAGCAAAGAAGCTTCTGCTCGGCGAGGAGAAGGACGGCAAGATAATCGTCGAGGGAGAGGCAAGAGGCGTAACCCTCAAGACCAAAGAGCACGCGAAGCCCATATACATAAGCCCCGGCCACAGGGTATCGCTCAAGACAGCGGAAGAAGTCGTCAAGAGATGCATGGTAGAGAAACACAAGATGCCTGAACCCCTCCACGAGGCCCACAAGTACAGCAACAAGGTAAGGGACAGGATGCTAGAGAAAAGCGGCGAAGCGCCAAAAGGAAAAGGTGATGATAAATGAAGAAGACAAAAGACCAGAAAAGGCTTGAGATGGACACAGGAGAGAAGGAAGAGACAGTCTACACAGCAACAGGGAGAGAGAAGCTTGAGGAAGACGACGAGATAGACACCTGGGAAGAGGGGTTCATGGAAGGCGCAGAGGACGACGGCGAACAGGCAAAGTGCGCGAACTGCGGGGCTGCACTGCTCGACCCTGACGATGTCGTAGAGACCAAGCTCAAAGGCAAGATGGCTTGGTTCTGCTCGAATAAGTGCCTTGAGGAATACAAGGACAAGAAGAAGATACCATAATCTTTTCTTAACATTCATGATTCTAAAATTTTCGGCGCCTCAGAGGTTAATCAACCTTCATCAAAGCCGAAGCTCAGTCGGGGATAACCGCATCATTGGCGCCGAATGAGGATCAGCATCAAGGTTAATAAAACTTCTCATGAGGGCAATATTTAAATATCTCCTGAAACAAGGTTGAAATATGGACACAAAACAGCTCAAAAAGAAATACATAGAATTCTTCAAGAGCAAGGGCCATGCAGAGATACACTCAGCGCCGCTGATCCCGGAGCATGACCCGACAGTGCTATTCACAACCGCAGGCATGCACCCGCTCGTGCCTTTCCTTATGGGACAGCCGCACCCCCAAGGCAAGAGGCTCGTTGACGTGCAGAAGTGCATAAGAACACAGGACATAGACGAAGTAGGAGATGACACGCACATAACCTGCTTCGAGATGCTCGGAAACTGGTCTCTCGGCGACTACTTCAAGAAAGAAGCGATAGAATGGAGCTGGGAATTCCTGACAAGCAAGCAGTGGCTGGGACTGGACAAGAACAGAATAGCTGTGACGTGCTTCGCAGGAGACAAGGATGCGCTGAAGGACGAGGAAGCATACAAGATATGGAAGAGCCTCAAGCTCAGCGATGACAGGATCGCATTCCTCCCGAAAGAGGACAACTGGTGGGGGCCTGCAGGCAACACAGGGCCATGCGGACCTGACACAGAGATGTTCTACTGGAAGCTGAATGACAGGCCTGCACCGAAGAAGTTCGACCCAAAGGACAAGAACTGGGTGGAGATATGGAATGATGTGTTCATGCAGTACAGCAAGACCAAGGAAGGCAAGTACGAGCTGATGAAGAGCAAGAATGTCGACACCGGACTCGGGGTAGAGAGAGTCACCATGGTCCTCAACGGGAAGACCAGCATATTCGAGATAGATGTGCTAAAACCCATCATCACCAAGATAGCTGACATCACGGGCAAAGAGATGCACCATAGCAACGAAAGGTCATTCAAGATAATCGCAGACCACATAAGGGCCGCCACGTTCATACTCGGAGACGAGAGAGGGGTGGCGCCGTCAAACGTCGACCAGGGATACATACTCCGCAGGTACATACGCAGGTGCGTGAGGCACCTCAGGCTGCTCGGTGCAGACCCCGCAAATGCGGACTCAACTGTCGAGCTGGCCAAGGTCGTGATAAAGATACACGGCGACGACTATCCCCTACTCAAGCAGAAGAGCAGATTCATATCCGAAGAGCTGAAGAAAGAGCAGGAGAGGTTCCAGAAGACGCTCGACAAAGGGCTCAAGGAATTCGAGAAGATGGCGCTCTCGATGGCAGACATCGACGCAAAGAGCGCGTTCCTGCTGTACCAGAGCTACGGGTTCCCTATAGAGATGATAGAAGAGCTGGCAGCGGAGAAGAACAGGACAGTGGACAGGAAAGGATTCGATGAAGAGTACCGGAAGCACCAGGAACTTTCCCGCATAGGTGCGGAGCAGAAGTTCAAAGGCGGGCTTTCCGAGGCGAGTGAGATAACGATCAAGCTGCACACAGCGACGCACCTGCTGAACGAGGTGCTGCGGAAGATAGTATCACCTGACATTCACCAGAAAGGAAGCAACATAACACCTGAACGTCTCAGATTTGATTTCAATTTCGACAGGAAGCTGACTCCAGAAGAGGTGAAGAAGGTCGAAGACGAGGTCAACCGGTTGATTAAGGAAGCGCTGCCCGTGGTGAAAGAGGAGATGAGCCCTGAAGATGCGATAAAGAAAGGAGCGCAGGCAGAATTCGGGGCAAGATACCCTTCAAAAGTCTCTGTCTACTCAGCAGGAAAATACTCAAAAGAGATATGCATGGGCCCGCACGTCGCCAACACCAAAGAACTCGGACATTTCAAGATACTGAAAGAAGAGAGCTCGGCAGCAGGCGTAAGACGGATAAAAGCTACGCTGGAGTGATCAAGCATTCATCTTATCCTTCCAGCCCTCAGGTCAGTGACTATATCTGCGACCGCACCCAGTTCTGCGCCTTGGAGAAAACCGCCAAGACGATCATATCTTACCATGTTTATCGCTTCAACACGCGGACCCTTCATCATCTCTGAAGAATCACAATCCAGCTCTGCCAGATAAAGACGGAGGCTTCTCCCCCTGAAGAAATTTGCGGTGGCATGCACATCCCATGTCTCCCTGTCCACAGGAGAGAACTCGACAGCGACAGTCTCACCGAGATCCTGGGCATAGCTGACCTTCCGGCAGCAGACAACACTTCCCAGAACACGCCTCGCTGTCTCGATAGGCAGCTCATCATTTGAGTAATCGCCGTAGGGGAGCATCCACCTCTCATAACCAGCTATCCTGACGACAAGTATCCTCTCGTTCCCGCGGTGCGCTATTATCGCAGCCTTTTCGGGAAGCCTTCGCTCAAGGGTTTCAGCCATGCTTCAAAAGCATTCTCCAATCAGGATATAAATATTTTGAAATGAATCGGAATAACGCCGAAATATCCACCCTGAGTTCGTCCCCGTGCTTTGACGACAAAAGGCAGGCAAATTATTTAAACATTAAAATACCAACAATACAGCATAGGGGTATTAGGCATGCACAAACTGACTTATCTCATGGTTCTCTTCACAGTACTGCTCGCTGCTTCCGCGATCGGAGCGAGCTCCAGGCTCGACATAGACAAGGTAGAGATACTGTCAGGCACAAAGACCCTCACGAGCGGGACAGGCGGAAGCTTTAAGGTCACACAGGGCGACGAGATACGCGTAAGGGTAAAGGTCAAGAACACATATTCCGAGAGCAGCCACAACGACATAGACGAGCTCAGCGTCGTGGCCAGGATAAGGGACATAGACGACGGCGATGATATTGACGACGAGATAGATGACACTTACGTGAGGGCATACGGGTACAAGACCGTCACGCTCGAGCTTGACATACCCGACGATGCAGACACTGACCAGAGCTATAACCTGGACATCATCGCAGAAGGCACAGACCAGAACGGGACCCTGCATACTGACGAGGCGCACTTCGACATCGAAATGAAAGAGAAAGAGGACGACGATGACAAGGAAGATGGCAGGCACTATGACGACGCTGATTATTACCGCTACCTCGACGATTACCACTACCGCACCAAAAGGCAGAGAGAAGAGGCAGAGCAGCCTTTAGGGCAGTACAGCAACCCTAACAGGGACCTGAGATACCTGTTCGGCAGCCCTGAGCCTGAAGTGGTGTTGCAGATTGCGCCACAATTGCCAAAGGCACCCCAGCCGCCCAGGCCCGCGGCACCGAAAGAGAGCGCATTCAGCATCACAGTTCTCTTGCTAGCCAACATAGCGCTGATAGTCTTCATCGTGCTTCTCACACTTACCTGGTACAACAGAACTGTCGAATAGATGCAGCAAGGCATGGCAGACACAGCAGTGGCGACATGACCTATGCCTGAAAAGACTCAGAAATCCTCCAGCTTTTTCTGCCGCTTCATGAAGTCGAGCAGCCTGCTCTGCCCGAGCAGCACATCGATGTCAAAGCCGAACCTTTTCTTCGCTAACGCCTTCGCATACTTCAGCATGAACTCTTTGGAGCCGAACTCGATGGGCCTGGATGACATCGATTTTCTTGTCGCCTCGCGCACGACCCACACGCCGAGAGGGGCCCAGTACTCAGTTGTTATGAACCTCAATGCTAGGACTCCTGCCTGACGCTTCATCCCTGAAAGGCGCTCAAGGACAGCATGGCGCGCTGCGTAATAGCCGCCAGCAGTGTTGCCGGCATAGTCCTTCCTGCCATCGTAGAACTCATGGTCTGTAGAGAAGCTTGACCTCTCGCCGACAATCGTCTCGAACAGCTCATAGCTCCAGCAGGCAGGGAAGAACAGTATGAGATAATAGTTGCCAAGATAACCACCGAAGAAAGCAAGGTAATCCGACTCAGGATACCTCTTGACCTCATCCATCATCTGCTTCCCGATGATGTCGTCGACAGCAGTTATGCTCCACCTGGTGGGGACGAGCTTGCGCTCTGTCCTGACACCAAGGTTGCCGACGCTTAGTATCTTGGTCAGGTAATGCTCGTCATAGTCCTTCCTCAGGCCTGCTATCGCATCAGCGGCCTTGAGGTGAGGGTCAGAGACGGCGCGGTCCACTTTATGAGGTATCTTAGGGTTCTCTGTCAGCTGCGCCTTCTTCAGCTTCACGCGCGGGCCGTGAGGCATTGTGTCCTGGTTGAAGTTCAGGCGGAAGAAAGGTTTCTTGTCAAGGTTAATCTCCACATCGACAGGCTTCGCAGCAAGGGAGACCTCCTGCGACAGCTCAAGAAGGCGGTCATTGAACGTCCTGATGTTCGTCTGGAAGCTTGAGTTGATGAGACCTGTGCGCAGGTCGATAATCTGCTGTATCTGGTAGTTGTCAGCGCTCCACCTCAGCGGCGCGTCATGGTTATTGTATTCTTCTGTGGAAAGGAGGCCGACGTTTATATTAGGATAGCCATAGCGGCCGATGAACACGTTGGGCGCTTCCCCGAAGAAGTCCTGCTTCGCAGACCTGTTCAGCCTCTTCTGGCTCATGATCTTGCTGGATATGGCACAGAACTTCCTTCCGCAATGACCACGCCCCTTGCACTTGATGCACTGGATGTTCATGACGTAAAAAAAGTTCCAGAGATATAAAAAAGATTCTAAACACAAACTAAAGGTTTAAAAACAAGCCAGAAACACCCCCTGACATGGCAAATGTGGCGACACACATACTGGTGCCGATGCTACTTGCAGAGATATACCGAAGGAACTTCGCAAAGAAGCAGTTCTCAAGATGGTACGTGCTGTTCGCCGGCTTCATGGGGGCAATACCTGACTTTGACCTGCTCTACACAAGATTCGCGACAGGAAGCTTCAACATGATGTACCACAGGAGCCTGACACACTCGCTGTTCATACCTGCGCTGCTTCTTGTGGCAGGAATTGCAATCTACTTCATGTACCTGCAGAAGATAATCAAGTATGATGGCTGGGAAGTATGCTGCTGCCTGATATTCGCAGGAAGCTTCGGGCTGGCCACCCACACGATGCTTGACGGCATAGACGGGCTGAAATACTGGTTCTACCCTCTTGCATGGGAAATAAACCTGCCGAACCTGATATACAACAAGTTCAGGGCAGGCATACTGGACGGAGTGCTGCTGCTGGTGTGGCTTCTTTATGACAAAGAAATTCTAGATGACCTGTTGATATTTCTACACATCAGGGAAACTGAAAGAAAATAATACCCAAAGTCGCCTTCTTCAGGGGGATCTGATAGAAATTTAGCTGCAACCTTGGGCAGGAGCTGAAACAGCTAAAAGCTATTTCATATGTATAATAGAAACAGAGCTATTATATAAATGTTTCGTTTTTGTTGTCACTATGCGGTGACTACACAATGGTTATTTACTTACAACGTAAGTATCATTTATAAATGATTAAAAAACAGGCAGCGGCACGTGAAGCTCGCCGTGTGATATCTATGCTTGACGTCTGACATCCCCACAGGGGGCACTCAAAGCGGCAGGCGCTTTGGTGCCTCGCTCGCTTCCGCTCGGAGGCGTCCCCCCGCAACGG
>JAFGJH010000043.1 GCA_016929255.1 Candidatus Woesearchaeota archaeon
GAAGCGGAAGAATAAGCGCGCCTTTGCCGGCAACGCGGGCTAGCAGCGCGGCGCTGGTTCAGGCCCTGCATGAACCCAGCAAACCTCTGAATGTAGTGAGCGAGGTGCCAAGGCGCTTGTCGCTGCACTGCAGGTTTGCGCTGCGGCAGTAGAAGCTGACAAATACCTTTAAATAATTCTCTTGCTTCTCCAGCAGCATGATATTGGTCAATATCCCTTTCTATGAGAGTGGTGAGCTCTCGCCTGAAGGCGCCGATGCTGTCGCTGACCAGGTCGAGGGCTTTGCACTGAACGAGTCAGGCCTCACTCCGCGCGTGTTCAAGGGCGAGATCGCCATGAAGGGCCCGGACTTTGCAGGCATGTGCAGCTCTGTGGCTGAGGCTGTCGCAAGGCAGCCTTTCGGTGACAGGCTCTGCCTTGTGGGCCGGGACCATTCTGTGTCTTATGCCGGCTTCAAGGCATTTGCCGCGAAGAATGCGGGTGCAGGCCTTGTTGTCCTAAGCCATTTCCCTGGATGCGAGGCTTGCGGCGGTTCTGCTGTGCACAGGAGCTTTGTGAAGCGGATAATCCGCGAAGGCATCGTCCCCGCTGACAGGGTCATGCTCTTCGGCTTGAGGGAGTGGACTGGCGAGGAGAAGCAGTTCCTTGACTCTTCGAAGGTTAAGTCTTTTCCGATGAAGCAGGTTGAGATGAATGGATTATCTGATGTTGTTGACGGCTTCACCGAGCTTCTGAACGCCTGGCAGTCCATCTATCTCTGCATCAATATGGGTGTCGCTGACCCGTCGTGCGCCCCTGGCGTGGAAGACCCCAGTCCCGGAGGGCTTTCTGCAAGGCAGCTCATTTACCTGGTGCAGCGCCTGAGGCTGATGCGCAACCTGAAGATGATGGACATCATCGGTGTCGACGCCGGCAGGGATGTCAATGGTATGACCTCAATGCTCGCAGCGAAGCTCATTGCAGAATTGTCCTGATTCCTGAGCAGTCACTTAACCACTGCCCTGAACGCTGTGATTGCTACTTCCATCTGCTTCCTGTCGGGCTCTTTTGTTGTTAGCTTCTGGAGCGCAAGCCCTGGCCAGACAAGGATGTTGAGCAGTATGCTCTTCGGGAACCTCGCTCCCAGCTTCAGCAGCTCATAGCTTATCCCTGCTATCACAGGCAGGAGAAGTATCCTTCCTGCGAGCTTTATCCAGAAGCTGTCGCTTACTATGAATGAGAATATGATTATGCTCGTGACCAGGACTATCAGCAGGAAGGTTGTGCCGCATCTCCTGTGGAGTGTGGTGTATTTCTTGACATTATCCACTGTCAGCTTCTTCCCGTCCTCGTAGCAGTTGACTGTCTTGTGCTCTGCTCCGTGGTACTCGAACAGCCGTCGCACGTCTTTCATGAGCGATATCGCAAGTATGTAGATTATGAATATGACTACCCTTATCACTCCGTCTATGAGGTTGAACAGGACTCCTTTGGTCTGCGTGACCTTCGCCAGGTAGAGCGGGAGGAAGACAAAGAGGCCTACCGCGACAGCCAGCGCGATTATGGTGGTTATAGCGAACTCTGTCTTTGTTATCTTTGTGTCTTTCTCGCCGAGCGACTCGTTGGCTGAGTAGTTGAGCGCCTCGATCCCCATGACAAGCATCTCGACCAGGTTGACCACTCCCCTGAAGAACGGCCAGCCCAGGAACTTTATCCTTTTTGATATGGGCGTCTTCTTCTCTTTCTTGACCGATATCTTCTTGTCAGGCCTCCTGACAGCTATTGCTACCTTCTCTTCATTCTTCATGAGAACGCCTTCGATGACGGCCTGCCCCCCTATGCTCAGTTTCTTAGCCATTACAAAAAGCGATATGGCATTATTATATATAGTTAACTGTGGCAGTGCCCATGTTGGCGGCATGGCGCTGCGTAGGATCAGAGCCTCAGCTCGTTGTCTATCTCTTTCGCGATGTCCTGGAGGTCATCGCAGGTCCTCATGAGATCCTTGCGAAGCTCCTGTATGAGCGCCTCGAGCCTGTCGACCCTTAAGAAGTAGCTTTTGCCCTCGTGCACGACTATGCCTGCTTCCATGAGCCTGTTGACGTGGTGCACCACTGTCCCGCGGGTCAGCCCCAGCCTGAACGCAAGCTCATCAGAGCTGATAGGCTGTTTCCTTTTCGCTGCTTTGAGCAATTCTATGAAGACGCGGAAGCAGCTCTTGTCCTTGTCCCTGAGGTTGAAGAGTCCTAAAGAATTCCCTAGAAATTGGAGTTCGTCGTTGACATTCTTCTCTGTAGGTCTCCGGATCTTGACTATTGTTATCTTCTGGTGTATGAATGCCAATTGCCCACCTAAAACATAAAAAAATTCAGCTCTTTCTGAGCCCGGTTGACAAGTTGTTGTTCTGATATATAAACTTTTTCCAAAACATTTATATAGAAGTAGAGTTTACATACTTTCCGTTGACTTAAGTTCAACTAAAAATGGGGGTGTATTTATGTCTACTAACCCTGAAACAACAAAGAAAAGCGACAGGAAACAAGAGAAAGCTGACAAGGCTGACAAGGCTGACAAGGCAGAGAAGGCAGGTAAGACTGATGAGACAGTCTCCAAGATCGCTGAGCTCACTAACGACCTCAAGCGTGTGCAGGCTGACTTTGAGAACTACAAGAAGCGCGTTGAGCGCGACAATGCAAAGCTCTGCGAGTATTCCAGGGCAGACCTGATAAAGAGGCTGCTCACTGTGCTGGACTCTTTTGAGATGGCGCTGAAACAGACAGGCAGCCATGCTGAGTTCGTCAAGGGTGTCGAGCTCATCTACTCTCAATTATACACTCTCCTCAAGGAAGAGGGGCTGCAGCACATTGAGGCGCAGGGGAAGATGCTTGATCCGCATCTCCATGAGGTCATGCTGTTCGAGAAATCCGACAAAGATGAGGACATCATCCTTGAGGAACTGCAGAAAGGCTACATGTTCAAGGACATTGTGCTACGCCACAGCAAGGTGAAGGTGGCTAAGAAATGAATGCGCACACAGCAGCACTACCGTGCCTTCAAGCTTTGCTTGAAGACTGGCAACACGCAGTATTGCGCTGTTTGCGTCGGTCTGCAAGTGACGCGGAAACCGGCTGTATGCTGGGTGGCTTTGGAGCCGGCGTGAGCCGATATCACAATTATGATCAGATGTTTGCCGGCACGCGCACCAGCCGTGCAGTGCTGCTGGGTTGAGGATAAGATGAGGATAACAAAAGACACATCACTTGAGGAAGTTAAAAACATGGGTGATAAGTGCGGCAGGTGCGGCAGGTGCTGCTCTTACGGCTCAGGTTTCATGTTTGAGTCAGAGATTCCGCGCATCGCAGCCTTCCTAAATATACCCAAAGATAAGTTCGTGAAGGAATTCCTCGAGGAGACAGAGATATTTCACACAAGACTCTTCAAGATAAGGCCCTTCAAGAAAGAGGGGAAGCCTTACGGACCCTGCATGTTCCTGGACGGGAAACTTTGCAGAATACACGATGTCAAGCCGCTGCACTGCAGCATCGGAAACTGCGGGGAGCACGGCGATGACCTGCATGTGTGGTTCATGCTTAACTATTGCCTGAACATCTACGACCCAGAATCCGTCCGCCAGTACGTGTCATATGTCAAGACAGGCGGGCGCATGATTCCGGGCGGAGAGGTGGAGATGCTGTTCCCTGACAAGGCGGTGCTCAGGAGCATACTTAGCTATGAGCGGTTCAGATGATGATTGGAGGATGGTATTGATGGAGCAACAGAAGAACGTTAATGTATCGGTGAACGATGGCGACGCATTTTTCTGCCATGAGCTCTCGGTGAACTATAACCCCTTGCAGTTCCTGCTTGATTTCAAGTGCATAACGCCGAGGGTGGACGTGCGCTCGAAGCAGGGGCCTGTGATAAACATAAAGCACAATGTGATTATGCTGGACCCTTATCATGCCAAGCAGATGCTTGAGCTTCTTACGAGGGTCATGTCTGACTATGAGAATGATTTCGGCAATATAACAAAGCCCAAGTCTATTGAGAAGATGGAGAAGAAGATCAAGACAAAGGAAGGCGGTGACAAGAAGACCATCGCCGCACCTACATATTTCGGTTAGGAGGGTGAAGATGGATCAATGCCAGAATGATTTCAGGCGTCTTAGGTCTGCCCTGAACGAGTATTTCCTCGACGCTGGGAAGATACTGCGCTACCTGATAGGCAATGATGATAAGCTCGAAACGCTCATCATCTGTAACCCTTACAGGCAGCGTTTCGTGACCACGGACCAGGAGGTCTATCATGCGCTGGGCAGCGTCAAGGAGTATGACACGTTCAGGCTCAACAGGCTTTCCAAGCTTTTCGAGGCGGTATCTGTCCGAACCGTCGCGAGGAAGCAGCTCCTGACAGACGAGATTGTGGAAAGGCTCAGGGCAGACGCCCTCAGGTCTTAGTATTTTGGTCTTAGTATTATCGTAATTGAAATGAATTTTGGAGGGATGATTTATGTCAAAGATAATCGGAATCGATCTGGGGACATCTAATTCAGCTGCGGCCTTTTTGGAGGCGGGCAGGCCCAAGATAGTCCCGTCTGCAGAGGGTGCCACCCAGTACGGCAAGGCTTTTCCCAGCGTGGTGGCCTTCACCAAGGACCACCAGATGCTCGTCGGAGAGCCTGCGAGGCGCCAGGCAGTGTCCAACCCTGAACGCACAATCACTGCTGCGAAGAGGAAGATGGGCACGAATTTCAAGTACAAGATGAACAGCAAGGAGTATACCCCCCAGCAGATATCCGCGTTCATCCTGCAGAAGATAAAGAAGGACGCGGAGGAGTTCCTGGGCCAGAAGGTGGATAAGGCAGTCATCACTGTTCCTGCATACTTTGATGACAACCAGCGCCAGGCCACCAAGGATGCAGGCACGATAGCCGGTCTTGACGTTGTCCGTATCATAAACGAGCCTACAGCCGCGTCTCTTGCGTACGGGCTTGACAAGTCTGACCAGGAGCACAAGATACTTGTGTTTGATTTCGGCGGCGGCACCCTTGATGTGACAATAATGGAGTTCGGCGAGGGTGTCTTCGAGGTCAAGTCCACGAGCGGCGACACGCAGCTCGGCGGAACTGACATGGACCAGCTCATCGTTGACTGGCTAGTGTCAGAGTTCAGGAAGTCCGAGGGCATAGACATCAGCAAGGACCCTACTGCGGCGCAGCGTCTCCGTGAGGCTGCTGAGAAGGCGAAGATAGAGCTCTCGACCACGCTTGAGAGCGACATCAACCTTCCTTTCATCAGCGCGACTGACAAGGGGCCTAAGCACCTGGTGATGAAGCTGACGCGCTCGAAGCTGGAGCAGCTCATCATGCCGATAATCGAGAAGTGCAGGCATCCTATGGAGCAGGCGTTGTCTGATGCCAAGCTCAAACCCAAGGAAGTTGACAAGATAATCCTTGTCGGCGGTCCTACCAGGATGCCAATCGTCAGGAAGTTTGTCGAGGATTTTGTAGGCAAGCAGGCAGAGCGCGGTGTGGACCCGATGGAGTGCGTTGCCATGGGCGCGGCGATCCAGGGCGGTGTTCTCGCAGGCGAGGTCAAGGATGTGCTTCTGCTCGACGTGACCCCTCTCAGCCTGGGCATCGAGACGCTTGGCGGCATATTCACGAAGCTGATCGACAGGAACACCACCATCCCTACCAAGAAGTCGCAGATATTCTCCACCGCGTCTGACAACCAGCCTGCGGTCACCATCAGGGTTTTCCAGGGCGAAAGGCCGATGGCTGTCGACAACAAGCTGCTCGGGAATTTCGACCTTGTGGGGATACCTCCTGCCCCGAGGGGAGTGCCTCAGGTGGAGGTCACCTTTGACATCGATGCCAACGGGCTGCTCAACGTGTCTGCGAAGGACATAGGCACGGGCAAGCAGCAGGCGATGACGATAACCGCGCCGAACAAGCTGAATGACACTGATGTCGAGAAGATGAGGAAGGAGGCCGAGGCCCACGCAGAGGACGACAAGAAGCGCAGGGATGATGCTGAGACAATCAACAAGGCAGATACCCTTGTCTACACCTCCGAGAAGACTATCAAGGACATGGAAGGCAAGGTCTCTGAGGACAGTCTCAAGCCCATAAATGCGGAGATAGCCGAGCTGAAGAAGCTCCTTGAGCCTGAGCAGAAGGATGTCGAGACGATAAGGAAGAAGCTTGACGAGCTCGAGAGGCTTGTGCAGGCCGCTGCGACTGAGATGTACCAGAAGGCCCAGCAGGAGTATTCCAAGAAGCATCCTCAGGGCGGAGCCAAGCAGTCAGGTCAGTCTCCTTCTGGAGAGGATGCTGGTGAGGAAGAGGGGCCGGCTCCTAAGAAAGGCAGGAAGGAGAAGGTGGTCGATGCCGACTATGAGGTAGAGGACGAGGCCCCCAAGAAGTCCGGCAGGAAAAAGGAGAAGAAATGATTAGTTTTAAATCGTAATTGTTTTTTAGTATTTGTTTAGCAGCGCCACCGCTTATGCGTCGGTCGGTGACAGAAGCGGAAACCGGCCGCTTGCTCTGCAATATGCGGAAGGCGTCAGCCCTCGGCAGCTGATAAGGCGCTGTTTTGCCGGCAAAGCAGTCTAGCAGCGTGGTGCTGCGACAGCAGGCAGACAAATATAATTTCATGATTTTGAATATGAAATCCCGCATCCCGTCAGAGCAGGAATGCCTTGAGCTTATTGCAGAGGTCGGCCTAGCTTCTGCTGTGGTGATGCACTCCATATCTGTCAAGAAACTTGCTTTGGCGCTCGCTGATGATGTGGAAAAGAGGGGAATGGCGGTCAACAGGCCTCTGGTTTCTGCTGCCGCGCTCCTTCACGACATAAAGAAGATGGACGCAGAGGTCTGCCACGGCATAGAAGGGGGGGATTTCCTGAGGAAAAAAGGGTTTCACGAGGTCGCTTCTGTCGTTGAGAAGCATTGCCTGATAAACCTAGATGACCCTTATTTTGTCCCGAAGACGACTGAAGAGAAGATAATCATGTATTCAGATCTCAGGGTCAGCACAGGGAAGGTCGTGACTCTCGATGAGCGTTTTGATTACATAAAGAAGCGCTATAAGCCCAAGAACCCGAAGGCGTTCCAGGAGTATATCGCTTTCGCGAAGCAGCTGGAGTGGGAGCTGCTCGGAAAGGTTGATGGCAGGAAGGACTGATTAGGATGGCTAAGGACTACTACAATATTCTGGGCATCGAGAAGAGCGCCTCAAGGGACGAGATAAAGAAGGCGTATAAGCGTCTGGCTAAGAAGTACCATCCCGACATCAACAAGGAGCTCGGCGCTGCTGAGAAGTTCAAGGAGATAAATGAGGCTGCCGCTGTGCTCGGCGATGACCAGAAGCGCGCGCAGTATGACCAGTTCGGCACTGCAGAGTTCCCTGGCGGCTTCGGCCCTGGTGCAGGGTTTGATTTCTCTGGTTTTGATTTCAGCAAGGAGTTTGATTTCGGCGATCTTTTCGAGAGCCTTTTTGCAGGTGGGCCTTTCGGCGGCTTCGGCCAGTCGAGGAGGCGCGGCCCGAGGCGCGGTGCTGACCTGCGTTATGATATGGAGATTGACCTTGAGGATGCTGTCGCGGGCTCTGAGAGGCACATCACTATCCCGCGCTATGAGACCTGTGGGAAGTGCGGGGGCACTGGTGCGGAATCCGATTCTGCGATACGCAGGTGTCCTGACTGCAACGGCTCCGGCGTCGTGACAAGGACGCAGAGGACTCCGTTCGGCATGTTCCAGACCTCTTCGACCTGCAGGAGCTGCCATGGTGAGGGCAAGGTCATCGAGGAGAGATGTCATGTCTGCAACGGCTCCGGAAGGGTTGAGGAGGAGCGCAGGATAAATGTTGACATCCCTGCAGGTGTCGAGACAGGCACTACACTTCGCCTCTCAGGCCAGGGCGAGGCCGGTGAGAAGGGCGGAAGGCAGGGCGACCTGTACGTGGTGGTTCACGTTAAGCCTCACAGGGTGTTCGAGAGGAGGGGGAATGACCTGCACGTCGAGGTGCCCATATCTTTTGTCACTGCTGTGATGGGTGACACTATAGAGGTGCCGACCATCGGCGGCAAGGCGAAGCTGAAGATCCCTCAGGGAATCCAGTCTAACACCCTGTTGAAGATGGGTGGCAAGGGAGTCCCTCACATAAGGGGGTCGGGCACCGGCGACCAGTATGTGCGCATTGTGGTGCATACGCCCGAGAACCTGAACGCCAAGCAGAAGGAGGCCTTAAAGTTATTTGCCAAGTCTATGGGTGACAAGATATCTCCGCAGAAGTCATTCCTGGATAAGGTGAAGGAGAAGTTTGTCTAGGCTTGTGCGCTTGTATGAGTTGCCTAGATGCTCAATGCGGGCTCACCCGTAGGTATTATGATGTCTGATCCTTTATTAGGCCATTCTCCAAGGTAGTGTTCCCAGAATATCCACGTCTTGTTGCCTTCGCCCTTGACAGTGAAGTTGAACGGAAGGTCTATCTCGCCTCTGGCGGTGGCATCCACCATCATATCTTCGAATCTTATGGTCCTTTTTGTCTCGTCGTCGTTCTTCACCATGATCTTGATGGGGAATCCGTAGTACTCCTGTAACCATATCCTTGCGTCCTTGCCCTCGAACAGTATGTCGAATACCTTTGTGGCCTGGTTGCCGACCATCTCTTCTTTGACGAACTTAGGTTTGGTGGCCTTGTACAGGTACTCCATAGGGTCGTTAACATAGTAGTCTGTGTATTCTGCCTTCTCCAATTCCTTGTCCAGGCCGGGTTTCGGGCAGAGGTACTTGCTGCAGTGCGAGAACGCTGTCTTCGTTGTCCTCTCCAGGAATATCTCGTCGTAAAGCTCTCCTGTGCTGTATTGGTGCGCTTCAGGCAGCTGCGTCTTGATGAACCTTCCGAGCACGTAGAACCTCTGGTTGGTGATTCCCAGCTCTGTGTCTGTCAGGTTGTAATCGTATGACTGTATCGATGATGCTCTTGCCAGCAGTTCGCTGAATTCTGTTATGTTTGTCTGGTATCCTCTTTTTTCAGCGATATCTTGGTACGGCTCCCCTGTGATTGGGTTTATCTCGGGGCCTGTCTCTGCAGATGTGTTCATTTCAGGGCTGACTGTTATGTTTGTGTTGAATCCGGGCCCACATCCTGTTGAGAGTGCGAGCGCTGATGCTGCGATTATGATTGCTGTCCAGATTATGGTTGTGTTTTTCATGGTGCTGTGTTATTTTTCGGCAGGAGTATAAATAAATTTCCATAGCTTTTAAAATGTCCGAAATCTTAAGATATAAATACCCCTAGAGCTTTTTTCAGGCTATGATCCGCAGCTCTTTCATCTTTCTTGACAGGATAAGCCATAATACGGAGAAGGGGCTGTGGCAGCAGGGCATAACTGACTGGGATGCGTTCATCGGTGCGAAATGCATCTCCCGCATGTCGCCCGCCAGGAAAGGCCACTATGACAGGAATCTCAGGGAGGCGAAGGCGCGTCTCGCTGAGCATGATTCATCTTACTTCTGCGGCAGGCTTCCCAGCTCAGAGGCGTGGCGTCTCTATGACCATTTCAGCGATGACTGCCTGTTCCTTGACATCGAGACCACTGGTTATTACGGCGACATAACTGTTGTCGGGATGTACGATGGCAGGGATGTGATGACCCTTGTCAGGGACAGGAGCCTGACAAAGGACAACATGCGCGACATACTCTCGCGCTACAAGATGCTCGTGACATTCAACGGACTCTCTTTTGACATCCCTGTCATCAACAGGTACTTTGATGGCGTCATCCCTGACATGCCTCATCTCGACCTTCGTTTTCCTCTTGCGAAGCTCGGATTCGCAGGAGGTCTGAAGAGGATAGAGGGGATGGTGGGGATCAGGAGGAGCAGCGAGACTCAGGGGCTTTCAGGCGAGGATGCTGTGCGTCTCTGGCGTGAGCATGTGCGCGGGGACCCCCGCGCGCTGGATCTTCTCGTCGAGTATAACACTGAGGACATCGTGAACCTCAAGCCGCTCGCGCGTTTTGTCTTCGATGGGATGAGGAAGAGCATGATGCAGCATTTCAGATGATCATGATTTTGTTTTCATGGATTTTTTTTCTTGTTGCGGTTTTCTTGTTTTTTTTTCCGCATTTTTTTGTTTTTCATGGTTTTTTCTGATTTTTTTGTTTTTCTGTCTTTTTTTCATTTTTCTCGTCGAGAAAAGCAGGTGCGTGATTGTCACGCATGTCGCGGTCACGCATGATTTTTTTTATTTTTTTTATTTTTTTTCCGGAAAAAACAAAACATTTAAATACTGAACTGTCCATGATTAGCATTGGAGCGCATAAATTGTGTTCCGGATTCCGAAACGAGGTGATTGTTTTGGCAAAGAAGAAAGCCGTGAAGAAAAAGAAGCCTGCCAAGAAGAAGGCAGTTAAGAAGAAGGCCAAGAAAAAGGCTGTCAAGAAGAAAGCCAAAAAAAAGGCCAAGAAGAAGTAATTTCTGATTTTTTTTGTTGACGCCCGGCCCCAAAAGACGGGTCGGGTTAGTTTTTTATAAGGGTCCTAGATTGAGCTGTGATGGTGTTTATGTTTGGGCATTTTCAGAAATCTGCCAGTCCCTTCTGCGCGGTGTCTGTCTTCTTGGGCCTTCCGCGAGGTTTCTTCTCAGCAGCATTCGCCGTGTCTGTGCTCTTCTCTTTCTCTTCAGGGCCGTCGCCGAAAAACTTCTGCGGGCCTGAGTACTCCCTCTCGCTCTCGTCGAACAGCGGGACTCCGTAGACTCCGTCATATCCTGGCCTTATCCTTATCTTTCCTTCCCTGTTGCCGATTATCGCCCGCGCCATCTTCTCTGTCGTGACCGTCTCAAGCTCTTCGGCAGGGGAATTGAGGAGCACGTCCATCTCTGTGCCGAGCTTGATTATCTTGTGGTACTCTCCCCATGTGCCTTTTGTCGCGATGCCCTTTCCGAAGACGTTAGCTATCAGCTCATGCAATGGTATCAGCCTGTAGAAGGGTTTTGCGCCGGGACGCTTGTATCCTTCAGGCCTGTCTGCGAGCTCTTCGATGCGGTGGTGCACGCCTATCGTGAGCATCCTCTTGCATGCGGGGCATATCTTCTTCGCTGCGATGGATTCTTTCGGCGTCATGCAGACATTGCATGCGCGGTGCCCGTCCTCATGGTACTTGCCGTATGCAGGGTCGACTTCGATAGTGCCTGCGAGCCCTTCGCCTGTGCGTATCGCCTTGATGATATTTGCATAGCTGAGCTCTTTCTCGCCGAACTCGAACAGTGTCGCTTCCCGCCCCATCCTCCACGGCCAGTATGAGTGCAGGTCTGAGAATGAGAGTATCTGCATGCGGTCGAGCTGGCTGAGCCTCCAGTTCATCGGCGGGTCGCTGCTTAGTCCTGTCTCTATCGCGTGGATGTTGCTGAGCTGGTCTCCGAACGCCTCTTTCATCGAGTCGAAACCTGATTTTGAGCCGAACAGCGAGAACCAGGGCGTCCAGATGTGAGCGGGTATGACCTCGATGTCCTTGCTTATGCGCATCATCATGTCCGTGAACTCTATGCAGGATATGTTGAATATGGGCCTTCCGTCGTAGTCCACGCGTCCGCGCTTCTTCAGCTCGTCTGTTATCTGCTCTGCGACCTCGATGCCTGGCGCCAGGACGACATTATGCACACGGCGGCCTTTTCCGCCCTGTGTGTAGATGAGTGAGATCTCTGTCTGCATCACGAACGGGTACCCTCCCTTGCTCCGGAGTATGCCTGCCCCTTCTTCGCTGAGCTCTGTCTTTATCTCATTTATCCATCCAGGATGCGTGAAGTCGCCTGTTCCGAGAAGTTCGACCCCCTTTATGCGTGCATACTTCTCGAGGTTCGCGAGATTGAGGTCCTTGCTGCAACCTCGCGAGTGCCTTGAGTGTATGTGCAGGTCTGCTATTGTCTTCATGCAGAATCAGGATTGTCACTTGTATAAAAATGTGGTGGTGTTTCTTCTCAATGCGCCCTTTGCTCTGTGTTGAGTAGCGGCGGTTCGTGGAGAAAGGGCATGCCTACCTCAAAACCAGAGGTGAGTACGAGCTTCTTTCCTTCCTCTTTCCTGGTGCCGTCTGCGATGTATTTCACATCTTCGCGCTGTTTGATGATTACTTCTCTTGCCATTGTGTCGTACATGCCCTTTATTCCTGCAGGGTTACCTTTGAGCACGTCCTTCAGCGCAAGGAATATCCTCCATGGATCCACGTCTCCTGTCAGGACTTGGAACGGGCGTTCTGCAGGCCCTTTGGGTGTCTGCTCTTTTTCTCCCTTGTCATAGTGTCTCTCAAAATCCTCAAACTCCCTGCGCGCCAGGTGGAATGGCTTGAGGCCGTAGAGGTTGCCGTCGATTGTAGAGGCAACGAGAGCGGTCCTTTTCTTCATCCGCAGATTCCTTCCGTCCATCTCCATGCTGCAGGGTATCTTCTCCCCCAGCTTGTAGACGAAACCTCCTGGAATCGCAAGCGATGCTATCGCCTTTGCTATGATCCAGTATGCGGTGGACATGTCGGGCTTGCCCGGTCCCTTGTCCTTGTAGTACTCATCGAAGAATCTCCTTATCCCTGCGTCTGCGTACTGGAAGAAGACTTCCATCCTGCTCGGGTTGTCAGGCTCTTCCTCAGAGTATCCTATTATCGTAGGTATGTATATCCGTCTGAATGACGCCATGCCCGCTCCCTTGTCTAGCGCGAGCAATGCGTTGTTGAGCGCAAGCTCCAGGCTGTCTGTTGCGCCGATCATCTTAGAGCATACATACACGGTGCCGCCGATGACGTTGTAGAAGTATGGTAGCTGCACGCCGCTTTCTGTGTTGAGCGTCTTTATGAATCTTATCATCGGCCTGTCTGCAGGCTCTTCCACCATCCATTCCAGGTCCTTCTTTTTCATTTCCCATGCCCTTCTTGCCATGTTGGTGTGGATGTTGCCTTGAGTGCCGTCGCCGCCCACTGTCACGACCAACGCAACTTCGCGTTCGAAGAATTCATCGCAGGTGTACTGGATGTCATCAGCTTTGCGCTTTGCCCCCAAGACTATCCTGTCTCCGTATCTCTCCTGCAGGTACCCTTTTCCTTTCCAGTCTCCTACAAGTCTCTTGTATTCCTTCTCTCCTTTCCTTGTCCTGAAGTGTCCGGCGTTAGGGTTCAGGACGACGCCTATTGCTCCACTGCCTTCTGTCATTTTTTGTGCCTTCTGCGTTCCGTTTCTTATATAAACATTTGCTGTCCTTGTTTATTGACGAACTGTAGCGCCGACGCTTATGCGTCGGTCAGAAATGAGGAGCGGGAACCGGCGACATCTCCAGTGATGTGCTGAAGGCGTCAGCCTCTTGCGCTGAAATACTCCAGTTCTTGCCGGCAACGCGGTCTAGCAGCGCGGCGCTGCAGTCACTGCGCCACCAGCGGCCGCTCACAAAAACATTTAAATACTTAAACTACTTTTTAGTAGTCAAACAATCATTTCCGGGCCTGTCCTGGTACTGGTTGGGGGTTGTATTTTGGGAAGAATAAGGATTTTTTTGATAATATTAGCAGTTTTCAGCCTTGGATGGCTTCTTAATACTGTTTTGACTAGTTTTGTCTATTATGACGCAGAAAAACCCCTTTCTTTTGGTTTTGTGCCTTTCCTTAAGAGTCCAGAGCGTCAGTCTCCTTCAGATCATATCAAGGAAAGCCAGATACATGTATATGACGACAGGGTGGTCATTGACGCTCCTGGCGCCAGCTGGGCGTCTTTCACTGATACCAATTCCATGGATCCGTTCTTTGATGAGACATCTAATTCCATAGAGCTGAAGCCTTCATCACCTGCTGACATAAATCCTGGTGATATCATATCATACAGGTCAGGAATCACAGGTGACCTGATAGTCCATCGGGTGGTATCTAGAGGTGTTGATGATTCAGGTGTCTTCTATCTTGTCAAGGGTGACAACAACCCCGTGCAGGACCCTGAGAAGGTCAGGTTCGAGCAGGTGCATGGCGTGCTCATCGGCATAATATATTAGTCATGGTGCACCAAAAGGTGTGCGGAACCATGCTCCAATGGTTAAAGTTTTAAACAATCATAACATATTGATTAAGGGGAGCCAATGGTAGAAAAGCACGGATTGCTGGATATGATTAGCGGAATATGGGACCAGCCTACTGTCATCAACAAGCTGCAGGCTGTTGCCTCTTTCTTCAGGAATGGCTCTGGCAAGAGACTGGAGGACAGGATCTACGAGCGGACAAAGCTCAGGAAGATCCGTTCAGGGATAATAGTGCGGAAGTCCTTCAACGGCGTTGAGCACTACCTTCTCGGCAGGAAGATATGGCACGACGAGGATGCGTCGAAGGCCGTGCTAAAGACAGCCGGCGGGTATATGCGCGTAGCAAGGGAGTTTTCGCCTGAGCTCGACAGGTCATCTATCGACTGTATGCTGAGGGAAGCGCATGCGGAAGGATTTACCGGCGAGTTCTGCGTAAAGCCTGAGACCATAGCGCCTTTTGCAGTGGTCCCTGCCAAGAACGGCAAGGGGGTGCTGCAGTTCTTCTACGCTGACCTGGACCGTTACCCGACGATGGGCAAGAAAGGCAAGGCCAAGTTCAGGCCCAGGAAAGACCATGACATATATGTCAGGTGGTGCAGTCTTGACAGCTTCCTGAACTCGGTCGGCACGCCCGAGCAGGAATATGATGTCCAGCCCGAGACTGTGGGTGTGCTTGTCGAAGGGCATCCGATGGAGAGGAGCGTGCAGCTGCCTCTGAAGAAGTCTGACCTCCCCAGCCTCAGTGTGAATATCCTCAAAGACGGGAGCATAGAGATACCTGAGAAGGTCAGGGGTAAGATGCTGGCCCGATGCGGCCTGAAATGGCTTGACTCACCTGCCTTTGCGGGTTATGCAGACAGCTTCATGAGGTCTTGCAGGGTGTACTATGCAGTGCCTAGGGCGGACCTCCTGTCTCCGCGCATCCCGGTGTTCTTCCAGACAGACCTTTTCCTCTATGAGGAGAAGATAACAGGATCTGATGTTGACCTTGATTGTGAGATTCTTGCGATTGAGGCTCCGCGCATCGTGAGAAGTTTTGTCAATGCGCGGTATTCTTATATCGTGCCTGAGAAGATGCTGGATCTTTATGTGGTCTGATTCTGCAGCCGGTTCTTGTTATTGCTCTTCCTGTTACTGCCTTTAGTAAAATATATAAATGCGGCTATTTATCGTCAGGCTACAATGAAAACAGCAAATCTTATTGGGATTATAGTCATGCTTTCTTTCCTGTTGGCCATATCTGGCTGCGGAGGCAAGGAAGCAGAGCCTGTTCCGGTCCCTGCTGAGGAAGTGGCCGAAGCTGCTGCTGAACCTGAGCTGCCTGAGGAAGGCGTGCATGAGGCCGGACCTGATGTGACTGAGGAGGTTGTTTCTCCGGATGGTGCAGATGATGCTGCAGAAGAGACTGTTGAAGAGGTCGAAGATTCTCCTGAAGATGTGGAGACTTCTGATTCAGGGCTCACTGCAGAGAACTACCGAGTCATTTCATTGAAGGATCTGAAGGCATACCCTGAGGAGATGAACATCAAGGTAGGCACGACAGTCGAGTGGCGCAATGTCAACGACAATCTTCAGCACATAATCGGCTGGAAGGGCCAGAAACAGGAGGGCATCACCCCTGAGCCTATGCTGGCCGGCGAAAGCTGGAGCTACACGTTCAGCACGCCCGGCAAGGTGGTGTGGTTCTCCACAGCAAGGCCGACGATCCAGGGAACGATATATGTTGAGGAGTGATTTCAGGATCTTTTCAATCTTTTTTTCATTTTCGGTTTTCATTTTCAAAAAGTTGATCAGGGGTGGGACATTGGTAGGATTCAGACATGTTTTCGGCATGGTATTCTTGTTTTCTTTGATGGTCTTTGCAGCGGGATGCGGCCAGAAGGTTGTCTGCGCTCCGCCGAACGTGATGATTGGCGACACCTGCTGCCTTGATGCTGATGGCAATGGCCTGTGCGACGCTTGGCAGGAGAAGGAGAGTGAGCAGGAGCCTGAGATAGTCTACACAGAGCCTGCTGCTGAAGAGCCAGTCTCAGAGGCAGCGGGAGGTGAGGTGTCTTTTGCAGAGACTTTCGCGCAGACCTGGGACAGGAAGAGCTACACCGCGCTCCGCAACCTTTTCGTGAAGGATGTCATGCTGAGGTATTCTCCTCAGGAGTTCAACTTCCTTGCGAGGAGAGTGGATTCCAAGCTTGGCATAACCTCTGTCTCGTTGGTGGGTGTCGAGGACGGTGCTGCGCAGTATAAGGTCTATGTCGGCAGCAAGTCGACTTACGTCTCTGCTGACATCGACGGGGAGGATGGCGGGTTCAGGCATGATTCTTTTTATTTATTTGATGACCTGACTGCCGACGCCGCGTGCGGCGATGACAGCAGCTGCTTCATGAGCTTCGCCAAGCTGTCTGGTGACAGGAACTACTGCGACAAGGCAGGCAGCCTGAAGATAGACTGCCTATCCCAATTTGGAGTATCTAAGAGCATCATCGAGAAGATTGACGGATGCATAGATATACTTGAGTACTACGGCCGGGCCGAGTGCCTCACCAGGCTTGCTGTGAATGAGAATGATATAGAGCCTTGCTGGCAGGCAGGGCAGGACAAGCAGGTGTTTGAGTGCATGGGTGAGGTCGCCGCTGCAAGGAAGAATGTGGATGAGTGCGATGCGTTCGTCTCCTCAAGGGGATATCCCGGCACGAGGCTCCAGAAGACTTACTGCATCCTTGGCTATGTGCGCAAGACCGCTGACACCGATGCCTGTGCGAAGATAGACAGGAGGGGTGATGTGATGCTCGGCGCGATGCAGGAAGGCTGCTACAAGCTGAGCTTCCCGTGACGTCTTGATTATTGAGCTTAGAATTATCTTTTTCTTTTTCTGATTGTTTTTAGTTTCTGCAATACCCCGCTTTAGCGTCTGTTTTTAACAGGGGGATACGCAGATAGCCCTTTAGGGCGTATTATGGAA
>JAFGJH010000044.1 GCA_016929255.1 Candidatus Woesearchaeota archaeon
CAAACAGCGGATACTGCGCAAGCACAGTCGAATGCATAAGAGGATAGCAACCGAATGCGGATTAGCAGCGTGGCGCTCTTCAGAATTCACTTCTTCCCGTTGCCGTTGCCTTCTATCTTCTCTGTGTGCCTGCACTTGGGGTATCCTGAGCATCCGTAGAAGCTTCCATATATAGATTTCCTGAGGACCATCGGCTTTCCGCACTGCGGGCAGTTCTTCTCTATCTTGCCTGCCTCGAGCTTCTCTGCTTCCCTTCGGGCTTCTGTGTTCTCTATCTTCTTTGTCTCGCATTCAGGGTTGATGCAGACATCCTGCGGCCTCTGTCTCTTGCGTATTATCACAAGAGTAGGGTATCCGCATTTCTCGCAGACTTTCTTCGACGGCTTGAATAATGCATTGGTGGGCAGCTTGAACGTGATGCTGCACTTGGGGTAGTTGTCGCACGCGATGAACCTGCCGAACTTGCCTTTCTTTATCACGAGGTTCCCTTCGCAGATGGGGCACTTGCCTATCTCTGACATCTCGCGCTCGGTCTCTTTGGTCGCGTCGGACAGCTTCTCGCCTATCTTGTTCTCGTTCTCCTTGAACCGCGTGAGTGTCTTGGTCAGCACGACCTTTGCCTCGCCGAGGACCTCTTCCTCTTTCTTTTTGTCTTCCCTTATCTGGTCCATCTCTATCTCGAAGTTCCTTGTCAGCTCCTCGTCGAGTATGTCAGGGCAGTATTTCTCGAGGGTCTCCACTGTCTTTATGCCTAGGTTAGTGGCCTGCACCGCTTTTCCCGTGACGTATCCTCTCTGGAAAAGGTTGTCGACTATGGTCGACCTGGTGGCTTTTGTCCCGAGCCCTTTCTTCTCGAGCTCCTTGATTATCGATGCTTGGGTGTATCTTTTGGGAGGCTGTGTATCCTTGTCGTGCATCATCACTTCATTGATATTGACTTCCTCCCCCTGTTCCGCTTTTGGCAGTTCTTCCTCTTTCTGTGTGGCATACTTTCCGTAGAGCTCGTGCCATCCTTTCTCTTTTGTCCTTGTGCCTTTTGCGGTGAAGAGCTCCTGCCTGGCGTCTATCTCTATCTTGACTGTCTCCCTCACTGCTGCGTCTCCGAATGTCGCCAGGAACCGCCTGACTATGAGGTCATATACCCTTGCTTCCCTGCCTTTCACGGTCGGCAGTGCTCCTGTCGGGTAGATTGCCGGGTGCGCGGGGTCTGTCTTTGGCCCGTTGTTCGGCTTCAGCGGCCTCTTGCCGAGAAGGTATCCGCATTCCTTGCTGTATTCTTCCTGTCTGGATATATCTTTTATTATCTTCTCATATCCTATCGCTGGCGGCAGCTGTTGGGAGCTTGTCCTCGGGTATGATATCGCTCCGTCGAGGTATAGGTTCTGCGCCAGCTGCAGGGTGTCGCTTGGGCTTATCCCGTGCGTCCTGTACGCCTCTGTCTGTAGCGTCGTGAGGTCGAAAGGTGAGGGCGGCGCCTGCCTGAACTCGCTTTTCGTGACTGTCTTGACCCTTCCTTTCTTCTCAGGCCTGACCTTTTCCAGCACTGCTGCCGCTTTCTCCCTGTTCCAGAAAGGGTTCTCGTTGTGCTGTGCGGTGAGCGCTCCTCCCTTGACCGCCCCTTGGAGCTCGAGCTCCCAGTATGGCTCCGGCTTGAATTCCTGTATTGACTTTTCCCTGTCGACGATGATCTTGAGCGCCGGGCCCTGGACCCTTCCTGAACTGAGTATTTTGTGCATGCCTGTGGCATGCTTTATGCTGAGCGTCAGTGCTCTGCTGAGGTTTATGCCGTACATCCAGTCGAGGAAGTGCCTTGTCTCTCCTGCAAGTGCCTGTCCCCAGTCCAGGTGCCTCATCTTGTCGTCATATGCCTTGACAAGGTCTGGCTTGGTGAGTGTCGAGAACTTCATTCGGTTCGCGTCTTTCTGCTTGCAGGCGAACCTTGTGACATTGAGTCCTATGACCTCCCCTTCCACATCATAATCTGTTGCTATCGTGAATTCTTGCGCGTCTTTGCTGAGCTTCTTCAGGACTGAAAGGTATTTTTTGGTGAATGCTGATTCTTTTTTTGCCGTGCCTGACTCTTCCCATTCGATGTCAAACACGGGGTAAGTCCAGCCTTTCTTCTTCTCCTTTTCAGCGACTGTGTAGAGATGTCCTACTGCGCAGCCGACAACGATGTCCTTGCTCCCGTGCGTTATCAGGTAGTAAGGGACGCCTTTTTCGCTTTTCTTTATCGGTTTCCCTGTTGCGAGCGCCTGGGCGATCTTCAGCGCCGCATTCGGCTTCTCGGTGATTATGAGCTCATATGCCATCTGAGCGTGAAAATCCTGGTTCATTTAAAAAGGTTGTGGGTGGTTGGTGCTGCTGAATCAGATGTTGTGGTGCCGAAGACGCCTACCGAGCTGAAGGTGAAATAAGCGGAAAACACCGCAGTAGGGCGGAAAGGAGCAGTAAATGCTGCGGAGCGAGCGCGGCTTTGGCAGTTGTTTTGTAATGGGGGTTGATTCATTCTTGCGTCATGGTTCTGCTTTTATCGCTCTTCTTCGGTTGTTCCACTGCGGAATTAATATAAAAGTATTTAAATGGATTTCATTTCAGCAGGACTATGGATCCGAACCTGATTACTCTTCTGAAGATAATGCTCTCTGTTGTTCTTGGGAGCATTATCGGCTATGAGCGTGAGCGTTTCGGCCATTATGCAGGCATAAGGACACACATCATTGTCTGCATGACAAGCACTTTTGTGCTTTGCGCTTTTATCACTGCTTTTGAGCCTGACTCTGCCGCGAGAGTCGCTGCCGCGATTATGACTGGTATAGGCTTCATTGGCGCAGGCACCATCCTCAGTCATGGCAGGGAGGTCAAGGGCTTGACTACTGCTGCGAGCGTGTGGGGCGTCGCAGGTCTGGGCCTGATTATTGCTATCGGGGCGTTCTGGGAGGCGGTGGTCGTTACGCTCGTGATGGTGATCATCCTGGAGATGCGCGTGTTTGCTCTTAAGGTGAAAAAGATATAGCGTAATTTTGCTGGTTCTTTTGGATTTTTCGGGTTCTTCGGGTTCTTTGATGTTTTTTTTGAACGGTCACGGCACCCGCAGTCACAACTAATAAAAACAACCCCTGCTTTTCATCCTTCATGGACAGGGATGTGATAGGAAGGATTCTGGAGGAAGCAGGTGGACTTGACAGGCCTTGCGTTGCGGGTGTTGAAGGTGTTGCGGGTGCTGCAGGTTTGTTATGCTCTTATGAGATTGACTGCGCCCCATCAGGATTCTCAAAGGACAGGTTCCACAGCATTCCGGACATTGGTTCAGGTGACTGCCCGCGCGTGGTGTTCATCGACGGGGGCAATGCAGGGATATTCTCTTCGCCTGATTTCTGTGTGCACTTCATACGCATATTCCACACTGAATACGAGGGGAACAGGCGCGTCTCCTGCTCTGCCGACGGGTTCTATGTGCTCTGCAGGGCAGAGGCAGGAGCCCTGAAAGATGGCGGCAGGATTGTTTTTTCGGCGAAGATGTTCCCTTCATGTGTGAAGTCATTGACTGATTCATTCTTCACTGAACGGTTCGAGTTTGATCCCCTGGATAAGTCGCTTCTCGAGAAGAATTCCCGCATGGCTATGTCCCGCGTCCCTGGCATGGTGCGTCGCATAGCAGAGCTTTCGACTGCCCTTCTTTTGGCGAGCAAGGCAGGCAGGGGCGATAACATCATCGTGGATGGGGATTTCTGCACGAGGACTGTATATGAGAAGAAGCTTGTTGATGCTCTCGCGCGTTTTGCGGGGAGGGGGGTGTCCATCGCAGGGCTTTCGAAGACATCTGACCTTATCACTTCAGGAGGGTGTTCTGTCACGAAGGTCCTTTCTGCAGCAGCGCCTGCTGGTGCGTGGTATTATTCCCCTGCTGCAGTAAGAAAGGGCACGGCAGTTTCTTTCGCGAAGCTCCATCCTGAGTCTGATTACATCTTCAAGCTGGAGACTCTTGCGGCAACAATGCCTGAGGATGTGCTGAAGGTTCTTTCTGCCAACAGCACTGATGCGGTCTTCCTCGGCTACCCTTACGGATTGATCGAGGCAGACAGGTTCGCCCGCGTATCTGAACGCGAGAAGGGGATACTGAGGACGATGTTCATGGCAAAGGCAGGCAAAGGCTGGGAATCTCTGGCCGGCGCTGAGAAATCGCTGGATGCTCATTCTGTTCTTGACAACATATGAGCTTGGTAAATGTTTATACATAAGAAGTATTTATTATACATTAGAAGTATAAATTTTCACCAACACGTATTCTACAAAAGAAGTATAAAAAAAACATAGAAAGTAAAAAAGTCCACAAAAGGAGTAAAAATACCGCAATATTTATAAAAAGAATTCCCGCAAAGCATTGCATGGAGAAAAAAAGGCGGCCGCCGCGCAGCACTGCAGAGTCACACGAGCTTCTGAAATCGATAATCCATTTCATGAGACAGAAGCAGCAGCTTTCGTTGCAGGAGCTCATCAGCATATACGCTGAGGTGATCCCTGAGGAGGCAGTCCCGGTCTCGATATTCTCGCATGATCTCAGCCCTTCTGAATCATTGTGCAGGTTCCTGAAAGAGAACCGCAACCTCACTTTTCATGATATAGCTGCTCTGCTCAACCGCGATGACCGCAGCATATGGACATCATACACAAGAGCGGCCAAAAAGTCGAGGCAGCAGTTCACAACTTCTGATGATGACCTGATGATTCCTCTTTCAATTTTCCAGGACCGGTCGATGTCCATACTTGAGCATGTCGTTGACCACCTGAAGACTGAACATAAGCTTTCAAACTCAGGGATAGCCCGGCTCATCAGCAAGAACCCGAGCTCGATAGCCACTGTCGCGAACAGGGCCTCTGCAAAGAGGGGAGCAGGCAGATGATGAGGATTGACGAAGCGATGAAGGGCCGTTCAATGGATTTCATTGTCCTCGTTGTAGTGATAGCTTTTGCGATGTTGTTAGCTTCGCAGATAGACACTATAACAGGCATGGCATCTTCTATATCCGGCACGAATACTTCACTCGCCATATCCAGCAGTGCTGATTACGCGAACATCTCGCAGGGTGAGCCCGTTACATTCTATGCTAACTATACAAACCTTAGCGGCGTACCGATCAATAACCAGTCAGACAACGGCTCTTGTGTCATCAGGTTTGAGGACACTGCGCAGTCCTTCAGCATGTCTTTCAACCTTTCAGGAACCGATGTCTATGAGTACACGCGCACTTTCGCGGCGCCCGATACATACTCCTGGAATGTCACATGCGGCTCAGACCTCTACGAGACCCTTGTCACAGCAGACAGCTCGATGGTAGAAAAGACATACTGCGGCAGGTATGTCTCGGGAAGCATCACTCTGACATCAGACCTTGTCATGTCCAACGGGAGCACTTCCTGCAGCCAGCACGGTCTGCTTATCAATTCAAGCGGCATAACAATCGACTGCGCAGGCCGCACGATACCTGGTGATCAGAATGGATACGGCATCTACAGCGCAGGGTTCAACAATCTCACCCTGATCAACTGCACACTGACAGGATTCAGCAACGGCGTGCGTTTTGAGTCATCCACGAACAACAGGGTCTACTACAACACATTCTTCTCCAACACTCTTCATGCTTGCTCTGACACAGCAGGAAGTCATTTCAACATCACGGTCGGAGGCAAAGCGGTCGGCAACTCCTGGGACAACGCCTGCGAACTGATGATATTCGATTCTGACTCTGATGGTTATGGTGATTTCGGCCAGCAGTATCCTTACAATGAGGCGAATGGGGGCAAGGTCTCTGCGAATGTCTCTGATTGGGGTCCGGTCTCCGACAATCTTGATTCTGATAACGACGGCTCCCCTGATTCTGAGGACTGCAACGACGCCGACAGCACTATCTTCGCGCCCAGGAATGACATACTGGTCCTGCAGAACTCGACATTGTGCCCTGGCACGTACTATGTGGACGATTCTGTGCAGGAAGGTGTCATAAGGTTCGGAGGCAGCGGCCTTGAGCTCAACTGCGGCAATGCTGTGCTGGTCGGCGGCGGCCTCGGTTCAGGCATATACGACTCTTACGGCAACAACACGATAAAGGACTGCACAGTCAGGGAATATTATTATGGTGTGCATGCATACCGCGCGAACTTCACCAGCCTCAGGAACATAACTTCAGAGGGCAATGATTACGCAGGCGTCGTCTTCTCCAATTCGAGCCATGGGAACATCACCGATGTCACGGCGGCAGGCAACGCAGACGTGGGATTATTCATTACAGAATACTCGACGAACAACACACTTTCAGCAATCGTCGCGCATGACAACTACCTGGGTGCTTATTTCTATTACGCACATAATAACACGCTGGTTGATTCAAGCCTCTATGAAAATGATTGGCATGGCCTGTTCTTGGACAGGTCAGAATGTAATCGCATAGATGATTCGGACATCTACTGGAACCAGAAGGGTGTCTATCTCGCTTATTCCCACATGAACAACCTGACTGGTGTATCTGTGTACGGGAATTCAGGCTCGGGGATAGTCTTGTGGTTCTCTGACGGCAACAGGATATTCAACACATCGTCATACCTCAACAGCGGGTCCGGCATTGAGCTTTTGCTGGTCAGGCACAACCTGATAGAGAACACGACAGTGCTCGACGATGATGATTATTGCATCTGGCTCAACCACTCGCTTGATACCAGGATATATAACACTACAGCGGCAGGGTGCGGGCAGGAGGGGCTGTGGATATATGATTCAAGGAATGACACCATCCTGGATAACAACATATCATCTAACTCTTTTGGCGTGCGTATCTCGTCATCTTATGACACCGTGCTGGGGTGGAATGACATTATTGATAGCACATTCTCAGGGCTGCTTGTCGAGCCTTCGGCAGGCATAGTGTTTGGGAACAACACTGTCTCTGGCGGGGCGGTCGGAGTGAACATTTCCGGCAACTCATCGATGACATTGTTCAACAACACTGTCAGCGGAAGCTCTGGTGACGGCATACTGCTGTCGGGCTCCGATTCGGTGAACCTGACCGGCAACACCCTGATGTCCAACAGCGGTTTCGCGATATTCGCGGTTAACACCACGCTAATCCCGTCTTATCCCTCCATCCTGTCGGGCAACACCATCTCGTCTGACAACACAGCAGGCATGCTCAGTTTCAACTGGTACATCCAGGTGCACACTCTCAACAGGACAGGGGGCAATGCTTCCGGAGTGGATATCAACCTGACTTTCACAGGTGAAGCCTCTCCCCAGCAGGGCTCGGTGACGCTAAACACATCATTGACGCCTTATATCACAGCCACGCAGTACATCGTCAACAATTCTGGAGACCGGATTGACAGGACATATAACATATCCGGCGTGAAGGGGGACTTTGCAGGTGAGAACATCACCAGCATCACAGAGAACAGGATAAGAGCGGAGAATGATGAGATATTCCTGACACTTGACATCGCTCTTCCGCCGCATGTCACACTAGTATCTCCCGCCACGAACACATCGACCACATCCCACTCGCTCAATTTCATCTGTAATGCTTCGCATGAAGGAGGTCTTGCGAACATATCTCTTTATCATAACATCTCAGGAAACTGGACATTGGACGCTACGAATAATGCCACAGGCATATCCGACGAGACATCATTTGCATTGAGCGCTCCTGATGCCCACTTCGGCTGGAACTGTGAAGCCGCAAGCGATTATGACAGCTCCGGATTTGCGCCTCAGAACTTCACCCTTACAGTCTATACCCTTCCGCCGGCTGGCGGTGGTGGAGGTGGCGGTGGTGGTGAGACTCCCCCTTCAGAAGCTCCTTCAGAGCCTGCTCCTGCTTCGCCTCCGCCGGACACGCCTCCTGCAGCTCCTTCGCTTCCTCCTGCGGGACCCGCCCCTTCTCCTGAAGGGTTAGCTCCAGCACCTGCTCCTTCAGGACCTGTTCTTAAGACAGTCGCAGAGGCGGTGCAGACAGAAACTTCAATAAGCTGTGATGAAGAGGTGAATATTGTTGAGGAGGATGTATCTCTCGAAGAGCTTCTGAAGCTCATCTCTGTGCCCGAAGGTTATGTGGTGGCTGTCAGGCCTTTCAAGGCGCAGTGTGTCGGAGGTGAGACTTTCACCATGAGTATTATGGTGCCTGACAACCTCGAGGATGTGCAGGCACTGAGGTGCGCCGGTGCAGCCTGCAGTGCGCGAAAGACAACATACACGACAAGGATCTGCCCGGGGCAGGAGGTTGAAGAGTTCCGCGAGGAGGACGTCTTCAACATAAGCGCATTTGCGGTGAACATCACTGCTGTCAGCGGTAACCTGACAGAGGGGAACAACTCCATCCAGAGCGGGGATTACTCTGTTGATTTCAGCGGTGACGTCGAGGCAGGGCTCTCCACGGTCACCGAGAACCAGCCTGAGCCTCTGAACAAGAATGTGAGGATTGTCGGAGTCCCTGTCATGGTGAACTTCAGGCAGAAGGACGCGTCCGCGTCTCAGGTCGTCAACTTGTCCATACCTTACGTCCTGAAGGCTGATGATGATGAGCTGAGTGTGGCGGTATACGCTAAGAGGATGGAGGGCGAGGAGGTCAGGTGGCTTTATGTCGGCGGCAGCGTAGACACCGTGAAGAAGATCGTGACAGCTGAGGTGAACCTTTCTGCTTATGCGGTGGATGGCAAAGTGACTTTTGCGCCGATAACCATGCTGTGCCATGAGTGCGGTGAGGCGGAATTCGCCAACCGTTTCACTCCAGTGCCTGATTCGAGGCAGGCCATAATACTTCTCCACGGCCTGTGGGGTATGGGCAAGGTGTGGGAAGGTCTCATAAATGAGTTCAGGCTGACGAACCAGCCCTATCAGCTATGGACTTTCTCTTATCTCGCGATAAAGCCCCTGAATGAGTCTGCAATGGACCTGGCAAATTATCTTGAGGCCAATCAGCACCGTTTTGACAAGGTCTACATCGTCGGTTATTCGCTGGGGGGTTTAGTGACCCAGACAGCTTTGAGGTATGCGTATGAGGAAAGGATGGATGACCCGTCGAAGTACTCTTTCATAGGGAAGGTGGGTAAGGTTATACTTGTCGGGACTCCTAACGAGGGCACTCCTGTCGTGAAGTATCTTGACACATTCCTGTCAGAGTATATCAATTCTGAGGCGACTGATGTTGTGCCGATGAACTCCATGATCAAGGAAATTCTTGGCAGGGGCCTGAATCTGGAGCCTGTTCCCAATGTGAGCTATTACGTGATTGCGGGGACCAAGCCGTATCCGTTCCTTGAGCGCCTGGGCCTTACTCGGCTGTTATTCGGCACTCAGCCGAATGATGGTCTGGTTAGTGTGGCATCTGCACAGAATGTGGGCGGTGAGTATCTTGATGAGGAGTGTGTCAATTTCTGGTCCCAGCCGGTTATCCACACTCTTTTGATAGATGACCGGCTTGTGCAGAAGATAATGGGCCAGATAATCGCAAGTGATATATTCAAGGAACTGGCTGAAGAACAGGTTCATACGAACCTGTTCGGCTATTCAAACTACTTTGAGCTTGAGATAGATGACTGTGATCCGGATGATCTGTATGTTGTGATAGGAAAGGAGAAGGAGTCTTCAGAGGTTGAGCGCGCTGCTTATTGCGCGTGCGGTAATGGGGTCTGTGACGGCCTTGAGGACATATCTGCCTGTCCTGCTGACTGCCTTATCGTTGAGAAGCCTCTTGTGCAGAGGATTATAGAGAGGTCATTGTCGATCCTTGCCCTGCTGCTTGTCATTTTCATAATGGGCGGCTTTGTCTTTGTGCTTTATGAGCATCGCAAGAAGAAGAGGCAGCCTCCTGAGCTTCCGCCGGGATTCAATATGGCCGAGTCAGAGGGGATTCCTCATGACATGATAAGCTATATGCGTGTGGAGATAGAAGGGCTTAAGAAAAGCCTGAATGATGTGAGAAAAAAGAGGAAGCTGATGCTTAAAGAGCATCCTGAGAAAGATTTGCTTGAGAGTGAGGAGGAGGCGCTTAAGAAGGCTGAGGAGATCATAAAGACAAGGCTGCAGAACATAAAGGCTCAGATGAAGCATGAGGAGGCTGCAGGTGGAAAGCGGCGGAAAGAGAATAACGGGGCCCGGAAAACAGTGCGCAAAAGGCTTGGATCAAGGCGCAAGAAGAAGTAAGCTTTAAATACTAAATGAATATGATGCGCATTAAAGGGGGTGTCAAGATGTTTGGCAATATTAACAAGAGAGGAAAACTGTCGACATTGCTTTTCATAGGGGCGGTTATCCTGCCTTTGCTGGGCTTGCTTATCATGGATTATCAGCTGAAGCAGGCCAATGACATCACTGGTGCTTATCTTGTTTCGGGGCCTTCTGCTTATGCTTCTGAGAACCTTCTGGCTGGTGCGGTTGTGCTTGGGGTCATCGTGTCGGTCCTGGTTGGGCTGAGCGTTAACAGGATAAGGAAGGCGAGGGTCATATCGACCATGCCTCTGGCGAAGATCAATGATGAGATACAGAGTATTGATGAGCATCTGAAGAGATGATTCTTTTTGTTTGTCAGGTACATGAAGAGGTGAGTGTATATGCATCATAAGGTGGGCCATTATGCTTTTGTGGGCGGTGTCCTCATCGCCATAATTGCAGGTCTTCTTCAGACCACAAGTATCTTTTTCGCTTTTAGCATACTGCTCCTGGGTGTTGTGGTAGGTTTCCTTAACATCTCTACGAAGGAAGTCATGCCTTTTCTGGTAGCTGCTGTCGCGTTGCTGGTGGCGGGTTCTGCTGATTTCCAGATACTGAACATAATGTTCAACCCGCTGGGGACAGTACTTACTTCGCTGTTCTCTTTCATAAAGCTGTTCGTGGCCCCTGCTGCGTTGGTCGTCAGCCTGAAGGCGATAGTCAATCTTGCCAGGAACTGATTCTTTCTTTTTTTGCATCGCCGCCACTACCGCCTTGCGACGTCGTAGGTAGATACGCGGAGAGAAAACACTTGGTTAAATGAGCAGAAAGATATGCGGACGGAGCGCGTAGTGGCGGCGCGGGCTTCGTTTTCGCTAATGCAGTCTTGGCATCTCTGCCTTCCACCTGTACTTGTAGCCTGACCGGGTCTTCTTCATTTCTATGAAATTCCTTTTCACCAGCTCGTTGAATACCTGGTTGTGCATGCGTGAATGGTACTTCAGCTCCTTCTCACTGACCCGGCTGTCTTTCTTTACGCTGTACATGAAGAAATGCTGTATCTCGTGGGCAAGTTTGACCCGTTCCGCAGTGTCGGGGTCCTCTTTTTTTCTCATCGGCCTTTCCTGCCTTTCATCTGCATTTCCTGAAGTGCTCCAGTGTCCTCTGATCCTTGTTGTATCTTTCCTTGTACTTGGGCGGCTCGACAGCGACGAATGAGAAGCCCCAGTCTTTTGCCATCTGCTCTGCATTGCCGCTTATCTTGGGCGCGGCTATTATCCCGCGGACATTGGTCGTGCCTTTGAGCTTCTTTATCTTCTCCACGTACCTTCTCAGCTGCGTGACAGCTGCCAGGTCCGCGTTGTACCTCTTGCACTCCACGATGACGAGGTTGTTGTCCTTGTCATATCCGAATACATCTATGAAGCCGTATTTGGTGTGCTCCTCCATGGAGAGCGGCTTGAAGTCCGGAGATATCAGCGAGGGGGTGTTGTATATCATCTCTGACATGTCCTTCTCTGTGCCTATTATCTGTATCTTCTGCCCGTCCTTGAGCGGGTGCGAGTTGACGAAGTGCACCTTGCGCATGTTGATGTCCAGGTACTCTTTGAGCGTGAGGTTCTGCGACCTTATGTACAGCCTTCCGTCTTCTACTGCCACGCTGTGCTTTGCGTCAGGCTTCATGTAGTTTATCGGCGCATTGCCTTCCGGCTGGTGCACCAGCAGGGTGTTGTCTGACTTGATTATTATGAGCCTTTCGCCCATTGGCAGGAACGCCTCGGCCCTACCTGAGTACTCTACCTCGCACTCGCAGCCTATGACTATTGTCTCGTTCCGCCTTATTGCGTCCCTTATGTGCACTGCAAAAGAATCCATACTAACCCCCTGATGGTGTTGAAGAAGCTGTCTTTTTATATTTTTTGCAGTTTCTTTTCATTTACCAGCCTTCCAGGCCCTGCCACACCCTATGGCTGCAGCACGCAGTCAGGATACGATGGAATCTTGGTTTTTGACATTGTTTTTTTCAGCGGGTTTGGCCGCGGCCATATTCTGTTCAAAAGCCAACTGACCTCCTGCGGATTGACATCACACAAACCTGCTGTGAGAATTCATAATGATAAGTTCAGAATGATAGAATGTTGCAGAATTAAACCATCCTGCTGATCATGTCTGTCTTGGTCACCACGCCGACCATCTCCCCTTTCTTCGCCACTATGAGTATCGGGTAATAACCTATCAGCGACTTCAGGACAGATATTTTTGTGTCTTCGCTTACTATAGGCGGAGGCTCGACCATCACATCCTTGACCTTGAGCAGGTGCACATCTCCTTGCCCTATTTTCTCTAGCAGCTCCTTCTCTGTCACCAGCCCGACTATGTTTTTGCCTTCAACAACAGGGACCTGTGATATCGCCTTCTTGTGCATGAGCTTCACCGTGTCTACCATCCTGTCGCCGGGCTTTGCTGTTATCATGCCTTTCTGCATGACTTCCTTTGCGCTGAGTTCGTGTTTCTTGCTGAACCTGTCGAGCGCCTCGAATATGCGCTGGACTTTTGAGTATGTGGGATCTATCTTCCCTGCTTCTATCTTTGCGATGAGCGATTGCGAGACCCCTGCCTCCCGTGCGAACTCTGTCTGTGTCATTCCAGTCTGCTTCCGTACCTGCTTGAGGTTATTTATCTCGTATGGCATCAAGAACAAGAAAATATTTTCTGTTTATAAATATTCTGATAATAATAGGGGCCTCTTCTTACTCTGTTATCATCTCTATTCCTTTCTCCTGAAGTATCTGCTCTATCTCATCCCGGGTCATGAACTTGTTGTAGGTCTCCTTGTTTATGACAAGTGAAGGTGTCCCTTCCACATGGTATATCCTCTTGACAGTGTCCAGGGCGACGTTCTGTATTGTGTAGTCAAAGGAATACACATAGACATCTCTGTAGTTCCTCCTTGCCCAGGTGAGTATGAATCCCTGTTCCTTGCATTTTGGGCAGTCCTGCTCGTTTGTGTAGAAGAAGAGAATCCTTGCGCTGGTCTGGTTGCATTCCTTGTTTGTCTTCTGCATGAACAGCCAGTGCCTGAGCTCAAGCAGGGAGTAGTATTCCTTGAGCTCCTTGACGTTTGTGTCATCCTCCCCGAGCCGGTTCTCCATGTAGTCGAGTTTGCTTGCCATTTCATAGAGCTCTTCCGCCAGCGGCGTGGAGTTTATGTAGGCGCAGGGATCCTCTGCTATGAGCTCGTACTGCAGCTCCATCGCTGTAGTGTCTGTCTTGAGGTCCTGCCCTATGGTGTCTATCTGCTTGAGCTTCTGCGATGAGAAGTAGTTCCCTATGAGTATCCCTGTGATGAATATGAGCGTGGTTATTGCGAAGACAGTCACGTATTTTCCCGGATTTATCTTCTGGCGATGGTTCATCCTGTCCTGCCCGTGTTGCTGCGCACTATGCGTACTTTATCTCTGCTTCCTTGCGCTTCCTTCCCCGCCACCCCACGTCCTTGTTGCGTATCCTGGCGTGTATCGCGCTCGCCCACCAGTATGCGTACAGGGGAAGGTACAGGAACATGAAAAGCACATAGCAGAACGCTATGCTCTGCTTCTCCTTTGACATCCTTTTCGCGAGGTATATCATCGCTATCCCTATGGCCAGTGCTGAAATGCCTATGATCATGAGAGGGCTCTGGTCTATGTAGAACATGTCCCATCTTATCTTGAGCATCCTCCAGATGTCGAAGTCTACCTGGTAGAGGTTCATGAAACGCTGGTAGTTCTTTTCTGCCAGGACATAGACTGAGTATGTGACCATGACTATGGCGAGGAGCACTGAGAGGTATGCGCTGGGCAGCACGAACAGCCCGAGGTTGCCGTATTTCTTTGAGAACAGTAGGTGCTTGTACTTTTGGGTGTTCTCCATGAATCCCTTGTACCACCTGACTCTCTGCTTTTTGGTGGTGTCAAAGGTGGGCATCGCCACCGCATATACGTTTGCGTCGACCGCGTTCTCTATCTCGTAGCCGAGGGACTGTATCCTGAGGGATATCTCGATGTCCTCCGTGCACGTGGAGGTGTCATACCCTCCGTACCTGTCGAAGAGCTCTTTCCTGAATATCGTGAATGGTCCGGGGGTGACGTGTATGCTTCCGAGGTATGCGAATACCTTCCTGAGGTACACCCCGAGGAGGAACTCTATGACCTGTATCTTCTGCCAGATCGTCTTCGGCTCTGTGCATTTCAGCGATGGGGTCACTGCCATCACGCTCTTCCTCTTGAAATAGCCGAGCATCTTGAGCAGCGCGTCCGGCTCGGCAAAAGAGTCTGCGTCAAGGCAGCCCACGAACTCTCCGTCCGCGTGCTTCAGGCCGAGGTTGAGGGCTGTCCCTTTCCCGCCGTTCTGCTTTGTGAGCACAAGAACTCCGTCTTTCTCAAATCCTCGCGCGATAGAGAGTGTCTTGTCGGTGCTCCCGTCATCTATGATTATGATCTGGAGCTTGTCTTTGGGGTAGTTCAGCCCGAGCAGTGACTTGATTGTCTTTGCCAGGCATTTCTCTTCATTGCATGCCGGGACCATGACAGTGACTGCTGGAAGATTTTTCGGCGGCTTTGGGTTCTTTATGCTGTTCCTGTTCTCGATTAGCGTGATAAGGAAGAATACTGCGGTGAATAGGCCGAAATATGATACTGTATATAATATTACATCCCAAAATTCCATTGCTACCTGCTTTTTTTGCTTGCTTATATATCTAACCACCTGTTCGGGCAATCTATTTAATAACTTTTTCCATATTTCGGGCATGATTTTGTTGCTTTAGGGGGTCTTATCCCTGTTTATTTCGTGAGATGGCGTATTCAAGCCCGCGCATTATTCTGATAAGAATATTTTTGTCACGAACCTTATTAAAGGTGTAATTTTGCCAGCCACCCATCTAAAATCAAAAATTTGAGGTGGTTTTTTATGGTCCACAGGAAAGGACGTTATCTGTTCACATCAGAGTCCGTGTCTGAAGGGCATCCTGACAAGGTATGCGACCAGATATCTGATGCGGTGCTTGACGCTTGTTTCAGGGAAGATCCTTTCTCAAGGGTCGCTTGCGAGACAGCTGTCAAGGACAACAATGTTTTCATTCTGGGGGAGATAACCACAAAGGCGAAGCTTGATTTTGATTCTATCGCCAGGAATACCATCAGGAGGATAGGCTACACCCCTAACTGCGGCTTTGACCCTGATAACTGTAGGGTTTCGGTCTTCGTGAGGGCGCAGTCTCCCGACATATCTCAGGGTGTCAGCGAGGGGGAAGGTCTTTTCAAGGAGCAGGGTGCGGGTGACCAAGGGCTTATGTTCGGCTACGCCACCAATGAGACTCCTGAGCTGATGCCTTTGCCTATAGTCCTTTCGCATAATCTCCTGCTCTCTCTGGCAAGCATCAGGAGGTCAGGCAAGATACCCTACCTCAGGCCTGATGCCAAGTCCCAGGTAACTGTTGAGTATGCGGATGGGAAGCCTTTGAGGGTAGACACAGTGGTGATATCGACGCAGCACAGACCAGGCATACCGCACTCTCGGATAAAGGATGACATGATAAAGCAGATTATCATTCCTACATGTGGCAGATGGGTCGATGATGAGACCAAGTATTATGTCAATCCGACAGGCTCTTTCGTGATAGGCGGACCTGTCGGCGATGCAGGGGTCACCGGCAGGAAGATAATTGTGGACACCTATGGTGGGCACGGTTCCCATGGCGGCGGGGCATTCTCTGGCAAGGATCCTACCAAGGTCGACCGAAGCGCAGCTTACGCAGCGAGATACATCGCAAAGAACGTCGTCGCTGCCGGACTTGCTGACAAGTGTGAGGTGCAGCTCGCTTATGCGATAGGCGTTGCGCAGCCGGTATCTATATTGACGCACTGTTTCGGCACGAACAGGGTGCCTGAGGAGCGCATCGCAGAGCTCGTGGCAAAGCATTTCCCTGTCAAGCCTGCCGCGATACTGGATGAGCTGGACCTGCGCAGGCCGATATACGAGAAGACTGCTTCGTACGGCCACTTCGGCAGGGACGACCCTGACTTCACCTGGGAGCGAACAGACAAGTCAGATCTCCTCAGGAAAGAAGCAGGACTTCTTCACAAGGCAGTGCATCAGGGGATAGAAGTCCCTCTGGACGGTGAGTGATCCCGGAATTTTTTTTTTCTTTTTCTTATGAGGCAGCGCCACTGCTTATTGCGTGCAGTCAGATAATACAAATGGATTGGCGGCTTCATCGTAATGTTCTTCGGTTATTGCGCAAGCAAGGTCGTAAGAATCAGCGATTAGCAGCCCACTTTGCCGATAGCAGCGTGGCGCTGCCAGCCTACTCCCCTTTCTTCGGGTGGAAAGGCTGTGCGGCGTATTCCGGCAGCCATGACTCTAGCTGGAAGTACTGTTTTGTGGCGCCGAGGAGCCTTGCGCCGTCCCGGACGAGCTCGTTCTCTACCTGCTCAATCCTGTCCTTGTATATCCTGTTGAGGTAGAAGTTCTGTATCCACCTGTTCTTGAGCACGAAGTTCTTCTCCCAATCACCTTTTGGGTCCAGCTCTATCTTCGCTGTTATGAACACTTCCACTTCCCCTTTGTTGGTGTCGACCTTTGTCCCGTCCACGACTATCTGCTCGTTCTTTAGGTTAAGGCCGTGGAAGTCGATGTCAAGGTAGAATTTGAAGAAGTCGTTTGCATATGGTTTGTCTACTCTCCACCACACCCATATCTGCCTTGCGCCGTTGCTGCTTATCCTTTCGAGATACATCTTCTCTATCCACTTGTCTCCCCTGTCTCCTGAGCTGTCTTCACAGTACCCTTCCTCTATCAGCCACTCGTGGAGCCGCTTGTAAAGGTATTCGAAGCTGAATATGTGCTTGAAGTTGAGGCTGAACTGCCTCACGACCCACGGTTTTTTCAGTTCGTATGGTGGCGGCATATTAATATCCTAAATAAACCGGTTTTATAAAGGTTTCGTCCTTTATTCAGGACGGATTAGAAATATTGTGCGTGACAAGCAGCACTTTATGTTTTCCGGGTACGCGATGATGCTCTTCGCATACAGGAATATAATGGCCTTTCTCGACTATTATGGTGTCTGCTTCGTATGGTGATGGGATTTGGTGTTCCACGTCATCGAATCTCTGTGATCTGGTGGCGTCATTGCCGCATGGAGCTCCGTCTTCAAGCGGGCATGCGCACTTTGCGTAGTGTTGGTGTTTCTCTGTGGATATCGCCATTATGTCTGGGACTGTGACGTGCGACTCCCCTCTGAGAGGGAATGGCTCTCCCCTAAAGTCAAGATCAAGGCCTGCGCAGACGACCCTTACTCCGTTGTATGCTAAGTCGTCGACGACCTTTTTTATGCCTTCATCGAAGAGCTGGACTTCATCTATTATCACGTTCAGCCGGAATCTGGCGATGACTATTCCCATTTCGCTTGCCCGGTCGTATGCCCGAGTCATGTGCGCTTCGACTTCGTGCCATAGTTCCGCAGAATTCTTCACAGGAGTGGCTGCGATGGCTATCTCTTCAAGGCTGCTGCTGCCTTCTCCTGCCATGAACCTTGAGACTATGTTCTTTGGGTCCGAGTTGTTTGCAGGAACATAGCATAGGCATCTTTCGCCCACAGAAACTGCTTTCCTGTAATCCTGTATTAGCGCCAGGGACTTCTCGCTGGCCATGCAGCCGTAGTGGAATACTATTGGTGCTTTCTTCATACCCTGCCCCCTGTTGATGGTCTGTTGAGACTTTTTCTGATTAACCTATATATTTTTTTTGATTTTGTTTTAAACCAAAAAGAAAAGCATTTAAAAAGCAGGGGCGATTTCACTGGCTGTCATGTTTGTGGGCATCGTGGGCAAGCCGAGCTGCGGCAAGAGCACTTTTTTCAAGGCAGCTACGCTTGCAGAGGTGGACATCGCGAATTACCCTTTCACCACCATCAAACCCAACCACGCAGTGGGTTTCGTCAGGGTTGATTGTGTTGACAGGGATTTCGGGAAGCAGTGCAATCCGCGGGAGGGATTCTGCATCCACGGAAAGAGGTTTGTGCCTATCGACCTTATGGATGTCGCAGGCCTGGTCCCTGGAGCGCACCAGGGCCTTGGCATGGGCAACCAGTTTCTTGATGACCTGCGCCAGGCTGATGCATTGGTGCATGTCATCGACATATCTGGCAGCGTGAACGAGAAAGGCGAGCCTGTCCAGCCTCTGAGCTATGATCCTGCCAACGACGTGAAGTTCCTCGAGGAAGAGCTTGATATGTGGTATCTCAGCATAATGAAGAAGGGCTGGGAGCGCTTTGCGAGGATGGTGATGCAGGAGCGCGGAAACATCGCAAAGGCAATAGGCAAGCAGCTTTCCGGGCTTAAGGTCACTGAGGAGATGGCCGAAGAGGTCATACATAAACTCGGTTTTGACATCGCGAAGCCTGACAGGTGGTCTGAGGAAGAGCTGAAGCAGGTAGCTGTCGAGCTGAGGAAGCTGACAAAGCCCATGATAATAGCCGCGAACAAGGTGGATGTTCCCGGTGCTGAGAAGAACTATGAGCGGGTGAAGCGGATGTTCCCTGATTACCTGATCATACCCTGCTCTGCAGAGTCAGAGCTCGCATTGAGGGAGGCTGCCAAGCATAAGCTCATCGATTATGTTCCCGGAGACAGCTCATTCACTTTGATTGAGGGTGGCAGGCTCAATGATAAGCAGAAGGCTGCCCTTGATTTCATAAAGAGCAGCATACTCGACAAGTTCGGCTCGACAGGCGTACAGCCGGTGCTCGACCAGGCGGTATTCAGGCTGTTGGGGTATTTCGCTGTCTTTCCCGGAGGCGTGAACAAGCTTGAGGACCAGCACGGGAACGTGCTTCCTGACTGTTTCCTGATGCCCAAGGACACCACTGCGCTTGACTTCGCATTCCGCATCCACACTGACATCGGCAGGGCATTCATCCGCGCCATCGATGTGAAGACTAAACGCACGGTCGGCAAGGAGCATCCGCTGAAGCACAGGGATGTCGTCGAGATAGTCACCGGCAGGTGACCGCCGTCATTCTTTCTGTTATCCCAGCCCTCCCCCTATTATGTTTCCCGCTATCATGTTGAACAGCAGCATGACGCCGAGGGAAAGGATGCAGTACATTATCGTGCTCCTCTTCATGTTTATGCCTATCTCATATTCTTCTGCCAGTTTGTCGAAGCCGTTCTCTATTCCGTTCACGAGTATGGTCAGTATGTAGACTATCTGCACGACATAGAACCCTACGATGATCTGGAAGTAGAAAGTGGGCATGCCGTCGCCGAAGAGCTGTGTGAGACCGACCGCGCCTACAGCCCCCGCCTGTGATGCCGCGCTCTCGCTCTGGAGTGTCTTGAGCTGGTCTCCCAGCTTGACAAGTATGGTGGTGACCATGGAGGTTATGCCTATGACTATGCCTGATATCACAGGTGTCAGGAACTTTATCTGTGACTTCATGGATGATATCGTGTCTGCCATGAGGTCTTTGAGCCTCTCTTCGACGCTGTGCATCTCCTTGATGTACCTTGAGACGTTTATCAGCGCCTGTGCTGCGACCAGTGGGCCTTTCTTGGCGCTTTCTATCAGGACCTTCATCGAGGTCTCTATCAGGTCCGAAGGGTAATGGAGTATCGCTCCTCTTTGAGGGTCGAATATTGCCTGCTCGATGCTCATGCCGAGCTTTGTTATGTTCTGCGAGACCGAGGCGAAGAACTGCCCTGAGTATGTGTCAGGTATAGCGTTGGCCACCTTTGCGAATGCTATCTCTGCTGGGAAGCCGTCGCCGAGCCTGTTTCCGAGCTGGAAGAGCGCGGATGCGAACTCTCCCTCGAGCTTCTTTGTCTCGTCCCTTATCTTGAGCACGTTCTTTGTCCTGACATTGTAGTATATACCTACGGAAAGGCCTACTGCGAGCGGCATGAATGAGCTCAGCAGCGCCGCGCCGAGCCCGAACGGACCTATCATTCCCAGCTCGGGTTTTGTTGATTCCCTGTATCCTATGAGGTAGAACTTGCCGTCATCGTTGACATATGTGTCTATCATTGCTATCTCGCCGCCGTTTGTTATGATTATGTCCCAGCCTGGCACGAGTATATGGATTATCAGCGGCAGGAATGCTATGAAGAGGCATATTATCGCGACTATGATGCTGACGTATATTGGGTTGATCTCGATGTCTGTCGCTCCGGCCTTTATCACGAAGTTCCTGTATTTTCTCAGTTCAGGGTTCTTTGATATGTCTATGTTGCCGTACCCTGTCGGCCTCTGCGAGAGTATCTGTTTTCCGAGGTAATAGACTGATGCGGGAAGTATTATGTTGTACAGTGTGGCGAGGTGGTACCATGCCACCCCTTCCATGAAGCTCACCACAAGCGGCAGGATGACCAGCCCCAGTATGGGCAGGATTATCCCCAGCATGTGGAGCATGGTGATGGGTGACTTGAGGCTGTGCGCATAGTGGAGCATCTTCTCATATGTCTCCTGGAGTATCACGTCGAGCGACTTGTCGAGCATCGCCACCCTCGCGGTCTCGTCACCTTCTAGCAGGCTCCCTTCCACCAGGTGCATGGACTCTATGAATTCCATGTTCCATTTTCTCCACGATTCAAGGTATGCGTCCAGGCTCTCTTTCACTGTGGAGTATTTCTCTGTCTCGAGATTCCATATTATCCTCTTGAAGTCCAGCGAGAGCGGGGGTGAGAGGTGCTCTGCTGCGAAGTCTATCGCCAGTTCCAGGTTGGAGGTGTGCCTCATGTACGTGACTATATAGAATATGGAGAGGACCATCTGGTTGGATGCCTTCATCCTCCAGCTGTTGGCCAGGAAGTGCGGCCAGTTGCCGAGCGGGAATATGAGTATCGCGCCTGATATGAGGAAGAAAGCTGGGAAAAAGATGCCTCCGCTGGTGAGGATGAATGACACCAGGACTCCGAGAACGATGTATGCCAGGGGGAACATCAGTGAGAATGTGTAGGTCCCTGTCGGTGTCGCGTTGAGATGGCAGACATCTATTGATTCCTGCAGGAGGGCTGCCTTCTTCTTGTCAGGGACCATCTTGAAGAGTTTCTCTGACTGGTTGCAGGCCTTTTCGTACCAGGACATGTGCTTGGGCAGGTACTCCTGCTTGAAATCAGAGTACTCCCTGGACCTGATCACGCCGATGCTCTGGAGTTCCTCGTCGCCGGGTGTCAGGTTTACCTCTAGCTGTGTCTTGTACTTGGCCAGCAGCTTCTCCATCTCTTCCTTTGTTATCTCTGGCATTACCTCTTTTTACCTCTTTTTTTTGAAAAATTTGGCAATTAAATGTTAGTTCGTGTTCATTCTCCCATCATGCTCCAGAACTTTTCAGCGCCGTGGAGTATTATGCAGTCCTTGTAGTAGTGCCTGTTCCGCAGCAGGTGCGTCCTGTTCATCACGCTCCTGTTCCTGAATGCTGAAAAGTCCACGCCGGCTATCCTTTCCGGCACTATGAGTATTATCTTGTTGTTCTTGATGAGCGCAGAGTGCACATTATCCTTGGCCTGCTCTATCTTCTCAAGTATCTTGGAGGAATGCGGGTTCTTGGCAGCCCACTCTGCTGCTTTGCGCGATTCTATTGTCGAGAGGTATGATAGCGCAAGCGGCTGCTTCAGGTCGAGCCTGCAGACAGAGACATTCCCTATTTTCTGTATCTTTATGGCTCCTTCCTTTGCGAGCGCGCCTACGGATGTGTGCGCGTGAGAATAAGCCACCCCCAATTTCTTTGCGATGTCTGAGACCGAGTACAGCTCAGCTGCGTCTTTAGACAGAAGTTCTATTATCCTGTACTTTAGAGTTACTGCCATACCGATCAATGTAATTAAATGATTGGGGGTGTATGCGCCCTTGCCGGGCGCGTGGTATGTAGGGGGTTAAACCGTTCAGGAGGTAAAGCCTGCTTGTTTAAATAGTTATCTATTCTAAAGATGTATTTATCTAAAAAATAATAATAAAAATCTTTATTATTCTATATTTCTATCTAAATAATAGATATATTTAATTTTTGTGGTTCTTGGCCAAGAGACTATATAGGTGAAGAAAAAAGGTTTATTGGCCCTTGAGCTCTTTTTCAAGCCTTTGCAGCCTGCTGTCCACATATCCCAACTGTCCTTTCTCGCTCAGGAAATGAAGCGCTGCATCGTTCTCCCTGACCTGCTTGGCCACAGACTCGGCCGTTTTCTGAAGCTTTATGGAGATATCTTCAGGCACCTTGCCGTCTCTCTGGGGTATGCCTGTCACACAGAAGTATGCCAACGTGATGCCGCTGTCGTTCGTGATCGGCAATATTGAGTATTCGCCTGAAGAAGGGTCTCTTCCGCCATGTCTTTCATGCGGATTCCTTGAGATAGCTCTCCTTAGGATTGCCATGGCGTGCGCATTATCTTTCGCAGAGATGTAGTCTGTCCTGTTTTCAGGGGCGATTTTTTCAAGGTAGGGTTTTGAGAGGATTATTACTGCATCCTCAAGTCCGTACTCTGTCTGTATGTTTCTCACCCTTGCAGCCAGTCCTTTTATATCCTGGTTTGCGGCTTGCTCCAGCCTGGCTGCGTATCCCTGCACAAGATTATAGAAACTCCTGAATCCTGATAGTGTCATCATAAGTTCTCCACGGCCTTTCTCAAGCGCTTTCTTCAGTTCTGCGATCTTGATTTCCCTCTCCCGGAGGTCTAGCTCTTTCCTCCTGACCGTTTCGTACGCCTGCGAGTTCTCAGTATTGAGCCTTCTTGCCTCTTCCAGCTGTGCTCTTATCTCTGCAGACCCGGCCATTATGCCTTTGATCTCATCTTCTTTCGCGTATAATGCACTTAACTTTTCGTCTGCCTCTTTTCCTGCCTTTTCTATCTTCTTGTAGATGTCTCCGCCCAGGACCTGGTCCTGCAGTATCCTCATTATCAGGTTGAATGCCCTGTCTTCAGGCATGCCGCTGTTGACGGCATCCCTGAAAAGTAAGCTTCTTCGTGCTGCGTCAGCAGTCGAGGAGTTTTTCTTGGCTTCCTGTGCGACTCTCTGATAGAAGTCTGCAGGGTCTCTTTGAGGAAGGGATATTGAAGGCATGCCGAGAAGGGTCTTTTGCTGTTCCTCTTCTTTTTCTCTGAGCTCGGCTATTGTCCTCTCAAGTCCTCCTATCTTCTCTTGTGCCATGCGCATCTGCTCCTGGTACATCTCTGATGCAGCCTGGAGCGCCTCTTGGTGCTGGTCATCGTTCCTTCTTGCCTCTTCCCTGAGTCCTGCTATCACTCTGTCCCTTTCGTCCAGAGCTACGCGCATGGCTGTAAGGTTCACGAATGGGTCGTCTATCCTTGCGCCGTGTTCGGCCTCGCTGCCAATGCCTGGAGAAGTGTGCGGCGAAAAGTCATCAGGGACAGGAACATAGTCTGCTTGCGCAGGTTGCGCTTTTTCCTGTGATGTTCCGGTTTGCGGCTGGTGCTTTGGAGATACTGCTGGCATCTGCAGGGTTACCACTTTGCCATCCCTTCGGAGACCCCTTTCAGGGTCTTTTTTAGAATCATCAGCTGTCATTTATATAGCATCCCCCGCCCTGTTTAGGAGTAAGAAGTGGTTTATATATTTTGTGCTGTTTTGCCACTCAAAAATGGTTAATGATGGTCCGGAATTCAGCGTTTATAGGGGCTTTATGCTCTGTTAAGACATTTTTTCTTATCAAAGTATGCCTTGACCTTTGGTATGATGTGCGGTGATGCTGCGGGCCCCAGTGCATAGTATATCTTCTCTGCCTCTGGTCCCCAGGAGTATGTTCCTTTCTCCTTCTTGATGTCCTTCACGACAAACTCATTGGTTGAGACCCCTTTCTTGAGATGGTAATACACCGAGCGCATCGTCACCAGGGGGAACACAGAGACATAATGCTTGTAGATGTCATAGGCATATCCGTCCCCTAAGAAATACAGTATCTCCACGATGTTCTGCCTTATCATCGACTTGAGTGGACGTCCTCGTTTCATGAAAGCAGAAAAAGAAACAGGTTGCTTAAAAAGCTTTTCAAACCAGGCAAACCAGGGAGTTATTGAAAAGTTAGGCGTCACCACCGCCAATTTGCGGAGCGACTTTCGGTGAAATGATCCTTCGCGGAGGGGGATGTCCCTTACGGGGAGGTGCCGTATATCAGTAGATGAAGTGGGAGCGTAGCCTGGCGTGGTGATGCCCGAGCGAAGCGAGCTTTTCAATAACGCCCGAATCCTGTTCACGGCAGCGTCCTGAACCTTGTGTTCAGGAGTATCCACTCCCCCAACAGCAGCAGGACCCCTACGACCAGGAATATGAGCCTGAGTGAGTAAGGTATGTTCTGTTCAGAAAGGGTTACGATCTCCTGGAATGCCGCTGCCATCTGTGCCTTGTCTCCTACCTTGTAGAACCTTCCGCCCGTGTTGTCGGATATCCTTCTTAGTGTCGCCTCATCGATCGTGGAGAGCAGCTGGGTCAGCTCGAATGACCCTCCTTTCTCCGTCGCTATGCCTATCGTGTGCACGATGACGTGGTTCTTCGCCGCGTAGTTTATGCCCTCTTCTATGGGGCCTCCGGATGTGTGCTGCCCGTCTGTTAGCAGGACTACAGCCATTGACTTGTCGTATTCGGTGAGGAGGATGTTGACTGAGTTCATTATCGCAGAGGATATGTCCGTGCCTCCGGTGCTGCTTATCTTGAGGTTGTCGACAGCTTCATTGACTCTCCCCTTGTCGTTGCTGAGCGCTGTCTCCACCTTTGATACGCCCGAGAATGACACCACCCCTATCTTCACCTCCGCGTTCAGGGAGTCGGCGAAGCCTTTCGCGTTCTCTTTTGCGACCTCGAGCCGGTTGGGTGTGAAGTCGTTTGCCAGCATGCTGCTGGAGGCGTCGATAGTGACGACATAGTTGAAGTCAGAGCCGGGCCCTTTGGTCCAGACAGTCATTCCTGCCGCGGACAGTGTCAGGAAGAGCATGATGAGTATCCTCACTACAAGGAGTGTTATGTTCTTTGAGAGCACCACCGCCCCCGTGACCCTCTTCAATGCCTCGAAATTGGCGAACAGGATTGCCCTTCTCTGCGTGTACTTCATGAGGAAGAAGTGCAGGGCCGCCATTATGGGGATGGCGAATAGGAACCACAGGAACTGTATGTTGAGGAATGTTATGTCAGCCACTTGCCCACCTCATCGCCCTCTGCTTGAAGAATGTGAATATTATCTTGCTGAACGGCTGGTTTGTCATGATGAACATGTATTCTACCTGCAGTTCCTTGAGGAGGTTGGAGAGCTGCTGGTCCTGATCGTGCGCCAGCCTTTCGTACGCCTCCTTCACTACCTTCGTGTCGATGAGCAGGCTTTCTCCTGTGAAAGGGTCCTGCACGAAGACCTGGCCGACTTCTGCGGGCATGGCCACATCACGCGGGTCTTTGACGACGAAGACTATCACTTCATGCTTGACTGCCATGAGCTTGAATTTCTCGTACCAGTTTCCCTTGAGTCCTATGAAGTCCGATATCAGTATTATTATTGAGGGTCTTGTCATCATCGCGTTGAAGTCGTGTAGCGCTTTCTCGAAATCCATCTGTCCCTCGTACATCGCCGGGTTGGTGAGCGTCTTGAGCATTATGTAGAACTGCTTGTTGCCGATGTTCGGCTGTATCGACGTGACAATCTTGTCCGAGAATAGGGTCAGGCCTACGGAGTCTCCCCCGCTGAGCAGAGAGTGTGCCATGGATGCGAACATCTCTATGACATATTCGTTCTTCAGGCTTTCTATGGATCCGAAGGACATGCTGCTGCTCACGTCTATAAGGAACATTATGTTGTTGTTCCTCTCCTCCACGAGCTCCTTGACCACGAGATACCTGGACCTCATCGAGGCTTTCCAGTCTATGTTCTTGGCGTCATCCTCTGCCGGGTTGTAGTTCCTGTAGCCGTGGAACTCCAGACCTCTTCCTTTCAGGACCGAGCGGAATTCGCCGCTGAGGAAGCCGGAGATGCCTTTCTTTGAGACTATCTCAAGCTTCTTGATGAGCGGATTAACGTCGACTTTGAATTCCTTCATTTTGGACCGTGGGGTTTTATGGCACAGGGATCTTCTGGAGAATTTCAGTGATTATCTGCTCCGTGGTCACGCTTTCTGCCTGCGCTTCGTATGAGAGGAGCAGCCTGTGCCTTAGCACGTCATAAGCGACTTCTTTCACGTCTTCAGGGATGACGAATGTCCTTCCGCGGAGTATGGCGTTCGACTTTGCGGCTATGAACAGGCCTATTGAGCCTCTTGGGGACGCTCCCCACTCGATGTAGTGCGCCTGCTTCAGCTTGTATTTGTCAGGGTATCTTGTGGCGTCTATTATGGTGACGAGATATTTCTCTATCTTTGGGGATAGGTATGCCAGCTTTGTGGCATCCTGCATGGCGACAATCACGTCCGGGGAGAAAATCGGCTTGACGTCGAAATGCTCGAATTTGTGGATGGTCATGTTTTTGTTGAGTATCTCTATCTCATCCTCTTTGGTTGGATATCCTACCATCAGCTTGAACAGGAATCGGTCGACCTGCGCTTCGGGCAGCGGATATGTTCCTACCTGCTCGAGCGGGTTCTGCGTCGCCATGACGAAGAAAGGCACCGGCAGCTGGAGGGTCTCATGCCCGATGGTGACCTGTTTCTCCTGCATGCACTCTAGGAGCGCTGACTGTACCTTTGGCGGCGCCCTGTTTATCTCGTCTGCGAGGATGAAGTTCGCGAACACAGGGCCTTTTATGATGTAGAATCCTTTCTCTTTCTGGTATGATGTGAGTCCTGTTATGTCTGAAGGCAGCAGGTCCGGCGTGAACTGGATCCTTGCGAATGAGCAGCCCATGGTCTGCGAAACTGTCCTTACCATGAGCGTCTTGGCTATCCCCGGGACCCCCTCAAAGAGCAGGTGGCCGTTGGCGAATATGGCCCTGAACACGCTGTCGATGACGCTTTCCTGCCCTATGACTATCTTTCCTATCTCCTCTTTGGCATCCTTGATCAGCTTATGGTATTCCTTGATCTTTCCTTCCAGGGCCTTTATCTCTTCTTTTGATATTCCAGTATCCCCTGTGTCCTGTTTACTGCTATTGAAAAGCGCCATGTTGTGAAATCACCTCTTTTTGGTTTAAAAACTTATATTAGCACTCTTAAATGGTATATGTTTGATGTGTATCATTGCTCATTATTCATTCATTATTCATTTATTATTCATTCATTCTTCTTGGTCAGCTCTTTCCTCCTGGACTTTATGTGCGACCAGCCGATTATCAACGCTATGGCGACGATGAGTGTTATCAGTGCGACTGTGCCGAGTATGAATAATGATTCGGTTGGCATGCCGTACACCTTGGTAGGCTCTTCGGCCTCCGGAGCGGCCTCTTTTGGTGCTATAAGGTATTTGCAGCTCTCGATGATCTGGTCAAGCATCTTGGCGGCTTCTTTCTCGTTCTTCTCCGCTATCATCTGTCTTGTCTTCTTGAGGAACTCGTTGAGCTCTAGGCATTCAGGGTTGGTGCTAAGCAGGTCCTCTGCGAAAGCGAGCTTTGTGTTGACCTGGGTGTCGTTGCCTTCTGCTTTGAGCAGAGAGTTGACGAATACCTTGACTTTCTCGTTGAACTCTGATTTCTTCTCTGTGCCGTCCTCTGCGACTGATATCGCGTCGGCTGTTGCTTCGATGAGTATCTCATATGTTCCGTATGTCTTGAATGAGTCGATGAAAAGCGTCAGGAATTCCTTCTGGTTCGGCTGCATGATTGGGATGTATTCCTTTGAGAGCCTTATGTTCACGTTCTCGTTCGGCGATGTCGCCTTCAGGCGTATGTTCTCCATGGTGAAGTTGCTGTTGAACAGGTTTATCGGAACTTCCATCGAGTTGTTGACGTATGTTGTGACCATCTGGGGAGCTATGAGCCTGAAGGAGACGGGTGTCGTGACATATTTCGGCACTTCGTAAGGGACTGGCTGTGCCACTGCGCCTCCGCCCACAGGGATGATTATTACCTGCGGGATGGACTGCGCCTCTGTCACGTTGAGTGTTATGATGTTGCTGTAGGTGGTGTTGTAACCGTCGGACATGTGGAAGACGAGCTTTACAGAGCCTACGAATACATTATTGGTCACAACATGCACTTTGTGGGTCGAGTTTTCTATTGATATGTTGACTTCACTCACTGCTGTGCCGTTAGGGCTGCTGACGTTGAATGTTATGTTGTCATCGGTGTCCGGGTCGTAGAAGTACGTGTCGAGGTCTATCCAGCTCTGGTTGGTGTTCTGCTCCTGGCTCCTGTCCGCGATTGCGTACCCTAAGATTACCCTGTTTATGGATGGTGTCTGGTTGCTGTTGTTGGTTATCATGATGAACTTGTACTGTATGCATCTGAGGTTTTCTGATGTTATGTTTGAGTCAGGTACCTTGTATGGGTCGCTGTAGTTGGAGGTTATCGTGGCTGGGCAGGTTGTCTGAGTCAGGCCGTCTGCTGTCCTGGTCTGGAATGAGATGTTGAAGGTGGTGTTTTCAGGGGGTGTCGTGTTGCCTGACCAGTTTATTGTGGTGAACTTGTGGTGGTAGTTTGTCTCGTAGGTGTCCAGTATTGAGGACTCGAACAGTCCGATTGGATAGTACGCTACGCCTGTGTTGTACAGTATGACCCCCTCCTCTTCAGGCAGGACTGTCAGGTTTGTCTTTGTCAGCCCTGCGTTGAAATGGGTGTGGTTGTACTGCCTTATCTGCCCGAACCAGCCGAGCCTGTTTATGTTTGAGACATTGACAGTCCAGTTTAGCATGGTGGATGTGTTTGTCATGTCAAGCACGAACACCGTTATGTTGCGCCACCCTGCTGACAGGAAGTCTGTCGTGTAGTTGTAGTATGACTGGTTGGCTCCTGTGATGTTGCTGCCGTCAAGTGCCCACTGGTAGTGGAGTGAGTCGCCGTAGTCTATGTCGATTGCGCTCACATTGAACATCATCGAGGAGTTCTCGGTCATGTTCTGGTAGTATGTGGTGTTAGGTGAGTGGTTTGTGATTATCGGTGCATCATTGACATTGAATACTTCCAGCCGTATCGTTGTGGTATTGAGCCTTCCGGTGGTGTCGTCAATAGTGAAATTGGCATAATAGATGCCCACCTGTGAATTGTTGGGTGTCAGGTTTGCCAGTGCCGTGTTTCCGTCGTGGCTTGTCAGGTTAATCAGCTCTATCCCTGATGTCACCGTGTCGTTTGAGGCGTTTGTGAAATTGACATATGATATGGAGAATGAAAGCGTCACTGACTCTTCGTCATATGCATCCATGTATATCAGCGTCAGGTTCCTCTCGTAGAGCGAGCTGTTCCACACGGTCATGTTTGTCGAGTGGTTGAGCAGCCATGATGAGTTCCATGCTGTCGTGCTCATGTATCTGGACTCGTTGGTGTAATACTCGCTGAGCGGAGGCATCCAGTGAGGATAATCGTTGTACTCCCCGATTGTCAGGTTCATCAGCGTCGAAACGTTGGATTCGCCGTCGCTCACTGTGATGTTTATTATGTGCTCTCCGGTCTGTCTTACGTTCGGCATGAAGCTTATCAGGCCGCTGCTGCTGATGTTGAACATTGTGGTGTTGCTGTAGTATATCAGCACGTCCTGGGGGTCAGGATCCGATGCATTGATCTGGTATTCGAACAGGTGGTCTTCGGTGGCGTTCTGGTCCGCAACCGGTTCGATTACGGGTGGCGTGTTGTATGTCACGTTGAACAGGACCAGGCTCCAGTTGTACCTGCCTGAAGAATCGTTTATCGTGATGTTCACCCAGTGCTCCCCGAAGTCAGAGTCGTCTGGGACGAATTCTATGGCTCCTGTCTTGTTGTATGCCCCTCCGTCCGGTGCCGTGGTTATGTCGAACAATGTTGTGTTGTCTCCGAAAAGGTCGAGATTCCCGTCCTCATCAGCCGCCGTGATGTTCATCGAGAAGGTGAGGTTGATTTTCATCCTCTGGTTGGGTATAGGATAGGGCTGGAGCTGGGGATGATGTTCGACATTGATTACTGTTATGTTGAATGTATCCTGGTCTGTTGCGCCTTTGCTGTCATTCACCTTGACAGTCACCACCCAAGGGCTGCCTATGACATCCGACTGGTCAGGAATGAAGCTTATGAATGCTGTTGCTCCGAGAGGTGAGGTGTTGGTTGTTGTTATGTTGAGCTTGTCATTCGGAGGCGATGAGGTCAGGCTGAAGTTGAGCAGGTCGAGCAGGTCGACGTCAGTTGCGTTGAATTCGATGTATGTGTAGTTGCCTTCTGTCGTGAATATGTCTGGCAGGGGCTTTCCGCCGAGCACCGGAGCGGTGTTGTTTATGATGCTCAGGTTGAAGACCATCGAGGTGTTGCTTGTCCCGTCGCTGACGTTGATCTCTATGGGGTAGTTCCCTATCTCTGATGTCAGGAATATTTTGCTGATGAATCCTGTCGAGGGGTTTATGTCGAACAGGCTTGTATTGTCATAGTACGTCAGGGGTTCGAAATCAGGGTCGTAGGCATCAATCTGCAGCTGGTAGAGCGTGTCGGTGTATGCGGTCTGGTTGGCGACCTGCGTGACTATGGGCGGGTCGTTGACTCCTGTCACGTTTATAGTCACGTTGTTGCTGTAGGTGGTGTTGTACCCGTCGAAGCAGCTGAACTGCACCACATTGATGCCGAAAAAGTCAGGATCAGGTATGAGACTGACATTGTTCGGCTCTGTCTCGTTGATGATTATGGTTATGTTTTCTCCGACTATGAATGTTGCGTTGTACTGCATGGGATAGTCATCAAGGTCAAGGTCGTGGAAATAGTCGCTAAGGTTGAATACGCTCTCGTTTATGGTGTCTTCGACCATCGTGATGTTCTGTATGGTGTCATTGTTGATCGGTGCCCTGTTCTCGTTCGTGACATTCACTGTCCAGTTGATGAATGTCCACGTGCTGGTATTGTCGCTCACATTGACTGTGATGTTGTGGATCCCTGCAGAGAAATAGTCAGGGGTGTAGTTTGCGATGTTGTCTGTGTAGTTGAGGAGGGTGTCGTTCAGCGCTCCGTCTATGAGCCAGCTGTATGTGAGATAGTCCCCGAATATGAGATCAGGATCGTCTGCCGTGATGTTGAGTTCCATCCCGTACCCTTCCTTGACAGTCAGATTGGTCAGGTTCTCAGGATGGTGTGATGTTATGTTCGGCGGGTCGTTTATGTTTATTATTGCCCAGGTCATTACGTGCGGCGTGCCATTGCCCGTGTCTGTCTCCTTCACTATGACCCAAGTGCCGGCATAGACTCCAACCTCATCGTTTGTGGGGGTGAAATTTACTATTCCTGTTATGGGGTCTATTTTGCTTGACATGTACGGCGGCTCATCTATGGAAAAGCGGAAAGGGTCGCTTTCATCATCTGTCGCATTGAAGTCATAGAAGCATGTTGAGTTCTGGTAGCAGGTTATTGATGATGGGGGGGTCGGCGTGAAATACGGCGCGGTTCCTGCCGCTAGGACAAATATGGCAGATGCCAGCAGGGCTATGAGCATCAGGAATGTTGCCCTTCTCTTATTCATGCTTTTTCCGCTCATTTCAGTCCTCTACAGATATGACTACATTCTGGTAATAGTGATGGCCTTGTTCATCTTTTATTATGATCCACACATTGTGTTTTCCGGCCTGTTCTTCTGTCGGCGTGAATTCTATCATCCCTTCCCGTGATATCTCGAACAGGGTGGTGTCATCGCTGAACACCACATCTTTTTTGTTGGGCTGCACCTGAAGCCTGACTTTCTGTCCTGTCCTCGCTATGAAGTTGGGGATGGTCTCGAAATGTAGGCTCTGGTCAGGGCTTGAGCCCGTCACTGTCGCGTCAGATTCGAACGTCTCCAGCGAGTGCAGTCCTGTTATCTGTGCCTTGTTCAGGATAAGCACTGTTATCATCGCTATAGCTACAGCGAACAGCAGGAACATTATGGCTGCGTTCCTGTTTCCTTTCGCCTGGCTTATGTCTTCTTTGTTTATCATGTTTTTCGTGTGCGCCTGAAGCGTATACTGTGCATTATTTCCTCATCTTCTTCATGGTCTCGCTTATTCCCAGCTTGTCTGCCCCTGACAGGGTCTCGCTGATCTTCTCTATGTCCCTCTCAGATATGCTGATCTTTGTCTTCTTCTTTGTCTCAATCTCATTGACCAGCCTCTCGGTGATGACCCTCACCTGGCCTATGAGTGTCCTTATTTCTTCCTTATCCACTGATTCGCCCCCGTATTTTATCTGGGACAGCTCCTCGAACAGTATCTCGACGGCCTTTTTCAGAACTGTGGGCACCTTGTGCTTGTCAAGCTCCTTGACGAGCTCGTCGTTCGTGAAGGCGTATCTTATGAGGAATACGCGTTTGAACAGTATCCTCACCAGCTTGTCAACCTCATTGGCCAGGTGTTCTTCATCTTTTGAGGGTATCTGCTCCTCAATGCTTGTCAGATGGACATTTGCCCACTGCAGGATTGGGAGCTCTCTTTCCACCAGTTTTTTCTTTTCAAACATTCTTACCAACCTCATATAGTAGTTCAGCAATTTGGCTTTTAGTCTTATAAACTTTTTCTTGAATACTCCGAAAAGGAGCGCCAACAGGAGCAGCAGCAGCAGCAGCAGCGATGACACTATCAGCAGCAGGAGGTTCCAGTTGAATGCTTTGGCTTCTATGTGGACCTTGCATGACGGGCACGGCCCTCCGCAGTCTATGTTCACCTCTCCCTGGTTCCTGATGCCGTCATTGCAGGTTGCGCACGGTCCGCACGGCCCTCCGCAGTCCACGTTTTCCTCGCCCTGGTTCATGATGTTGTCTTCGCACGTCGGGCAGACGGGGCAGAATGGCCCTCCGCAGTCGGACCTGTCCTTGGTGTCTGCGGACATAATCTGTGATACCTTCTCTTCCTGCTGGTTCAGTATGCTGTCAGTGCAGCTTGGGCACGGCGGGCACGGCCCTCCGCAGTCTATTCCGGTCTCTCCCTGGTTCCGTATCTTGTCCTTGCAGGTGGGGATGTATATGCACTCCCTTGTCGTGTTGGGCATCTTGTTTGTGCTTCCGCATTCGTTCCTGTCCCTGCATGTCCTGAACTGATAGCCCGAGGGGAGGCATGGCCCCCAGTCTGTGCATATCCAGTCTTCCTCGCATATCTCTATCTTGGTAAGGTTTGCTCCTCCTCCGCCTCCCCCTCCGGCAGGTATGGGGGGTATCTGGGGCAAGGGTGTGAACAGGACTTCCAGCATGATTATGTTTGAGGGGGTGGATGTGAAGTAATCATTGGCATAGAATGTGATATACGCGAAGCCGTAGAATGTCTGGTCAGGTGCGAAAGTGACGAGATTCGTTCGGTCTATCGAGACATTTATCCTTGGGTTGTCTATGACCCAGGTGTATGTGATCGGGTCATTGTCAGGGTCTATGAAGTAGTCGTCCAGGTCTATGACTGACAGTTTTGTGCCTCTCGGCCAGGTCTGGTTGGGTATGTCTGAAAGGAGCGCCGGCGGCCTGTTGGATATGAGCATCTCCTCGCATGCGTCCCTGCACCTGTATTTGCTTGACGCGTTGTCATAATAGTAGTGGCAGAAGTGGAAGTCTTCCATCGTGCTCGTTCCGCTCATTGATGAGTTGTCCTGCACAGTGACATCGAAATAGTATACTGCAGACGGGAACACTGAGCTGTTGGAGGCGTTCGTGAGGTTCATGAGTGGTGAGAGGTCGACCTGTCCTGTGCAGTGCGCTTCGTCCGAGACCACGCTCAGGTTGACGTACTGTGTGGAGACTATGTGCGTGCTGTTCCTTATGTTGACCACACATCCTGTATCGTTGTCGTCGAAGCCGCTTCCTCCTTCGAAGTTCACGCCTATGTTGAGCTTTTCGGTGTCATTGAAGAAGTTCTTGTCAGGGTAATTCTCTGCAGGGTGCGGGTTGTAGAACCCTCCCGACTGCGTAGGAATGGTCGCGGCAGTGAATGTGAATTCTCTCCAGAATAGGTCGCTTGGGTTCATCGCCCCGTCATAGGCGATGGCGCTTATGTTGTATGTGCCGGATGTAAGGTTTGCTGAATGGCTGCAGGTGCTCGAGTTCACCACGAAAACGCCTGACAGGTTCATTGTGCAGAATGCTATCCCTGAGTTGTAAGTTCCGTTGTCGGTGGCGTTTACTGTGAACTGGACTTTCACTTCGTCAGGGCCGGTCATCACATTGCCGATAGCAATGGTTATGTTATCTATTGTGGGGGGTTCGTTCTCCGCAATGTATGTGGTTGTCGTCGTTGTGCTGTACACCCCTGGGATTGATGTGGAGATGAACAGGGTGTATGTGCCTGGGATTGTGCTGCTGTCAGTAGTCGATGTCAGGTTGAGGTTGAGGTTTCCGCTGAATCCGTCATCGTTCTGTGCCTTCAGGCCGTGTGTGTCATTGACTTTCACGAAGTTGGTGGTGGTTCCGGTCATGAATGATGTTGTGTTATCGAGCAGGGGGGATATGTTCCGGAGGCTGTGTTCTATGTTGCCCAGCTTGAGTACGACCGAGTCTGTGTTGAGAGAATTTCGGGTGTAGCAAGCTGTGAAGTTGTCTCCGGCATGGACGTACCTGATGCGTCCGACCTGTATTGCGCCCACATATCCTATCGGGTAGCAGGGATTGTTGTATGAGCCGAGTACGCAGATCATGGTTCCTGCGCAGTCAGGGTCAGCGCAGTCAGCAGGCCCGTCGTTGTCATTGTCGATGGAGTCGTGGCATTGTCCTGGCCCGAGTTCGTCGGTGGTGTAAATGGCTGTTGCGCAGTCTGGGTCATTCGCATCTGTAAGCCAGTCATAGTCATTGTCTATCCCGTCTGTGCAGTTGTTCTCTGTGAGTCCGCAGAGCCCTATTCCTGGGCCTGGAAGCCCTGAGCAGTTTATGTCTGCGCAGTCAATCGGGCCGTCATAGTCGTTGTCATCGCCGTCCCTGCACGCATCTATCGATATGTTCTCAATCTCTGCGCAAGGCCTGCACAGGCCAGTCATGTTGAAGTCCGCTCCGCTGAGCCCTTTGCAGCTTGTTGGGTCTTCGCAGTCTGTGTATCCGTCCCGGTCGTTGTCAAATTTGTCATCGCAGATGGTCTCATTCCTGTATTCGCACAGTGCGCCCGTAGCCTCGTCGCCGATTTTGTATATGCAGTCTAGGTCCTGGCAGTCCCAGCCTCCATATACGGGCAGTCCCATCCACAGGTATTCTCCGTTCATGCTGTCCGAGTCAAGGTCATTGTCCAGCTCGTCTGAGCAGTTGAGTTCTGTCATGGGGCAGGTCAGCAGCACGTCATGCCACCTGTCGCAGTCACGTTCATAGCTGCTCCTGTATGCGTTTCCGGTGCAGTCATAGTGATGGTCTGCATCATTGTCGAAGTAGTCGTTGCATGTGATCTCTGTGCAGTACTGGCAGATTGCTCCTAATAAGGTGTTTCCGACCTGTCCGTTGCAGTCTATGTCAAGGCAGTCTGTCAGGCTTATCGTCCCCGCGAAGGTTCCGTTTGTCTGCCTTGTCTGGTATGATGCTGAGACGCTTGAATTGCACCTGGTGCCCCAGTCAAAGTCGTTGTTTATCGAGTCTGCGCAGCTTGTCGCGTTGAAGTTTTCGACCGCGTAGCATGGTCCTGTGGTCCCGTTCTTCTGGAAGCAGTCATTGTCCTGACAGTCTGTGTATCCGTCCCAGTCGTTGTCATAGCCGTCGTCGCAGGTGATCTCGTGGGGGTACTCGCACCTTTGGCTTGCGTTTGCGGGGTTGTATGTCAGGTTGCATGAGATGTCGAAGCAGTCGTATTGGTCGTTGAGGTCGTTGTCCTCTCTGTCGAAGCAGTATGTGGCGTTGTCGCTCTCGTTGGCTATCGCGTCGCTTGTCACCTCGAAGAATACCATGTTCTGGAATGCTGAGCTGCCTCCTATGCTCTTTCCGGCCGCAAGGTATGGGTGCGGTCCAAGATGCGATCCTGCTGACAGCGTGATGTTTATGCGCTCGTTCAGCTCCCCTGTGAACCTGTCTGGGAGGCCTGGCCCGAATGTCGTGCCGGTCACCGACTTGCAGTTGGCACCTGCTGCGCATCCTCCAAGCTCTTTTCTGGGCAGCTGTTCTATGCTTGATGTGCTGTCTCTTACGTCAAAGCTGTCGTTGAGGTAGTTTATGGATACCCTGACTGATAGGTTGTTTATCGACGCCTTGTTGAACTTGGCCCTGAGCGTCTGACCCGGCCTGACCTTATTGAGGTACCTGACGTTGACCCCGACGCTGGAGTCGCATATGCCGTCGTCGTTGTTGTCGCTGTCTCCGAGACACACGCGGCATACATTGTTGAAGCACGGGTCGCCGAGGAAGGCTGAGTTTATTCCGACAGACCTTCTTATCGTGTAGTATATTCCTGCGCAGTCGGTGTCGTTGATGTCGGTCTTGCCGTCCAGGTCATTGTCGATCGTGTCGAAGCAGCTCACTTCCACGGTGAAAGCGTCCACGTTGTCGGTGACATGGTTTAGGTCCGACTCCCAGTCGCACGCGACTTCGTCGAAATAATAGCCCTGTTTGAAGCTCCAGCAGTCGAATGCGTCGTCTATGTCAGAGCGAAGCCAGGTGTTGTGCAGGTACATGAATATGGTGCCGTTCATGGTCTCGTGTCCTGTGGAGTTGGACGCTTCTATGGTTATGTTGTATTGTGCGTCTGGTTTTGTGTTGGTATGGCTTATGTTGTAGCTTATGTTGTAGTCGAGGCCGTCGTTGATGACCGTGACGTTTGCGGGATCGAAGTTGGAGTCTATCTGCGAGAAGTCCACGCTGATGTTGAGGTCTGGCTCTTCCAGGTGCAGGTACATCTCGACAGTGTCTCCGTCTGCGTAGTATACGCGGTCCCTCTGGGTGTAGGTGATGTATATGCTGTTGTTCTTGACTGCTTCCTGTCCTTGCGCGCTGCAGTTTACCGTGACCACGTGGGCGCCCGAATAGTAGTCGTGGTGCTGTATCTCTGGGTAGTGCCCCATGTTGGTGGGCAGGTATGACCAGTTCTGCTCCGGCAGGGTGTGCGAGTGGTTTATCCCTCCGGTGATGTCCATCATGGTGAATGTCAGCGGGTCATAGTCTGTCTTGATATGGCAGGTGGCGCTTATCGGGATGTCCTGGATGGAGCCGTGCATGAAAGTGGTCACATTTATTGTCGGAGAGTTGTCGAATGTCTTGTTGCCTTCCAGGTCGAACCCAAGGAATGTGAAGTTCAGGAATGTGAAGTCCAGTGTGAGGTTGCCTCCTTCGGCTACTGTGAACGTGTCGTTTCCCGCCACTCTGACGTAGAAGGAGTAATCGCCGGAATCGTAGCTGAAGTTGTAGCACTGGTAGCCGCAGGGCACTCCGTTCCTCAGGACGACCGGTTCCGCGAACTGGGTGATGTTGAAGAAGGTGAGCAGGTAATTTATGTCATAGAAGCAGGCATATGTCAGAGGCGAGACTGAGATTGTGATGTTGTTGTATGATATGTTGAACATGCTGTCAAGGTCTGCCGAATCGAAGTTCCTGTGGGTGAACACTATTCTGCCCGCGTCAGGCACCACTATGTGCGCTTCCGGCATCAGCACCCAGGAGGTATAGTTTGAGAAGTTTGTAGAGAACTCGTTCTTGAACTCATTCCATATTGGCTCTACATCCACATTGTTGATTGTGAATGACACTGATCCCTTAACGACGCTGGTGTTGCAGATCCCCACTGATCTGGCGATTATCCTGTAGTTGCAGTTCCCGTCAGGTATCGTGGTCGTGTCGATTGTCGCGTTGAAATAGGAGTCATTCTCTGCATCATAGTCTGTTCCGAACCATTGCTCCACTATCCCGAAATAATAGTAATAGAAATCGACGAAGTTGACGCTAGACCCCCACAGTGAAGTGTTGTATGTTCCGTTGATGATTTCTGGCGAGCCGGGGCTTGGTTCTGTTATGTTAGGCAGTACGCCTATACATATCATTGTGGTTCCTGCCGCCGAACCGGCCTTCCCTGTGATGACATCCTTTGAGGCCACCATGAACGTGTATGAGTTCACGGCTATAAGCAGTATGGCTAGCACGAACAGCGCATTGTTGCTGATCCTCATCTTCTTGATGTCGTTCTGGTTCATTTTCTTTTTTTTGCTCGTTTGACTATCCTTTCCTGGCAAGTTCCTCTGGCGCGGAGGCTATTCTGCTGTCTAGCGCTTCTTCTGTCTCTCCAGTCCTATGTTCGGCAGCTCATCCTTGTAGCGGATGACCGTGTGGCGGATACCTTCCCTGACCACTTCAGCCTGGTTGTTGAAGTAACCCGCGTCTATCAGAACTTGCATCTGATCCTTCAGTTTCTTGCTTACCCTGATGTGCAAAAGCAAATCATCCATATATCAGAATGATATATAAACGCTATTTATAAATGTTTCTGTAATTTTTACTATTTTTAAGTATTTGGGGCGCTTTATCAACCATTAATAAAAATTTTTATTAACTTTTGTTAGTATACAATCAATATACAATATGTATCAACCTAATATACGCGTTTTTTTGAGACAAAGTTATTTAAAACCCCCTTCATTCAGCTTATGCATGAAATGCATATTCCTGCTCTCAGGGGAGAACCTCGACATCGCAAGGGAGGAGGTCCTGGCCCTCGCAGGCACAGAGGACCACTGGATGTTCGAGAATGTCCTCATCCTTGATGCTGATTTCAGGTTTGAGAGGCTCGCCATGGCCCGCAAGGTGTACCAGTACCTTTTCGAGTGCGACTACAGGGACCTTAAGAATGAGATGGAGCGGTTTGACTGGAAGAAGGTCTACGAGCGCAATTTCTCCATGCGCATAATCAACCTCGGCCATGTGAAGCTGCACGAGAAGGAGGCTGAGTTCGCCAAGTATGTCTGGCAGAAGGTGAAGGAGCCGCGTGTGGACCTTGAGCACGCCCGCACGAAGATAGAGATCATAGTCACAGAGGAGAAGGTGTTTGTCGGCAAGGTGCTGAAGGAGATACACCATGAGTTCCACAAGCGCAGGCCCAGTGTCAGGCCTGAGCAGCACCCTACCACGATAGACCCGAAGCTTGCCCGCGCCTGCGTCAACCTCACAGGCATACCTGTCGGAAAGATCCTTGTCGACCCGTTCTGCGGCAGCGGGGGCATACTCATCGAGGCGGGCCTGATGCGGTTCAACACTGTCGGCTATGACATCAGCGACAGGATGCTCCTGAAGTGCGAAAGGAACCTCGACTTCTACAAGATAAAGCGCTTCCGCCTTGAGAAGAGGGATGCCACCCACCTCTCTGGCCTGGTTGATTATGTAGTGACTGACCTGCCTTACGGCAAGAGCTCTAAGGTCACTGATGAATTGCCTAAGCTGTATGCTGATTTCCTCAAGACCCTCTGGAAGATACTGCGCTACAAGGCTGTCCTCATATTTCCCAGCACAGCGGACCACAGGAAGCTCCTGAACCAGACTGAGTTCATCGTTGAGCACGAGTTCAACGTCTATGTCCACAAGAGCCTCAGCAGGAACATCGTACTTCTAAGCAAGCCTGAAAAGTAAGTCCCTCCTTCCGGCCCCGCAACCCACCCTGCGCCGTCAGGAGAATGCAGACCACGAAGTTAGCTGCTGCAGAATGTCTGACTGTGGTTTTTCGCCGCAGGCGTTGTTTTATATTATTCTTTTATGAGAAATCCCTAACCACAATCTTTTTAAACCGACCAGAACTCCCATTGCCTGCTGTTATGCCCCCGTAGCATAGTAGCTATTGCATCTGACTTGTATCAGTCTGTGCGTGGCATAGGCCCGTATTGCTGCGAAGCGATCAGAAGGTCGCGAGTGCAACTCTCGCCGGGGGCTTTAATCATATCCTATATTTCTTGTTTATCTCTCTTTGCAGCTCGAAGATGTTTTCAACCGCACTTGCAAAATGTTCGAGCGCATCATTTGACTTTCTCAAGGGGTTTATCCAGTCTGCACGGAACTTGAGCCCTATCTCGTGTTTGCTTTCATGTTCGACAGGGACATAATGCATGCTGATGGAGAAGGAGGTAGGACCCGAAGCAGTGCCCCAGTCTATGCTGTCCAGCTCTGTGAGGTTTTTGACAGCGGATTCCAGGAGATCTTTTGCTTTGCGTACTTCAGCGATGACTTTTTCATCTGCTGGCAGGAGTCCGGCTGCGGTTGTGTCAGTTTTATGGCTCAGAAGCCAGGCCTTCACTTCATTTGCTACCATCTCGATTGCAGGAAGGTGGATCTTTGCGCTGATGGCAAGTTGCAGGGATTCTTTGATCAGTCTTTTGAACCTCCTGTATCTGAATCCGCCTTTGATGCTGAAGGATTCTCCGAATATGTCTGTCTTGTATGGCTTGGCCAGTTTTATTGCGCGTCTTGAATACTTCAATGCAGAACTGGTGTCAGTGAGGAGGAGTTTCTCCTCTTTTTTTGCTGCCTTCAGTAGTCCGACAAGCGTACCCTTAGGCTCATCTGTGCTTATTTCGAGCAGACCGCTCGTATGGGTGACTGTTTTCAAAGATCCCATCTTGTGACTTTTCATACCTTCACCAGCTTGTATGCCACCGCCCCAAGCACACAAAGCCCTATTCCTGCGTAAAGAAGGGGTTTCTGGTTCCAGAAATATCCGACTATGGCCATACATGCGCCAAGTGTGAAGAGGCCTCCTCCGATGACACCCATGCCCTGCGCTCTTTTGTCCATGCTGTGAGAAATAGTGCTGCTGAATAAAAACTTATCGTTATATTCCTTCTTTCCGGACAATATTCTGCCATTCTTCTTCATCTATGGGCTCTGCGCGGTCGAACAGCGTTGGATGCTCTTCGACGAGCTTCTCAAGCTCTATCTCCAAGTTCTTGGGGTATTCCCTTTTTACTGCTCTCATCTTTCTGAAAAGATCAGAGTCGCACGCCAGCAGCCTGCGCAGCATCTCTTCGTTGTCCACGTCGAAGGTCGGCATCGCCACGTCGCATATGTTCATGCTTCCGTAGCACTTGTTGCCTGTGATATGGTATGCCGCGAGCTCGTATTCATCCTGGCTCATGTTCTCGGCAGCCCATTCCTTGCCCCTGTCGTGCGCTTTCCTGAACTTCCTGTAGAGCACGGCCCCGAGGAGGAACCCCCACAGCACGGTGGGTTTCTTGGTCGCGTGGCCGAGAGTGTATTCCTTGAATATCTCATATATCTTCCTCCAGTTCCTCTTGTTCTTCTCGCCTTTCTTGGTGAGCAGGTGCCTGTTGTCATAGACCGCTTGTGCCAGGTTCCAGACTTCGTCAGGTATCCTGAGCGGCTTTCCCATCACCATGTTGTTTGCCCTTATCGCAGTGCCTGCGAAAGGGAATAGCGCTGTCTTCAGCTCAGGAGAGCAGAGTATCTCCCCCGCCACGTTCTCGAGATCTGTCAGCTCTGCCTCTCTTGAGAATCCCACAACATAGTCTGCGCTCTGGTCTGATGTCTCTATGAACCTGCTGATGTCCGCTCCTGTCATGAAGGGGCTGTCGCCGTAGAGCCCGACTGTCCGGAGGTCATGTGCCCCCGCGTTCCTCCTTAGGTACGCCTGTGTGGGTGTTTTATCGTACTCGAATGTTTCGAATCCTGCGTCAGGGAGTATGTGGTATGATATGGCTGACCTGAGGTTTGATATTATGCTCCCTTCGTCTGGTATGACTATCAGCCTTTCATCATCTGTCGGCCCGCTCTTTGCGAGCGCGTGGTGCATCCTCGCCAGGTCTGTCACGACATAGACCCTTCTTAGCTCAGGGCAGTCGAGCGCTGCTTCTATCACATATTCTACTATCGTCTTTCCGCATATCTTTATGAACGGTTTATAGTCCTCAAGATCGCCTAGTTTGAGCTTGGAGGTGCCTTTGGTGCCTGCGAGAATTATTGCATCTATGTCCCTTTCCATGCCTGACCATCTCTCCACCCCTTTCCAGCAATTGTTGTGGTGGCGGCATATTTTAATCTTTCTGAACATTTGGCATTAAGTTTAAATATGAGCCCGGAATCATCCTGTTCTGTCATGAAAGAGCTTTATGAGGGTTTGAAGGCCAGGTACAGGATTCCTGCCTTTGATGTCATGGACAGGGAGTTTGAGATATCTACTATAGAGGATGATGAATTCCTTCTCAGGGAGATAAGGCGCAAGATAGAGGATAAGTTGGAGTCTGCTGTCAAGATGTTCAATGAGCTTCTTCATCCGGAGTCTGGCTTCGCGAGCTACAGGGAGGCGAATGTGTTCAGTGATGCTGACCGCGAGGCGATAATACTGCTCTACAAGAGGCTTATGTACTTCAACAGGCTCGCCACAGAGCTTTCTTTTGATGATTCTGATGAGCTGAACGCGAGGTTCATCAATGATTTCATGAAGGAATGGCCTGAGCTCAAGAGGTCCATCCTTTCTTTTGTGAGGAGGATGAAGGAGTCCTGGCAGAAGGACATTCCGAAAAAAGAGGTTGTGGGGTATTTAGGATGAAGAACATAATACTTATCGGAGCGCAGGGCGCAGGCAAGGGGACTTATGCTTCTCTTCTGAAGGTGGACTTGGACATTCCGCACATCTCCACTGGCGACATGTTCAGGGAGGCCATCAAGAACCAGACCCCTGTAGGGCTCGAGGCCAAGAAGTTTATCGATGCAGGGAATCTCGTGCCTGATGAAGTGACGATAAAGCTTGTCGATGAGAGGCTGAAGAAGCCTGACTGCAAGAAAGGGTATATGCTTGACGGTTTCCCAAGGACTCTTCCCCAGGCGCAGGCTCTGGACAGGATAACCAAGATAAATCATGTCATAGTTCTTGACGTTCGTGAGGATGTTGTGCTCCAGCGTCTCGGCGGCAGGATACAGTGCAGGAAGTGCGCAGCCATCTTCCACCTGACTAACCTTCCTCCGAAGAAGAAAGGCATCTGTGACAAGTGCGGCGGTGAGCTGTACACGAGGGAGGATGACAAGCCCGAGGCCATCAGGAAGCGCCTTGCGACTTTTCATGAGCAGTCCGGCCCGCTCATAGCTTTCTACGAGAATAAGGGTGTTGTCCATCATGCTGACGCGAACAGCCCTGTGCCGAGGGAAGTGGCTGATGAGATATTGAAGCTGCTCAAGGCTTGATTCTTTTTAAAGCTCAAATCGTTTTGAGCAACATTTTTTATATTTCCGTTTTCTCCCGGCATAGCATGGAGATTGACCATCCGATACAGCAGAGCATAGTATTGAAGCTTATCCATAAGCCTGAGATGTCTTTCTCGGAGCTTCTGGGTGATGAGAAGGAGTCTAATAAGTTTGCTTATCATCTGGGGGTGCTTGAGACAAAGGAGATAATACAGAAGGAGAACGGATACTATTCCCTTTCTGCGCTTGGCAAGAGGCTCTCTTCTTTTATTGAGGGAGATACCGGCCAGAAGGCTGCGTTCCCTACGTTCGCCCATGTGCTCATAGTGCAGGACTGCAACAAAATCCTCGCTCAGAAGAGGCTGAAGGAGCCGTTCTATGGTTACTGGGGCCTGATGTCAGGCAAGATAAACTTTGGTTTCAATGTCGAGGAGTGTGCACGAAGAGATATCGAGGAGGAGTGCGGCCTGAAGGCTAACAAGTCTGAGCTTATCGGCATAAACCAGGCAAAGACTTATGAGGATGGCAAGCTGCTCCACCATCACATCATGTTCTACGTCAGACTGGGTGGGCTGGAAGGTACTCTGAAGTCCAAGACCCACAAGGGTGAGAATGCCTGGATGACCATCGATGAGTTCAAGAAGAAGGAGCGCTTCCCTGACCCTTGGTTCGACGCTGTCATGAACGCGAAGGGCTTTGTCAGCATCGAGACAGAGCGCATCATGAAGGACGGGAAGTTTGTGGACTGCAGGATGGGCACGATGAAGACATTGCCTTAGGCCATCATCCTTTTCACAGCCATTGTCGCATAGCAGCCTTTAGGCAGGAAGAATTTCACTAAGAATTCTTTTTCTCCTTTCTTTTCAATCTTCATCTCCTTGACCTCTGCGACCATATCCCGCATCCCGCCTTCTGAACTGAGCTCAGGCATCTGTCTTATCACGAAGTCCCTTTCTGTTATCTCTTCTTTTTTCATGATATCCCTGATTATCCGCATCACTTCCTGCTCTCCCTGTTCAGTTCCGAAACCCACTATCTGGACCTTCATCCGCGGAACCGAGACCTTTGGAAAACACAGCTCTCCAAGGCTGTAAGGCACTTTTAAGACATCATACTTACATTGTAAGTATTGACTTACTGCTGTGTTCCAGAGCCAGCTCTGGTATGCGTGGACATGCATGATCCTTATCTTCAGGGGAAGGGTCTTCATCGCCCCTACAAAGTCTGTCGGGCTCTCTTCAAGATGCGACCTGACTGACTCCGCATCTATTGCTGCGCATGCTTTCTTGAGCTCTCCTTTCACGATGGATCTCCCCACCTCTACATTTGTCTGCGAGAATCTTTGCTCATCGAAGTAGTTGATGAACTGAGCTATGGAAGCAGGCTCCTTGTCGCACTCCCGTATCATTATCTCGAAGCGGTTGCCGTCGAGCTCGCCGAGGCTTATGGGGTTCTTTCCTCTTCCAATATGCTCCAGTGAGATGTCCTCCGTGTTGAATCTCTCGAACCTTCCCGCGCCGATCCTGCTCGCAGGGTCATTTATTGATATCGCCTGCCTTGTCACGGCCTGCTTGTCCTTGTTGCCTGCGAAGCCGATGTCCTTGAGCCTGCACTTGAGGAACCTGCTTATGCTCTCCAGTGCCTTGACAGTTGTGTATCCTCTTTTTCTCAGCCAGAAATAGGCATACTGCTCTGAATCCTCCAGCTCAAGCTGTATCTGCTCTTCCACCACAAATTCTTCTGGCTTTTCCTTTATCTTGTACATGACATTTTTTTGCGCTCGAAAGCCTTATAAATATTTGCAGTTTCACAGGCCATATGCGGCTGTAGCGCAGCCTGGATACATCAAGTCCTTGCTGGATTCGCTGTAGGGCAAATAGCGCGACTGCCTCCTAAGCAGTAGGTCGGGGGTTCGAATCCCCTCAGCCGCGTTGATGAAATTGGCTCATTTTTCCGCAGCATTGCGCATGTTCAGGCGGGCCCGTAATGTGGGAAAGAAAGGCATAAGAAAGTATTCAGGTTCTCCTGAAAGCGTCGCAAAACAGATCATAGACTCCTGCTGGAACAAAGAAAAAAAGTATTTTCAGGTTAGTTCAGGTCACTTCAGCGAGTTCTACTGCAGGGATTTCGGCATGTGTGCCGAAGCTTTGGTGAAGCTCGGGTACAGGAAGAAAGTGATACATACTCTTGACTATGCGCTGTCCTGTTTCAGGAAGCACGGCCGAATCACCACATCTGTCTCTCCGCGCGGCGCGTGTTTTGATTTTCCTTGCTACGGCGCTGATTCCCTTCCGTTCATAATCCATGCGATACGCGTCTCAGGGGCAAACAAAATCCTCATGAAGTACCGCGGATTCCTGGAGAGCGAGATAATGTTCTATGATGGTGAGGTCGTAGACAGGAAGACCTGCCTTGTCCGTCTCGACCGGAATTTTTCGTCGATGAAGGATCAGGCCAGGAGGTCCTCATCCTGCTATTCCAACTGCATGCTGTTCATGCTTGCAGAGGATCTGGCCTCGGTGGGATTCTGCTGCCCGTTCAACGCGTCCGCTACAAGGAAGTCCCTGCTCGCGAATTTCTGGAACGGGAATTACTTCCATGACGATGCGGAATTCAGCAAGGTGGTGACTGGCGATGCCAACACATTCCCTTTCTGGTGCGGTGTGACTGACCAGAAGCAGGTCTTTGACCGCTGCATGGCTTCGATGGAGCGTGCCGGCCTGACAGACCCTTTTCCCCTCAAATACACTTCAAAGAGGGGGAGGATCAGCAGGATGCATTTCTCTGACATGTTCTCAGGCGGTTATGAGCGCGACACTGTCTGGATGCACCTGGGACTCTGCTTCCTTGATGTCGTGAAGAGGTATGACAGGAAGCGCTTCCGCGCTTATGTCAGGCAGTACGGGGGTCTTATCAGGAGGCACAGGAACTTTCTCGAGGTCTATGACCGGCGGGGAGAGCCTTTTCACAACGCGTTCTATTACAGCGACGAGTCCATGCTCTGGGTCAGCAAGTGGCTTTTCCTTAAGAAGTCTTAGCGCAATCCTTCGTTCCTGGTCCGCCTATTTGAGCTTGTTCAGCATCTCGATTATCTTCTTGCCTTCTGCCCGGCCCTTGAGCGTGCCCATCGCTTTGCCGACGAGGGCGTTGAACTCTATGCCTTTGCTCTCCCTGAGAATGTCCTTTATTTCCTCCTCGAGCTCCTTCTCTGTCAGGGGGGAGTATCTGGTGTAGTCAACTTTCTCCCCTCTGCATGTCTTGAGCAGTATATCCTCTACGCTGTCTTTTGTCAGCTTGCCTGCGTCGAGCAGGGAGAATATCCTCTCGAAGTCTGTGTCTTTCAGCACTGAGACCGCAGCATTGTACTTCCTCTTGATGTTTTTCGGGAGGGATATCATGGTCTCTGCTATGAACGCGGGCTTCACGTTCGGGAACTGTTCCACGAACCTCTCGAACGCCTCATTCTTGCCTGACCTGGAGATGTCTCTTGCAAGGTCCTCTGCGAGGCCTATCCCCTTGAACCTTTCCTTCTTCTCTGTCAGCAGCTCAGGTATCTCTATGCCTGAGACATCAGGTCTTATCGGCGGGATGTCTGTCTCGGGATACATCCTCGCCGCTCCGGGCATAGGCCTCATGTATGTGGTCGTCCCGTCAGGGTTGGCTCTCCTCACCTCTCCGGGGACGCCGTACATGCACATCTTTGCCCTATCAATCACGTGTTTCATTGCAGCTTTGGCAGTCTCCTCTTTTGCGACTATCATCACGAACGCGTCGCCTTCCTCCGTGTTGAGGGTATTCTTCAGCTCTTTTATCTCGTCTTTGCTGAACCTGTACCTGTCAAGGTCCTCGTCGGAATGTATTATCCCGCCGATGCCTGTCTTGGCTTTTGCGTAGTCTGACAGCTCGGTTCCCAGCCTCTTCCCGGGCTGTGTCTCTTTTCCGAGGAGTCCTGAGAATCCTGGGAGCGTGAATGCCAGCGCTTCCGCGCCTCCTGCTATGGCTTTGTTCACGAATCCGCATTCAGTCTTTTTGAATATGCTGGTGACCTCTTTTGATCCTGTCTTGTCAGGCAGCGGAGCCCTCTTGTGCAGCTCTTTCATGATTTCGAGAAGCGCGAGCTGCCGCCTTGCCTCGTAATCTGCGAGAGTAGGCAGCATCTTGAGGTCCTGCGCGCCTTTTATCTCTATCCTTGCGCCTCCGGTGACAGATATGTTGACGTCCTGCCTTATCGTGCCGAGGCCGCGGGCGACCTTTCCTGTGGACCTGAGTATCATGCCTATCTTCTCAGCCGTGGCCTTGCACATTTCCGGTGATGTTATGTCTGGGTCTGTGCCTATCTCTATGAGCGGGATGCCGAGCCTGTCGAGCCTGTAGACTACGAACCTTCTGCCGTCCTTGTCGGTGCCTTTGCCTATGTCTTTTGCTGCGTCTTCCTCTATTGATATGGTTGGGATGCTTATTCTCTTGCCGTCGACATCCATCCAGCCTTTCACTGCGACGAGCGATGTCCTTTGGAATCCGCTCGTGTTCGAGCCGTTCACAACGGTTTTCCTCATGACCTGGACTTCGTCGACGATGTTTGCGTTGAGCATCTTGCAGACCTGCAGCACCGTGCGCAGCGCCTCCTCATTCATGGGGTGCGGCGGCTCCTCGTCCAGCTCCACGAGGCATGTTGTGTCAGAATAAGCCTCATATATGAAGTAGCTTCCCTTCTCCATCTCATGGCGTGCCGCGATGTCTACCTCTCCGGTCTCTCCTGCGACAGCCCTCAGTTGCCTCCTGACTGTTATGTCTGGCTTGTCGTCCCTGAGCCTGGAGGGGCAGCTGCAGAAAAGCTTGTGTGTGTCGAGCATCTGGTGTATCTCGATGCCGCACCTGAGCCCTATCTTCTTGTAGTCTAGCTTCTCTGCCATGTTGTCTTTCCTTTTTTTGTGACTTTCCTTACCCTGTGGAGGGGTATGTTTGTCTCCACCCCCTCCCTGTCGATCACCATGAAACCTTCCTCGACTCGCTTTATGTTCTTATACCTTATCTCGATGAGCTTTCGGGTCACGCGGTCGAGGTAAAACAGCGAATAGTCGGCAGGCTCCTCTCTTTTGTCCCACCTTATCTTGTTTATCAGCTCTTCGATGGTTATCATTATCTTCTGTTCTTTCGCTCTACTCTTTCAGGAAATCTGTCTCGCTTATCATTGGATTTATCTCGCCGCGGAGGTTCTGTCCTATCAGTTTCTTTGCTTCGGAAGCAGGGTAGTTTCCCAGAAGCCACGCGAGCTTCATGAGCGCTGTCTCTGCGAGCATGTCCTCTCCGCTGAGCGCTCCGAGCTGCTGCAGGTCCCTTCCTTTGTCATAGACATTCATCTGGACCCTGCCGAATATGGTGCTGGTAGTCATGACCACGACGCATCCCGAGTCGACGACCTCTTTTATGGCAGGGTATATCTTCTTGTGTATCTCGCACCATTCGTTCGGCACCTGCCCCGGCGTGTGGCCCAGGCCAGTGCCTTCTATCACGAGCCCTTTGTATCCTTTGAAGAATGAGAACTGCTCAGGGAACATGTTCACGTGGACTTTCAGCAGCCCGACCTTCTCCTCGAACTTCGGTTTCGCGAGCATTTTTCCGCCTTTTTTCGCGTGTTCTGCCTTCTTGAACTGTATCTTGCGTGTCTTGTAGTCCACGAACGCTATCGGCGAGTCGTTAACGGGCTTGAATGCGTCCCTCCTGCTGCTGTGCATCTTCTTGGTCTTGCACGCGGGAAGTATTGCGCACCTGTCGTCGCCGGTATTTTCATGCATGCAGAGCGCGACCCCTGCGAAGTCAGTCTTCGCGATGAACTCTGCTGCGCAGACCAGGTTCATTGCTGCGTCGCTGCTTCCCCTGTCGCTGCTGCGTTGGGCCCCGACAAGTATGACTGGTATCGGGCACACCTCGAGCGCGAACGCCAGCCCTGCCGAGGCGACCGCCAGATTGTCTGTTCCCATCCCGATGATTATGCCTTCGGCTCCTTTCTTCGCCTCTTCGGCGACAGCCTCTGCGAGGACTGATATGTGCTTGAACCTCAGGTCGTCTGACCACATGTTGGATATAAGCCTCGAGTCGAAGTTTGCTATGTCCCCCAGCTCGGGGAAGAGGCCCAGGAGGTCCTCTGGCCTGAATGAGCTGTATACTGCGCCTGTCCTGTAGTCCACCTTAGACGCTATGGTCCCGCCCGTGTGGAGTATGGCTATCTTCGGGAGGCCTTTCTTGGTCTCTGCCTTCCTGCTGTACTTTATCTCGATGTCCTTGCCTTTGCCAATCATCTCTATGCTCTTTATCCTCTTGTTCTCTATTCCTATGTTGTAGCCGTTGTCGAGCTTTATGACTGTGACATCTTTCTTCCTGTCTATCAGAATTCCTTTGCGCTCTTCCTTGTCGCACACTACCTTTACCTTATCACCTGCTTTTGCATCCATTGTTACCAACTCGCGATCTTTTCACTCGACGATGATGCTTATCTGGGCGAATCCGTAGGCGTTGTTGAGGTGGTCCTTCACCTTTATCTCTTTCTGCCCTTCCATCGCACGCACCTTGAACTTGATTATCTTGTATTCTCCTGCGCCTATCTCATGCACCCTCTCCTCAAAGTCGCATCCTCCGCAGGGTATGATCATGAACTCCTCGTCATAGTCTTTGACATTGTTGATTATCATCCAGTTCTTTTTTATCTCCCCTGGCGCCATTCGCACATAGTCATCGTACACCTCGACGAGCTTTCCGCCTTCTATCTCCTTCACAAGCACCTCTTCAGGGGTCTTGTCTGTCGCCTCCTGCGTCGTTTGCGCAGCCCCTTTCTGGCTCACTATCGTGCGCTGTTGGCTTGCGCAGCCGAGAAGAATCAGTGATATGAGAATGAGCATGGCGATGGTCGCGGTTGTTTTTTTGTCCATGTTTCTTCACATGAAATAGCTGGGCTTGGCTTCCTTCATCTCCTTCGCCCTTGCCTTCGTGAACATATCCTTCAGCGTCTTGTAAGAGTCCTCTATCTCCTTGGTTATAGATGGCCTCACTTTGTCCAGCGCCTCTTCGAAGTCCTTCTTGCTGACGTGCTCTGACTTCATGTCTTTTCTCAGCGCGATTATCGCAGCTTCCCTGCAGAGGCTGGCTATATCAGCCCCTGCATATCCTTCTGTCTTCTTTGCCAGCTCCTTTATGTTGACATCCTTTGTGAGAGGCATGTTTTTGGTGTGTATCTCAAACACTTTCTCCCTTGTCTTCTCGTCGGGCGCCCCCACCATTATTATCCTGTCGAACCTTCCCGGCCTGAGGAGTGCCGTGTCGAGTATGTCGGGCCTGTTTGTCGCTCCTATGACCACCACGTTGTGCAGCTCCTCGAGACCATCTATCTCTGTGAGCAGCTGGTTGACCACCCTTTCTGAGACCCTGTTGTCCCCGCTCGCTCCCCTTCTAGGCGCGAGAGAGTCTATCTCGTCGAAGAAGACTATTGACGGCGATGTCTGTCTGGCCTTCTCGAATATCTTCCTTACTGCCTTCTCGGACTCTCCCACCCACTTGGACAGCAGTTCCGGGCCTTTTATGAGTATGAAGTTTGCCTCTGACTCGTTGGCGACCGCTTTTGCGAGGAGTGTCTTTCCTGTGCCCGGCGGTCCATACAGGAGTATGCCTTTCGGCGGCGTGACTCCCATCCTCGTGAATACCTCTGCGTTCTTGAGGGGCCATTCGACCGCTTCCCTGAGCTCCTGCTTGACGTTGTCAAGACCGCCTACATGGTCCCACTTGACGTTGGGGACCTCCACCAGCACCTCTCTCATCGCGCTTGGCCTGACTACTTTGAGCGCGTCCCAGAAGTCTTTCTGTGATATCCTGAGCTTCTCGAGAGTCTCTTTGGGTATTGCCTCGTCCTTCTCGAGCTGAAGCTCCGGCAGCACTTTCCTCAGCACGATTATTGCAGCCTCTTTAGCGAGTGAGGAAAGGTCCGCGCCGACGAACCCGTGGGTTACGTTGGCTATCTCCTTCAGGTCCACGTCTTCTGCGAGCGGCATGTTCCTCGTGTGGATCTTTAGCACGTCCAGCCTGCCTTTCTTGTCAGGCACTCCTATCTCTATCTCCCTGTCGAACCTTCCGGGCCGTCTCAGCGCAGGGTCGAGCAGGTGCGGCACGTTCGATGCGGCTATGACGACGACCCTTCCCCTTGACTGTAGGCCGTCCATGAGCGCGAGGAGCTGCGCGACCACTCTTCTCTCTACCTCGCCCTTTGTCTCTTCCCTCTTTGTGGCTATCGCGTCTATCTCGTCGATGAATATGATGCTCGGGGCGCTCTTCTCGGCCTCTTCGAACTTCTTCCTCAGGTTTTCTTCGCTCTGGCCGTAGTATTTTGACATGATCTCTGGCCCGTTTATCACGTAGAAGTTTGAGTTTGTCTCGTTGGCGACCGCTTTTGCGAGGAGTGTCTTTCCTGTGCCCGGCGGCCCGTGCAGCAGGACGCCTTTCGGTGCTTCTATGCCGAGCCTCTCGAATATCTCAGGGTGCTTGAGCGGCAGCTCTACCATCTCCCTGACCTTCTTTATCTCGTCCCTGAGCCCGCCGATGTCCTCGTAAGTGACCTCGAGCGCCTTCTCCTCTTCCTTGAGCTCGACCGCCTCAGGGTTGAACACCACGTCTGTGGTGTTGGATATCAGGACCGCGCCTTTGGGCAGGGTGTCCGCCACTACGAACTTGATGTCTCCCAGGCCGAATCCCATCATGCTCTCGTCAAGTATCGAGAATATGTCTTCGAATGGGCTCTCGCTCATCGTGCTTCTTCTGCGCTTGGTTCCGCCGAGTGAGACGAGGTCTCCCTTGACTACTGCCCTTCCGAGCAGTCCCTGCTGGAAA
>JAFGJH010000045.1 GCA_016929255.1 Candidatus Woesearchaeota archaeon
AAACAAGGCTCAAAAGATAGAAATTATAGCCTTAAGCATTTCCTAACTGGTTGATACCCCGCAGCTTGCTGCGGGGAGGTTCATTCAGTTTTCTTACTCTTTGCATAACCAGTCATACATCCAGATTAATCACATCCTTGGCGTGCCTCATTATGAACTCACGCCTGGGCTCCACCTCCTCGCCCATGAGTATGGAAAACATCTGGTCAGCCTTTACAGCATCTTCTATGGTGATCTTCTTGAGGGTCCGCAATGCCGGGTCCATAGTAGTCTCCCAGAGCTGGTGAGGGTTCATCTCGCCAAGGCCTTTATACCGCTGGATGTTGATGCCCTCACCCCCCAATTCGGCAGCTGCCCTGTCCTTCTCAGCGTCGGTATACACATACCTGTATGACTTTCCTTTCGCGACCCTGAACAACGGAGGCATCGCGATGTACACATAGCCCGCCTCGATGAGCGGCTTCGCATGACGGAAGAAGAATGTGAGCAGAAGAGTTGCGATGTGCGAGCCGTCGACGTCCGCATCAGTCATGATGATTATCTTATGGTACCTTGTGCTGTCTATCTTGAAATCATCCCCTATGCCGCAGCCGATGGCGGTGATGAGAGTGGATATCTCATTGTTCTCGAAGACCTTGTCCAGCCTCGCCTTCTCCACGTTCAGGATCTTACCTCTGAGAGGGAGAATGGCCTGGAATGCCCTGTCCCTGCCCTGCTTTGCGCTGCCGCCTGCGGAATCACCCTCGACGACAAAAATCTCAGACTTCGCAGGGTCGCGCTCAGAGCAGTCAGCCAGCTTGCCCGGCAGAGAACCGCCGTTCAGCACGCCCTTCCTCCTGGCCAAGTCCCTTGCCTTGCGCGCAGCCTCCCTAGCCTTCGCAGCCTGGACAGACTTCATGATTATCAGCTTCGCGACAGCAGGGTTCTCCTCAAGGAAAGTGCTCAGGCCTGTGTTGACCAGCGACTCGACGATGCCCTTCACGTTGGAATTGCCCAGCTTTGTCTTTGTCTGGCCCTCGAACTGGGGCTCAGCGAGCTTCACGGATATCACCGCAACAAGGCCCTCCCTCACGTCGTCGCTGGAGAGCTTTATGTCCTTGTCGAGGTTGTTCTGCTCAGCGTAGCGGTTCAGGGTCTTTGTCAAAGCCGCCTTGAAGCCCATGAGATGCGTGCCGCCCTCTGTAGTGTTTATGTTGTTCGCGAAAGTGAACACGTTCTCCTGATACCCGTCATTGTACTGCAGGGATATCTCAAGATATATCCCCTCTTTCTCTTTCTCAAAGTATATCGGATTGTGGACCGGGTTCTTGTTCTTGTTTATGAACTCTACAAAAGAGATTATGCCTCCATCATAGAAGAAATCCTCCTTGCTCCCTGAACGCTCATCAGACAATATGATCCTGATGCCCCTGTTGAGGAAAGCCAGCTCCCGCATCCTTGCAGATATGGTATCATAATGGAACTCGCTCGTCTCCATTATGGTATCATCAGGCCAGAACCTCACCAATGTGCCTGTATTGTCAGTGTCCTCCAGCACCCTGAACTCACCAGGCTCACCGCGGCAGAACTCCTGGGAATGCTTCTTGCCGTCCCTGCAGACCTCAACATACAGCTTTTTTGACAGGGCGTTGACGACAGACACCCCCACGCCGTGCAGGCCGCCAGATACCTTGTACGACTGCTTGTCGAACTTTCCGCCTGCGTGAAGCTTGGTCATCACCACTGTAAGCGCAGAAACATTGAACTTGGGATGGATATCTACGGGGATTCCCCTTCCGTCATCAAGAACAGATACTGAACTGTCAGAATGTATGACCACCTGGATGTTCTTGCAGAATCCGGCCATGGCCTCATCAATAGAGTTGTCGACCACCTCGTAGACCATGTGGTGCAGGCCAGGAAGCCCTGTAGAACCTATGTACATGCCAGGCCTTTTTCTGACAGCATCAAGTCCACCGAGGACTGTTATGGATGATGCTTTGTAGCCTTCTCCTTCCTTTTTTTGAGGTGTTTCTGCCATCTTGGTTCTTTGACTAAAATGTGTGTTTTCTCGACGGTAAAATTCACAAGAATCTGTGGTTCAATAATGAACGCTGATATATATACTTTTCTGTTTGAAAAATGGCTTTATACTGCCTGGAAAGCTTAAATTCAGGCATTTCAGTTTTCTGAAAAACAGGATTTTGGAGGCTGTTTCTGCAGTCGGTTTCTGCGCCTGATGAACACCCTGTGTTTCACTCTATATTTTTTTATAATTTATAAAATTCCCTTTAAAAAAGCAAAAGATTTAAATACTAGAATGTCCATGATGTATTGAGTTCTACATACAACATATACCTACGCAAACCTGTCTAATAGGTGAATGATGGAACCAACACACCCCCACATAAAGGGAATAAAATATCTCCTGAGGCCGATAAACTGGCTTGGAAGCATGTTTTCATATATCCCTTGCACACCTGCTCAAGATCATCAAAAACCTTTCTCATATGCCTTTTTTGCCACAGTAGGAATGGTAGCTGCACCACCCGAACCAACAACTGACGCCTAGTCTGGTTACACCAAGACAACAAATGAAGTGCGTTGACCGACAACAGCGGGGGCGGACCATTCCTGCTTTTTTTCTTTATTTGCCTGATTATAGTTTATGGTCTGGTTTTCCCACCTAGAATCGATATAATGCATGCCTTCGGCAGAACAATACGTGCGGACGTTCCTTGTTCTTGAGTGTGTGGCCTGGGTGTCTTTTTTGGTTAATCACTTGTTAGTAATTAAAACGGAAAAACTTAAATATGGGTGCGTTGGTCTTATTAAGCAAGACAGGACTCATTATCGAAATACGCATGAAATTTGTCGAGGGATAAAATGAAACGCCTAATCACTTTGGTTTCGCTTGTCGCTGCTGTAGGCTGCGGCAGCGTGGTTCCCAGAGAATTCGACGGCTATGATGCTGACAATGGCTCTGCAGATGCTACTGCTGATGCATATATCCCGGATTCTGCACCTGATGCAGACGCTTCAATACCTGATTCTGACCTTGACGCGATAGTGAGCGATGATTCCGGTGATGGTGCTGCTGTCGGTGACAGTGACACACCAGACGCGGCTGTCTGCGACAGCGGACCGCTCAGCTTCCTGAACCAGCAGGGCATAGACTACAACCTCGGGACAGTGCTGCTCAACGGAGACGGCTCATTCGAAGCAACAAGCGCCAGAGGATGGTACAGGAACTCAAGCGCAGCCGATGAGCACAATATCCTGCCTGGAAACTATGTCGTGCTCAGCAAGGACACTCCCGCTGAGCCTGGAATGACTGGTGTGACAAGGATACTTGAATACCTTAGCTATGACAGCACATACAGCATTGTCCAGTTCAGGGACCTCGGCACAAGCGGGATGATGACAGGCACTGTCCGCCGCTACGGACCCTATGATGTCTTCAGCGTCAATGTCGGAGGGTATACCTTCGACGGGACAGTCGATGCCGCCACAGGAAGGATATCTGTGAAAGCTGACGGCGGAGACGCTGCAGACGGGCGAGAGCTGCCTATCCACACAGCAGAAGGAGCAAAGACGATGGAAGAGTTGCTGTGCCCTGAAACTTAATTATTTTCTTTTTTCAACTGTTTTTCTTCTCACTTAGAATCGATATCATATCTGCCTGCGGCAGAACAATACATGAGATTGTCTTGACTCCTGACTTCGTGGAGGCTGCAATCACCATCTACATCGTGTATCTAAGAATCAGCCAAACTATCAATGTGAACACTGCCAGGCCTATGACTGCATAAAGCGCTGTCTTCGAGTTGGCAAAGCCGAACGGTATCGGGCCGATGAAGCCGCCCACACCGACATGCACGCCTGACTTGCTGCTCTTGTTGCCGCCTTCTGCCTGCTGGCCTGCCATCAGAATGCTGCCTATGAAGACAGTCATCACTCCAAGAAATATCATGAGGATTCCGATAGGCACGATGTATTGCATCATGTTCCTCTTTTTCATGCTCACTTGGCCAGCTGGTTCTGTATCTGCGTCAATGCCTTGTCCAGGGTGAAGAACAGGTTGAAGTCAGTGACCTCGCTGGTCACAGGCCTGCCCTTGTCTATCATCTTCGCCTGGATCTCGAACTTCCTGCTGCCAGGTCCGACCTTTTTCATGGTCACGGTCAGCTTCTCAAAACTCTCGGCAGTGTCAGACATCTTCCTGACGTGGTTGCCGACCATCTTCTTCAGAATTACCATAGAGCCGCCGTCAAGCTCCTTGAAGCCGACAAGCTCTATACTGCCTCCTAACACTATATTGTCAGACTCTATCACTGCAAAACACCTCGCACTCAACTTTTAAGGGTGTTACTACAGATGATATTATGGCGGATGGATATATAAATATTTAGTTAGATTTAACTATATATCCCCAATCCAGGCAATCATGGCAAGAGTGGCTTTTGTCACATTCGGCTGCACTCTCAACTTTGCAGACTCAGAGCTCATGATGGGACTTCTCAAGCAGGCAGGGCATTCTATTGCCAAATCCATCAGTGATGCGGAGCTGGTGGTCGTCAACTCATGCTCTGTGAAGCAGCTCGCAGAAAAGAAGTTCTTCAGGGCGGTGTCTGACGCTGCTGCGCAGGGAAAGAAAGTTGTCTGCGCAGGATGCGTGCCGCAGGCAGAGCAGGGATATCTCAGTAAAGAGCTGAAAGGATACTCGGCGGTCGGCACAAAACAGCTCAACAGAATAGCGCATGTCGTCGAAGAGACGCTCGCCGGCAATGTGGTTCATCTGCTGAAAGAGGAGAAGAACGAGAGGATGAACATCCCGAAAGTGCGGAGGAACAGGATCATCGGCATCATACCTATTGCAGAAGGATGCCTCGGCAACTGCACTTATTGCAAATCACGCTTCGCAAGAGGGGAGCTCGTGTCTTATGGCCCTGAAGAGATAGTCAAGCAGGTAATCTCTGATGTGCGTGACGGGTGCAAAGAGATATGGCTCACATCACAGGACTGCGGAGCATACGGAAAGGACATCGGCACAGATATAGTGGCGCTTCTGCGCGCTGTATGCGCTGTGGAAGGGGATTTCATGGTCAGGCTTGGGATGATAAACCCCAACTTCGCGCTCGAATATCTTGATGACCTCATCGATGTGTATAAGGAGAATAAGGGTAAATTGTTTTGGTTCATTCATCTGCCGCTTCAAGCGGGAAGCAACAGGGTGCTGAAGCTGATGAACCGCAAGTATATCGCTGCCGATTTTGTGAGGATCTGTTCTGCTTTCCGTGATGCGATGCCTGAGATCACTATCGCGACTGATGTTATCTGTGGCTTTCCTACAGAAACAACATCAGATTTTCAGTCTACTAAAGAATTAATTCTACATGTCCAGCCTGATGTGGTCAATGTCAGCAGGTTCTGGCCCAGGCCCGGGACAGCTGCGGCAACGATGGAAGGCCAGCTGCACGGAAGGGGCACAAACCTGCGCAGCAGGGAGATGGGGAAAGTCAAGGAAGAGGTGTCGCTTGCGCGCAACAAGACATGGCTGGGCTGGCAGGGCATCGTGACAGTTGATGAGAGGGGGACGGTCGGCGCAGGCGAGAGCTGGGTGGGAAGAAACTACGCCTACAAGCCGGTAGGCATAAAAGGGAGATACGGGATAGGACAGCCACTCGATGTAAAGGTCAAGAAGGCAAAGGTATACCATCTGGAAGGTGAACCTGTATGAGGCTTTGGAGCATACACCCAAAATACCTGGACCCGAAAGGGCTGGTGGCCTGCTGGAGAGAGGCACTGCTGGCCAAGAAAGTACTGAAGGGAAAGACGCGCGGGTATACAAATCATCCTCAACTGATAAGGTTCAGGCAGAGCAAGAATCCTGGCGGAGCAATCAACAGCTATCTTCAGGGAATCTATACAGAATCCTGCAGGCGCGGCTACTGCTTTGACAGGTGCAAGATAGGAAGGCAGGGTAGGCTCAGGTTGAGCGTAACAACAGGTCAGATTGAGCATGAGTTCAGGCATCTAATGGCAAAACTTAAGGAAAGAGAACCAGCGAGATACACTGCCCTGCGTAGCACTAAAAAGATAGAATTGCACCCCTTGTTTTTCGCTAAAAAAGGCTTCAAGGAGCTCTGGGAACGCATTTAATAGTTTCCACCGGGCAGTGATTAAATACCGAAATCTTTATATACTCCTTCTCCTGATTCAGGCCTGTTGGGTGAGATGTCTTGAAGATAAGAAAGTCATTTTTATGGTTAGGAATCGCGCTAATGCTGCTGTCAGTATCCAGCGCAGTGTACGGCTATGAGCTGGACAACGGCCGCTACAGGCTTGACATAGCGGGCGTGACAGTTGAATCAGATAATTCCATAAGGTTCTACATAGTCAACCCGGAATCAAGTGACTTTGACCTCACAGAGATGCACACATACTCTGTAAAGCTCGATGGGCAGAAGACAGACGGCCGGTTTTCACACTCAGTAGACAAGCCCCTGCCTATGCTGGGCAAGCTCAGGTTCGGCGAAAAGAGCCTGGTAAGGATACCGTCAAGCGGCCTGAAATGCAACTGGCCTGTCACGATAGAGCTGAACACCTTCCAAGGCAAGCTTGTGGCAAGGTACGTCGGCATACCTCCATGCGAGATAACCGCACCGCGAAGGCACGGCCTGACAAAGACAGGATACTGCAATGCAGAGTTCTATGACGGTTCGCTTGAGATGAAGTGGGAGCTGATTGACGCAGACGCTTTCACGAGCAAGGTCAAGCTGCGCAAGACAAGCGGAAAGCTTGCCCCTGTCGAGGGATGGTATGACATGGGCCTATGCCCTGACCTCAAAGGCGGCAAGTGCATGACAGAGATAGAATACATACTGTTCAATGAAGAGGGCGTGTCAGTCAAGCTCAACGACAAGAGGGAAGGGACCTCGGTCGTTCTCGCAGACACAAAAGACACTCCCTGTTCTACCAAAACAGAGATAGAGGTCGTCGCGACAGAGCCCCTGCAGGAGCAGGTCAGCGCAACAGAGAGCGCTTCTGAGCAGACACCCGCACAGACAGAGACATACCTGCTCGACGCGAACAAGGACACAGACGCAAGGGTCTGCCTGCAGGGATGCAAGGCGCAGAACAACTGCTATGACGAGGGCATAAGGGCTGTGTATCTCGGGAAGGATGTATACTGCAAGGGAACCGGATGGCTCGTGCAGAAGAAAGACGGCAAGAGCTGCACAGCAGAGTATGAATGCGAAAGCGGCATCTGCAGCAAAGGGCTGTGCGCCAGCGGAGAGGCAGAGCCTGAGAATGAAAGCTGGCTCACGAGACTGCTTGTGTGGATAGACAACCTGATCTAAAATAATCTTCATTTCTTTTTCAGAACATCCCTCCATCACCCTCTTCTTCAGTGTCATCATCAGGGTCATCGCCTTCTTCCTCCTCGTCAGCCTCCTCTTCCACCTCGCCGCTGAAGGCAGCGCCGCATGAATGGCAGAAGTTGTCGTTGGGAAGGACCTCTGCGCCGCACTCGCAGGTGAGGACCTCTTCTGAAGAGAGCTCCTCGCCGCACTGGCGGCAGTAGCTGTCGCCTTCCATAGCATCATTACCGCAAGATTCGCAAGTCACCATGTTGATTACCTCCTTATCTTTCTCTCATGCAGATGTCGAAAAAGTCGCACTGGCCGGTGGACCACTTGCACAGGCCTGACTCTTTCTTGGGATAATCGCCTATCTTCACAGACTCTGTGGCTAAATGTATCTGCTCGACCTCGAACAGTGCATCCTTGATGAGCTTTGGCGTGACCTTTATCGTGACCGGCCTGTCCTTGAGGAACCAGAGCCCCACCTTGGACGGGTACTTGCCGTGCTGCCTCTCGTACAGCATCGCATAGATTCCCAGCTGGAGCATGTACTCGTCCTTCAGTTCGCTGGACTTCGAGGTCTTGTAATCAAAAAGTATTATGTCATCACCGTCCTTATGAATCGCGTCGATGAACCCGCGCACCATAAGCTCGCTGTCCCTGAACTCCTTCTCGAGCTCTATGGGCTTCAGCCTCCTGAATGCCTCATGCATGCCGCTGCCGGAACCCTTCATCTCTTTCTCAAGGTCATCGAAGAGGTGGTTCAGCCAGTTAGCGAGCATCTGCGTGCTCTCATTGTAATAGAATGATATCCTCTCATCATCTATCCCCAGCCTGTGCAGCCTGGTGCTGGCGCCTGCCCAGCAGGCATCAAAAAGATTCTTCATGTAGAACGAGATGTCCTTCTTGAAGCTGCCCTCATTTATGGTGTTGATATCAACGCTGAAGAACTTCTCCAGCGCCTCGTGGACAATGTTACCCCTGACTGTGTGGATGTTCTCCTTTGTGGGGTACTTGATTATGTACTGATAGAAGTATCTCCGGGGACACTGCTTGTACGTGTTTATCGAGCTGGGGGATTGCACTCTTTTCGGCATGGGGGCCACTCTTTTTCTGCATAAACGACAGAATGTTGGTTCCAGAAAAAGTTTCAGGGGTATTTAAGATTTGTTGTTGGAAAAAATATGTTCTCAAAGGACTATGTCAGAGAAGCACCCAAACGACACGAGCTGTGCTTCAGGAGCGCCATCCTCCCTCAGCTTCTTTATCTTTTCAGCCATTTCCTGATATACAACCTCGCATGCAGAGCACATGTGCGGATCTTCCTGTTGGGCATACTCTCCGCCCCGCATGAACTTTTCCTCAATCCCTGCAGGCATGTCTATCCATACACCGTTCGCCCTTGCCATCGGCTCTTCATGAGTGTGTGTGACCTCGCCGTACCTGCATACATGGATCTCAAAGCCGAGCTGCGCAGCGACATAAAGAACCAATGAGGGATTGTATCTGTGAAGTTCTGCCTCTGGCACAAAGTCATCTATCCTTCTTCCACTAGAAGAATTCCCTACCAGTGCCTCTTGTACCCGCTGTGTTAGTGGAGTGTAGTCCGGATGTGATTCGTAATTACTTGACATAAAATAGTTGCCTCTGATACTTACGACTAATAAGTAGTGAACGAATGTCCACACCAGTGTCGTCTTTCGTATACTGGGAATGAGAACGGGTATATAAAGTTTACGGATTGGTTCGGGCAAGGCCTGCTCTGTCCAAAATCTTGCTTCGCAGGTCAGCGCCAGGTTCGGCTTAGCGAGAATCTTCTCAAATGCGCTGCCTCCCCGTAAGGGACGTCCCCCCGCAACGCGCTAGAAAATATTGGTGATGAAATCCTCACGAAGGGCGCTGACCTCGACTTGGGACAGAGCCTGCCTGATGGAAAGGTTTAAAAACAAGAGCATGCTGAAAATGTATGGGTGGTTGTGTGGGAAGAGATTTCATTGATGAGACAGATTTAAGTATCGGACCTTTAGAGAAGGCTGATGCATGCTTCGAAGCCGGTTCCGCAGCGCTTAGGGTGAATGCGGATTCTGGCGCTGAGAGGCTGCTTCTTAGGGCTATGCAGCTTTATGACATGGCAGGAAGGCCTGACAGGGTCCTTAGATGCGCCCAGCTGTTGGGTAAGGATGACCAGGCGCTCTATAAGCAGACCGCAATATACTTCTTTGAAAAAGGGAATGATGTAGAGGCCTCGCGGCTGGTCAGGGAGCATTGTCTGGTGGACCTTATCGAAAAGTATAGTGCACAGTACCTAGTTGAATGATGTTTAGGGCTGTTTTCTTCGTGAATTCAACCAATAGCTAGATTTGTGGTAATCCAAGCCTCAAAACCATTTTTTCATGCGTTCTGAGCATTATAATGCCTTATTGGAGGAAAAAAACCGCAAATATTAAATACCAATAGGCATTTAGGCTTCATAAGCATATTTCAAGAAATATTGGAGGGTGATATGATGCCAAAGACAAGGGAACATGTGATTCCGCTCGCTATTGCAGAAAGAATCCTTAAGAATGCTGGTGCTGCGCGGGTGAGCGAAGAGGCCAAGGTGGCTTTCTCTGATGTCCTGCGCGAGATTGCAGAGGATATCGGCAACCAGGCGGCGAGGATTTCCAAGCACGCAGGCAGGAAGACTGTCCAGGAAGAGGACATCAAGCTTGCTGCAAAATAAATTTTTTATTTTTTAATGCGCTAAAATTCCACCAGTCCGAGACTGGTGGAATTCGCTGAGTCAAAAGCTCGCTGCTAAAGCGAGCGACCCGAGCCCCGCAGGGCGAGCATGCCACCGGTCTGTGACC